>JAQBQB010000003.1 GCA_028287235.1 Gemmatimonadota bacterium | reverse complement strand
GTGTAGAAGAACACCCAAATTCCCGCACGTGTGAACACCCAAATTCCCGCAGTCGCTTGACGATGCCCGCCGGGCGGGCATCCTCCGCTGCCGATCCCCGGCGCGGAGCGACGCATGGCGAAATTAGGGAGGATCCACGTGATGATTGCCCAGGAAATGGTGGCGCGCCGCGTGTCGGTGCGACGCGTTGCGGCCCAGTTGGACGTCGATGAATCGACGCTCCGGTACCGGTTAGGCCGACCGCTCGATGCGCCGGACGGACGGGCGGCGCGACCGACGGCGCTCGCTGGATGGGATGAGCGCGTCGATGCGGTGCTCGCGCGATTCGACGATGCGCGGGTGGTGCGGGACGGGACCGGTCGGTGTGAGGCGCAGCAACTCCACGCCATTCTCGAGCGGGAGCACGGCTTCGCCGGCAGCTACCAAGCCGTGCGACGCTATCTCAAGCGCCGCTTTCCGGCGGCCCCGATCCAAGCCGTGCGCCGCGTCGAAACGGCGCCCGGCGTCCAGGCGCAGCACGACTGGTTTGACTTCGAGGCGCGGGTCGCCGGCGAGCGGCTCGCCCTCCACGGGCTGATCGGGACCCTCTCGCATTGCCGCGCGAGTTTCGTCTGGGTCAGCGCGACGATGACACAACTCGCATGGCAGACGGGCCACTTGGCGCTCTTCCAGCGCTACGAGGGCGTGCCGCTCTGGATCCGGATCGACAATCTCCGGACGGGCGTCGCGAGTGGCGCTGGACCGACGGCGGTGATCAATCCCGCGTTTCAGACCTTCGCGGCGAGCTGTGGCTTCGCGGTCGATCCGTGTCGCGCGGCGCGCGGATCGGACAAGGGGAAAGTGGAGCGCGGGGTCCGCACGGACCGCGGCGTGTTCGCCGACCTATTTCACGCCGAGTGGAGCTCGTGCGAGCAGTTGCAAATGGCGCTGGATGAGCGGACAGCGTGGCTGCATACGCAGCGTCAGTGTCCGGCGACCGGGACGACGATCGCGGAGGCGCTCCGCGCGGAGCGCCCGCGGCTCCTGCCAGTGCCGCCGGTGCATGAGCCATTTGATTGTGTCGTCGCGCGGCGGGTCTCGCGCGACTGTCTCGTCTCGTTTGAGGGGCGCCGCTACTCGGTGCCCTTCGCGTGGGTCGGGCGGAGTGTCGAGGTGCGCGGAACGGCGGCGCACGTGGTGGTGCTCGCCGCGGGCGCGGAGGTGGCGCGCCACGCGCGACACACCGCAGCGCGGACGGTCCTTGTCCCCGCGCATTACGACGGCGAGTCGACGCCCACGGTGCGGGCGCCGACCCCACTGGGCCGTCGCGCCGCGCTGCAGCTCGCGAGTCTTCCCGCCGGCTTTCCGTCGCCCGCGAGCGTGCACCGCCCGCTCAGCGACTACGTCGCGCTGGTCGACACAATGGTCAATGCTAGGGGCGCGTCACTGAGCACGTCGATGGGGATGTCCTCAAGCATGAGGACTCCCACATGAGCCCCCTCGCGAAGAAGCTCCCGATCGTCACCCTCGATCCCGTGGCGGCGAAGCTCACCGCCTTGGGCCTCGAGTATCCCGCGAGCTGCCTGCCGGAGCTCCTCGAGCAGGCCACGCGCGATGCGCTCTCCCCCACGGCATTCCTCGAGCTCGTGCTGAGCACGGAGCTCGAGCGGAAGGACGAGCGGCGTGTGACGACGATGCTCAAGCTCTCCGGCCTGCCGCCCGGCAAGACGCTCGAGGACTTCGACTGGAGCTTTCAGCCGCGCGTCGATCGCCGCCAGATCGAAACGCTCGCGACCTGCAGCTACCTGCGCGAGAAGACCAACGTCTTGTTTCTCGGGCCGCCCGGTGTCGGCAAGTCGCACCTCGCGACGGCGCTTGGCGTGAAGGCGATCAAGAATGGCTTCTCGGTCACACACTTCGTGCTCGATGACCTCATGCATGCCCTGCGGGCCGATGCGGCGGTGCCGCCCGCCCGGCTCCGCGCCAAGCGGTACTTCAACTCGGCGCTGCTCATCATCGACGAGATCGGCTTCCGACCGCTGGACCGGATGGAGGCGAACCTCTTCTTCCGCCTGGTGTCGGCGCGCTACGAGCGCGGGAGCATTCTGCTCACCTCGAACAAACACGTCCGCGACTGGCCCGCGATCTTTGCGGATGACGAAATCCTCACGACCGCGATCCTGGACCGGCTGCTCCACCACGTGCAGCTGGTCCACATCGACGGGCGGAGCTATCGCCTCCGCGAGCTCGGCGCGCTCCTCGGGCCTCGGCCCGAGGAGCGCGCCAGCTCCGGCCTCAAGCCCGGAGGTGAGCCCCACGCCTGAGCAGACCGAGTGCGGGAATTTGCCTGTTCACAGACCGCGGGAACTTGGGTGTACTTGCACACGTGGCCAGATATCGCTTGTAGTACACGATCGCCGAATCACGCTCCTCAGCCGAGTCGAACACCCGCGCGAGCTGCAGCGGCAGACACGCCGCGCACGTGCTGACAGGCCATCCGTCGTAGGTCGTGTCGCCGCGCTTCCGCCAGAAGCACTGATCAGGGAGGATCGCTGAGAGTCCCCGAGATTCAGAGAGATTGGGCCGTTTTTGGGCCGCGATTCCTCTTTGTTTGCTGCGACCTTGCTCCACCCGGCCAAGCGCCACGCCGTGGGCAACCGGCCGACCGGGTTACGGACCCTCGGTTCTTGAGGCAAGAATATTAACGCCCTCTAATCTTGCATGCGGAGGGTCCGACTTCCGCTGCTTCGCGTTTAGGTCCATTTTGGAGTCACTGGGACAATCGTTTCCGCCGATCGGCCGTCTGATTTGCCGCGGTTTTACTGGTGAGGTTGAAATGAGTGAGCGAGAACACGCCTCGGTACCGATTGCCCCTCCGCCTCGAGTATTTCACGTGGCATTGCAACCGACGACGCTATGCAATCTCGATTGCAGGTATTGTTATTTGCCGCTTCGTAAATCGACTCGAACGATGCCGGTTGCGGTTGCCGAGAGTGTCGCAGCCGCACTAGTCAATGCTGGCGGTCCGATTCGCCTGGTGTGGCACTCAGGGGAGCCCCTAGCTTGTGGAGTTGAGCATTTCAGGTCCCTAATCGCTCCGTTCGGTCCGCGAACTGAGGGCGTCCTATCTCACTCTCTACAGACCAATGCCACGCTGCTTAGCGAGCCGTGGTGCGATCTCTTCGACGAGTACGGCATTGAGGTCGGAATAAGCATCGACGGAACGCCGGCTATGAACGTCGACCGGCGCGATTGGAGCGGGAAATCTGTCGATGCCAGAGTCACGCGGGGTGCCAACCTTCTCCACCGGAGACGTATACCATTCGCTATCATTTCCGTCGTAACTCGCGATCGGCTCGACGAAGCCGAAGCACTATATAAGTTCGCTTGCGAGCTCGGATGCACGATTCTGTGTATCAATATTGAAGAAACAGAGGGCGTTAACGTCGCTTCACGCCTACCTCAAGACGCTATTCGGCACTTCTGGCGCGACTTGTACGATTCGTGGGCCAAGAATCCAGTCATCCCGATTCGGGAATTCGACCGCCCCCTGAGGCTTATGTTGGACGTCTGCGATTCCGATTCGTTGCCACCGCCTGTCAGCATGGAAATGTTTCCGTGCGTCGCAGTTGATGGCAGCGTCGTATTCCTTTCACCGGAGCTTGTCGACTCGGCGCCACAGTTGATTGCCGGGAATGTATTGGAGACGCCCTTGTTCGAGATAGTTGCCCGCGCGCGTTCACTCTCTTATGTCTCGGACTACCAGGTGGGCCTTCACCGTTGCCGGGACACGTGCCAGTATTTCTCAGTGTGTGGCGGAGGAGCGGCGAGCAACCGTTATTTCGAACAAGGACGTTTCGACATATCCGAGACGGAATGTTGCAGGAATCGTCTCAAATCCGCGGTGGATGTTCTGTTAGACCGTTTGACAACCTCACGGGAGGCGACTAATGCAGAAACCGTCTGAACCAACGATCACGCAACAGGTCAAGATTCTCGCGCCGCAAATCAAGAGAATCGTCGAGGCTACCCAATCTCATCCCCAGCAGGTACAGACCGCACCGAGTGATGCACTCTGGACGAACGGTTGGAGCGACAGCTGGCTGAAGAGCGGAAAATGACGCCTACCGACGCCTCGATCATGGGCCAGTGTACACAGCCACGGCATCGGTCTGCGCTGGCGACTATTCGACTGCTACGGACCGAAATTGAACTAGCGCTTCGGTCATGTTCGACGGACCGATCATTATCAGAGACTGGCAGCGCGGACACCCAGTGGACAAACGCATGGACCGATAGCTTCACGAAAATCGGGAAGTAATCAGTGGGCGCGGGCAGCATTTCCTGGACACGTTGTAATTCGTGCAGGCGCGTCCTGGTGTTCGTTCACGGTTACTTGGGGCACTCCACGTCGACGTGGGGAAAGATGCCCGAGTTATTGGCTACCGACTCAACGTGGGACGGCTGGGACTTCGCGTTCTTCGGTTATGAGACTTCGCGGCTCCCGCGGTGGAATTGGCCCTCATGGTTGCCGTTGAAGCGACGCATTCCCTTCGATGAGCATGTCCGCGCGCTGGTAAGCCGCTTGGAGGAAATCAGTGCATCGTCCGAGGAGGTACCCTTCATTGGGTTGGTTGGTCACTCGCTCGGCGGGCTTCTCATACTCGCAGCGATCCGACGCATTGCAGACGAAGCTCGTACGCGTAGTGCATACGCCCGAGTCCTTTCATCGATTCGATTCATTTTGCTGTACGGAACTCCCGTCCAAGGGTCGGACCGGGTCCCTGCGACTTTGGCGTTGTTGCACCCAGAATTGAGACCACTCTGGCGCTTGGAGCCGGAGCGGCAAGAGCTAATTCGGTGGCTGGCGCAGTACGTCCGGCGCCCTCTCCTGTGCCTACCGTCAGGTGACGGCGCGACCGCAATCCTGACGTCCGTCGTATACAGTCCGACCGATGTCTGGGTCGGCTCGCGAGAAGCTCGCGGATTGGCACCGGCGGAGTTAGAGAAGTCAATCAGTGTGACGCACTCTGGCTTGTGCAAGCCAACCAGCCACGATGACGTACGATATCTCAGCCTCGTGGCTGCGAGGAACCGGGCCGAGCATCTCTCCGACGAGGTTGAAGAAGTCCTCGCTGCGGAAGATGCATTCCGCGCTCTTCTACTGAGCATTCGTGGAGAATTGAAGGTGTTGGACCTGCCAACGGCCGTGCCCCGTCGCGTCGCCGAATTGTTTCAGTCGCTTGCAGCGACACCTCAATGGGCAGACGGTGCAAATCATTACCAGAAAATTGCTCACTACGTCAGGATAACGCGCCGAGGCTCCGTGGAGCGGAGGACGACACGTGCCGGGTTTCGCGTTGCGCCGGGAGCGGGCAGGTTTATCGAAATGGACGTCGCTGGTGGCGTGCCTTTGTCTTCACGGGATCAGGACGCCTGGACCGTGCTCGACGCGCGCGCCGGAACCTTTCTCCAGCTTGACGTCATTGATGCTCCAGACGCGTTTCGCAAGCTCTTGCGGGCTCAACTCGCGACGCCGCTGCGCCAGCGCGATCGGTTCGAAATCGAATTCCGATGGGCGTGGCCCGAGCCCGAAGAGCGGAACATGGACTGCATCGGATTTAAGTTTCAGCAGCTTGCTCACGGATTGGAAAAGGCGGAGCTCATCGTCGATTTCGAGATTGCACCATGGGACGTTCGTTTCTTCAAACTGAAGGGCAGCACTGTTACAGAGGAACAGCCGTCGTTTCAGTTGCTTTCGTCCCCAGACAAGTCGATGGCATGTCGGTACCAACTCGACCTTCATGAACCAACCAACGAACAATGGCTGATGGTGTGGTTTGCCGAGCTTAAGTCGGAGGCCGACACCATCTGATATCGCGCGATTGAACTAGCGGCTATTTCGTAAATCAGTATTCGGTTGGTGAGGCCAGTTTTTGACTCTTAGTCCGTTCCAAAGTCCGTTGGAGGCGCTGATTAAGGCTACGGAGCGGCCATAGGCGCTGCCCTCGCAACTCAACGCGAGCGAGCCTGGCGCCGGGCGCGATGGGACGACCATCCGGGCGCCGAATGTCGACGGCGACGCCGGGGAAACCCACGCCGGCGCAGATGGTACCGGGCGGCGCGGCGGGCGCGACCGGCACCGCGGGCGCGACCGGCGCGGGGGTTGTGGAGGTGGTGTGGTCGCACGCCGACAGGACGATGACAAGGTAGAATATCATCACACCGGGCAGTGTTACGCGATTCGTCATTGAATAACTCAAATCGGTCTTCGTAGACCGGTCATCGAACTCCCCGGGAGACTGCCTCACCCTCCAATCAGCGAATCCGCCAACGCGGGCAGCGCCGCGCCGAGGGGCGCTTCCACCTTCACCGCCGCCACGTCGTCGGCGCGCGTTGGCCCGAGATTCATGACCGCGACGGGCATGCCGATCTCACCCGCGCGATATATGAAGCGCCGCCCGGAGTACACCGTGAGCGACGACCCGACCACGAGCAGCACATCGCCCGCTTCGAACACGCGCCACGCCTCATCCAGACGCGCACGCGGAACGTTCTCGCCGAAGAACACGACATCCGGTTTGAGCACGCCGGTGCCGCAACGCTCGCAACCCGGAACGCTGAACTCCTCGAGCGCCGATGCCGGCAGCTCGGCGTCGCCGTCGGGCGCTGCCTCGAGCACGTTCCCCGCGAGTCGTCGCTCCCACTCGGCATTGAGCGCGAGGAGCCGGCGCTGAAATGCGTCGCGCGCCGAACGGTCGCCGCACGCGAGGCATCGCACCGCGGAGAGTGAGCCGTGGAGCTCCACCACGCGCCGGCTTCCCGCCGCCTCGTGCAGGCCGTCCACGTTCTGGGTGATGACGCCGACCACCACGCCGGCGATCTCCAGGCGAGCGAGCGCGACGTGCGCCGGGTTCGGACGTGCGGTCGCGATGCGGCGCCAGCCCACTGTGCTCCGCGCCCAGTACCGCACGCGCGCAGCCTCGCTGCGCACGAAGTCGTTGTACTGAATCGGTGTGCGCGGCCGCTTGCCCGTCTCCGGGCCGCGGTAGTCGGGGATGCCCGACTCGGTGCTGCAGCCGGCGCCCACGAGTGCCACGACGCGCCGGCCGCGGAGCAGGTCGACCAAGGGGTCGAGCTCGAGAAGATCGGCGGTAAGGTCCACGATTAGAATCTAGGGGCGGGCGCAGCGCGCATTCCACACTCTTTCTTCGGGAGCAGGCCATGGAAGCACGTCGGTTTCTCATCACGGGTGGCAGCCAGGGCATCGGAGCCGCCATCGTCGAACGGGCACGGGCGGCCGGCCATCAGGTCGTGTTTACCGGACGCGACACGGACCGCCTCGCGGCACTCGCACGCAAAACCGGCGCACTCGGCTTCGCTGCCGATGTCGCGAACGCCGACGACAACGCGCGCACGGTGGCGTTCTGCGAGGCGCAGATGGGCGGCGTCGACGTCCTGATCAACAATGCCGGCTATGCATATCGCGCCGAGATCGGCGCGCTGGACCTCGACGCCATGCGCGCGATGTTCGACGTCAACGTGTTCGGCCTCGTTGATCTCACGAACCGTGTCGTGGGAGGCATGAAGACACGCGGCGATGGCGACATCGTCAACATCGCGTCCACGTCGGGGATGAAAGGGGGCGCGGGCGGTACGTCCTACGGCGGCAGCAAGTGGGCGGTGCGCGGCATCAGCCAGTGCTGGCAGGCGGAGCTCCGCCCGCACGGCGTTCGCGTGATGTGCGTCTGTCCGTCCGAGGTGCAGACCAACTTCGGCGGAGGCGGCGGGCGGAACAATCCCAACAAGCTCTACGCTGAGGACATCGCGGATACGATCTTGGCCGGGCTGAACTTGCCGAGGCGGGTGCTGTGGCCGGAGGTGGCGGTGTTTGCGAATAATCCGTGGAAGGAGGGGTGAGGCCGGAGGCCGTGTGCGGCATTCTTGACCGATCGATCTTGCTTCTGTACGGACGAAATCGTATATTTGTCCGTACCACCACTGGAGTCATCCATGCCGAGTGCCTCGCGCAAGTCAGCACGTTCTCGCAAGCGCACCGGACGCGCCGCCGCTGACGAAGGCAAAGTCCGCAAGGAGTTCTGGCTCGACCCCGAGGCTCTGGCAGAAGCGCAGGCCTTTCTCGGTACCGCGACTGAACGGGAAACGGTTGAGGTTGCGCTTGAACTCGTCGCCTTTCGGCGGGACCTGGCGTCCGGCGTCCGCGCCCTCCGCGACATGGCGCTGACGCGCATCGACTGACGAGAGCGCGTATGGCCGTTCGGAAACTTCGCAAATACGTGCTCGACACCAATTGCTTTATCGACGCGGCGCGCGATTCCGGCGCTGCGACCGCCCTGGAGGCGTTCTCGTTGCAAGCGGCGCCGGGCCTGTATCTCAGCTCGGTGGTTGCGGCAGAGTTGCGAGCCGGTGCCGGGAAAAGCCGTGCCGCCCTCGAGCGAACGGTGCTCGACCCGTATCTCCGGCGCGGGCGGGTGGTGACGCCGTCGGCGCAATCGTGGGAGATGCTCGGGACGACCCTCGCAACGCTGGCGGGCCGCGACGGCCTCGTGCTCGCCCAAACGCGCCGCAGTTTCATCTTCGACATTCTCCTCGCCCACTCGTGCCGCGAGGCCGGGGCGACGCTGATCTCCGCGAACGTGCGCGATCTCGAGCGCATTGGCCGCGTCTTCGCGTTCGACTTTGTGGCGCCGTATCCAAAGCTCCTCTAATTGGAACGGCGGGGATGGAGTCTCCATCGAGAACCGCTCACCCGCCGCTCACGCATCACTAACGCTCCACTCACGCTCCATCCGGCCGCGAGGCACCGATAGTGCGGGCTCATGGCGCAACGTCTTGGCGTTCGTGAACGGGTGCCGCGGTCAGGCTGATCCCCACATGACGCTCACATGACGCACCCATGTTTCTATAGTGCTCATGTACACCCGCCGCTTCGACGACATCGTCAACGAGATCCACGAGGCCCGTGAGGCCCGTGAGCCCGCCGCCAACTACGCGGCGATCTGCAAGGAGCTGTTCGGCGACGCCAAACCGCGCCGCCGCCGAAAGAAGGCCGTCGCCAGCCCCGCTGTCCTCGCGCCGGCGCGCATGTCTCAAACGGAGGTCAGCCTCCGCCTGGCGATGTACCTCGTCGACCAGCGCCTCACCGAGTGCGACATCTGGCTCGCCCTCACGGGCAACGAAGTCACGCGCAGCGGCAAGCCGCGCTTCCCGGTTGAGCAGTTTCTAAAGGACCGTGGCTTCGCCCGATCCGACGGCCTTCCCGGCGATTGGCGCGGCCGATATCCGCGAGCGCCGCTCGGTAACCGACCAACCTATCCCGCGGCCCTCGTCCTCCACGCGCGACTCGGCGAGGGCGACGTCGTCACCACGCTCACAACCGGCAAACGCTTCATCGCCGAGGTGAGCGCCGGCCCGGTCCGCGCGACGCGGAGCCCAACCGAGCACCGCTTGCTCCGCGCCGTTATCGCCCGAGCCCTCACTACCGAGTTCGCGCGCGACGACGACCTCCTCGTCGCCGTCGTGCCGCGATCGAGCCGCTTCCGCGAGCTCGCCGCGCGCTGGCGTGAAGCGCCCCGCGTCGTCAGATCGGGCGTGTCAATTCTGACGTTGGACCGCTTCGGCCAGGTGGACGGCCACCCCGAAATTGCCGGCCGCGGACGGCGCTGACGGCGTCGTTGAAGGCCCGGTCGCATCTGTTTGAGTAAAAATGCAACACATAGTAGGGGGGAGAACATCCAAAATCGCGAGCTGAGGGCCGAGGCCCCGCGCATTTTGGCGATGTTCTCGGGCGATTGGCCGATCGCCCCGCCCCGCTAGGCGGCCGGCACGTCCGCATCGACGATCGACACTTCCCGTTCCGTCGCCCGCATTCCCGCGCGGTCGATCGGCGTTTCCCATTGGTCGACGTCCAACGACGGTTGGGCGGTCGCCCATGGCGCAACGTCGAGTCGTTCGGGAGGCTCGGGCGATCGACGCGGACAAGAGATCCATTGGCGTTGGCATGACGGCCGGGCTCGAGACCGGAACGACGAATGACGTGTCCGTCACGGCGATGTCCAATGGCGCAACAGCGATCGACGACCCGGCATGGAGGACCGGCGTCGGCTGAGGGTCGGTTCGTGTGGGTCGGTAGGCGATTCGCGCGTCCGCAGGATCGATTCGTGTGTCCGGATGGGCGATTCGTGTTTCCTCATGCTCCATTCATTGTCCGCCGTTGGCGGACGCCCGCGGCGGATTCGCCTCAATGCGTCCACCTTTGATCAAAAGGAGTGGTATGGACAGTAAGGCAGCGGCAGTACTCGACACCCTGCGTCGCACGCAGCGTTTCCTCGACGCGAACGATGCGGCGCTCGGGCAAGTCAATCGGTCGGGCGCTCGAAAGACGCTCGATCAGGTCGTCACCGACCTGACCACCCACGGCAACGTCCAGGAGTCGTCCAAGCGGAAGGCCATGGGCGAAACGAGCAAGCAGCGCGCGCTGCGGGTGGCCGTGCTCAAGCAGATGCGCTCCGTCGCGCGGATCGCGGCGAGCACGCTACGCAACATTCCGCAATTCTCGTCGCTGACGATGCCGCCGTCGAAGGCATCGGCTCGGGAGGTGACGATGCGGGCACACGCGATGGCCGACGCGGCGCTCCCGCACGCGAGCGTGTTCACGGACGCGGGTCTGTCCGCGGACTTCACCGATCGGTTGCTCGCCGCGGCCGGCGCCGTCGAAGCATCGCTCGGCGACCGGAACGAGTCTGGCGCGACGCGCGTGACGGCGACGCAGGGCACCGTCTCCGCGTCGCGTCGCGGGCGGCACGCGGTCAAGGTGCTCGACGCGCTCGTGCGGTTGCAGTTGGCCGACGACAATGACCTGCTCGCGGGGTGGGTCAGTGCGAAGCGGTTCCATCTGATTCGGACGGCGCCGCCGGCGAGCAGTGCGCCGGCTCAAGCACCGGGCACGTCTTCAGCGGCGGCGTGACGCTGAAGCGACTGATGGTGTAGGGAAGGGTCGATCGTGGCGCGTGCAAGCGGCGGGCGACTGGTGCTCGCTCGTCGCTTGCACGATCGGCCGGCAATGTCTTACATTGTCATACATGAAGAACTCCGCGCTCACCATTCGCCTGGATCGCGCCCTCGAGCGCCAGCTCGCCGCGCTCGCCAAGCGGTCCGGCCGCTCGCGGAGCGAGATCGCCCGGGACGCCCTTCGGCGTCAGCTTGCCATCTTGCAATTCGAGGACGCGCGCCGCTCCGTCATGCCCTTTGCTGAAGCCCGCGGGTACCTCACCGATGAGGATGTGTTCCGCGCGGTGTCGTGAGAGTCTGCCTCGACACCAATGTCTTGGTCGCCGCGTTCGCCACGCGCGGGCTTTGCGCCGATGTGCTCCGTACCGTGCTTGCCGAGCATGATCTCGTGATTGGCGACGTCATCCTCGCCGAACTCCGGCGCGTGTTGCGTACGAAGTTCAAAGTGCCGCCGGATCGGCTGAAGGCAATCGACGCGGTCTTCGCACCCTTTCCCATCATTCCGAAGCCCGACGAGCCCGCAACGAAGGCCATTCGTGATGCCGCGGATCGCTGGGTCGTGGCCACCGCCGTCGCCGGCAATGCCGACGTCCTGGTCACCGGCGACCGCGATTTGCTTGATGTCCATGAGCAGCTCCCACTGCGCACCATCGACCCGCGTGCGTTCTGGGAATTGCTGCGCGGCGCGCAGCGGTTAGGATGAAACCCCACGGGGCGCGTCTGGCGGACATGATCATCGCTGCCGCCGCTGAAATCCGCGCCAATCCCCTCCGCTCCGTCTTCACGCTCCTCGGCATCACGGTCTCCGTCACGTTCCTCGTGGCGGTGGTCGCGATCATCCAAGGCATGAACGCATACGTCGAAACGACCATCGCCGGCGCCATCGTCGGGGCGAACTCGTTTCAAGTGCGCCGCACACCCATCCTCATCGGCAACGTCACCGACGAGATGATCGCGATGTTCAACCACCGTCCGCGCGTCAGCATGACCGACGCCCAGGCCGTGATCGACGCACTGCCCGACGCGGCAGCGGTGGGAGTCTCGGGCGGCGGCGGCGTCTCGGTCAACGCCGTATGGAAGGGCCAGACGCTCACCGGCGTGAACGTCTTGGGCGTCACGCCTCCGTACCTCGACGTGCAGGACTATCGCATCGAAGACGGCGTGCCGCTCACGGAGGTGGACAACACGCAGCGTCGTGCGGTGGCGATCATCGGGCACGACGTGGCGGACAAGCTGTTCGGGCAGGTCGATCCCATCGGCCGGCAGATGCGGCTCGGCGAGGACATCGTGACGATCATTGGCGTCGCGGCCCCAAAGGGCAGCTTCCTCGGACGCTCGGCGGACATGTTCGCGCTGCTGCCGCTCCGGCGATATGAGATGTCGTATGGCCTGCGCCGCACCAGCGTGATCGGCGTCAAGATGCGCTCGGCCGGCGAGGTGGCGCCCGCCATGGTACGCGCCGAGGAGGCGATGCGGGTGGCGCACCGGCTGCGACCCGGGCAACCCGACAACTTCGCCGTGGAGACGGCCGCGGCGCTCGTCGCATTCTGGAAGCGGCTCACCGCCGTGCTGTTCAGCATCATTCCGGCGTTCGTCGCCATCGGCGTGGTGGTGGGCGGCATCGTCATCATGAACATCATGCTCATGGTCGTGACCGAGCGGACGCGTGAAGTGGGCATTCGGAAGGCGGTGGGCGCGACGCGTCGCGACATCGAGCGACAGTTTCTCGCCGAGTCCATCATGCTGGCCACGAGCGGCGGCGTGGCCGGCGTTCTCGTGGGGTGGACTGTGGCGCAGATCGTCGCCGCGGTGTCGCCGCTGCCCGCGCGCATCACGCCGTGGTCCGTGGTCCTCGCGGTGCTGCTCGGCGCTGGTGTGGGCGTGTTGTTCGGCGTCTATCCCGCGCGTCGCGCGGCTATGCTGGACCCAATAGTCGCGCTGGGAGCCGAGTGATGCGGCTGCCGTCGATAGACCAGCTGCGGGAGAATGTCGCGCTCGCGTTCGATACGCTGCTCGTGAGTAAGCTGCGCTCCGGCCTCACCATGCTCGGCGTGATCATTGGCGTGGCGACGGTGATGACGATGGGCACGATCGTGAACGGCGTGCAGACGGAGATCCTGCACACCATCGAGGTGGCGGGCCCCACGACCTTCTATGTATTGCGCATTGGGCAGCAGGGCGACCCGAATAATCTGCCGCCCGGGCTCCGCAATCGCCCGAACCTCGACGAGGCCGCGGCCGAGCGCATCGCGGCACTTCCGTCCATCGCCTACGCCGGAATCTGGGCCCAGCTCAACGGACGGCTCGAGGCGCAGGGCGCGCGCACGCAACCGATGGGTATCGCGGCCGCGGACAACGGTTTCCCCCTCATTCAGGGCGGCGACCTGGTTGCCGGCCGATGGTTCACGCGCTCCGAGGTGCACTCCGGCGCGCGCGTCGTCGTGATCGCCGCCGAACAGGCGCGCTTCCTCTTTCACGACCTCTCGCCCATCGGTCGCGACATTCGGGTGGACGGCGCCTCGGCGCAGGTGGTTGGTGTGTGGCAGCCGCCAGACAACATCTTCGCGCCGCCGGGCCAGGGCACTGCCGCCATTGTCCCCTTCCGCTTTGCGCTGCACGCGCTGCCGATGGATCGTCGCCAGCAGATGATGATGCCGGTGAAACCCGTGTCCACGACGAGCGTGGAGGACGCCGAGGCGGACGTGACGGTGGCACTGCGCGAGATGCGGCACCTGAAGCCGGGCGACATCAACAACTTCGATCTCATCACCCAGGATCAGATCCTGGCGAGCTTCAACTCGATCAGCGGCGCCTTTTTCCTGGTGATGATGGTGCTCGCATCGGTGGCGCTGATGGTCGGCGGCATCGGTGTGATGGCGGTGATGATGGTTTCCGTCACGGCGCGCACGCGAGAGATCGGCGTGCGCAAGGCGCTCGGTGCGACCCGCACCGACATTCTCGCGCAGTTCCTCGTCGAGGCGGCGACGCTGACGTTGATCGGCGGGCTGCTGGGAATTTTCGTGGGGCTGGGGGCGGGGAAGGGTGGGATGATGTTGATGAACATTCAGGGCGATCCGCCGATCGGCTTGACGGCGGTGGCGGTGGCGGTGTCGGTGGGGATTGGGTTGGTGTTTGGGGTGCTGCCCGCGTTGAAGGCGGCGCGGTTGGATCCGATCGAGGCGTTGAGGTATGAGTAGACGCGGAGTACGGCTGCTGCTTGGTCACCCATCACGGCTTCTTACGGAGCGGCCGCATCAAGCTGTCGAGATCGAATGCTTCAGGCGACACCAGCGGCGCATCCATCCCTGGCTGCCAAATGCGCGGTGTTAGAAAAATCACAACCTCCTGCCGCTTGCCCGTCTCCGCATCGTTGCTGAACAGCAGACGAAGCAGCGGAATGCTGCGCAGGATAGGGATGCCCGATCCCGTCGCCGAGCTTCGATCGAGCGACAATCCGCCGATCACGATCGTCTGACCGCTCGGCACCTCCATGCTCGACTCGGCGACGTTCTGATCCTTCTCCGCCGCGATGTTGCCCGACGTCGGCAGGAACTGCGACTCTTCCACGTGGGTGTCGATGCGCACGCGATCGCCGGGCAGGGCGGTCGGCGTCATCTTGAGGATCACGCCGCTCTCCACGGTCGATTGGCCAACGGACATCAGTCCCGTGGTCTGAACGGATTGGGTGATGTACGTGCGCGTGCGGCCGATGTTGAGATTCGCCGGCTCGCCGCTGCGCGTGGAGATGAACGGCCGCGCCACCACGCGCGCCTTGTCGTTGCCGGCGATCGCCTGCACCACCGCCACGAACTGCTGTGGGGTTTTGGCACCGAGCGCATGCATGAATGTCAACAGGTCGCCGGAGAGGTTGCCGGGAATGAAAGCAAGCCCGCTGACCTTGCCGCTCTGCAACCCGGCGACGCTGAGCGACACGTTGCGCATCGTCTCCACGTCGAACTCGACGACGAGCGCTTCGATGAACACGTGATCGGTGGGGCGATCCGCACGGTGCAGAACTTCACGCGCGTCTTCCACCGAGGTGCGTGGCCCACTCAGCAGCACGACGCTCCGAGCGGCGATGAAGATTGCGCCCACGCTCCCGCCGCGTAGTCCACCGTCGAGAATTCCGCTCACAGCCTTCGCGTCGAGGTGCAGAATCGGCACTTCCAGGTGGATCGGATCGGTCGCGGCAGTGCGGCCGGCATCGGCGGTGCTCGCGTACGAGATGGCGACGCCGCTGCCGCGCGGTATGGCGCGATAGCCGCGCGGGACGAGAAGATCGTTCAGCGCGTCGAGTACCGGTCGTCGCTCGAGACGTGCGCTGACGCGCCCGACGAGATCCACGTCGTCGAACACGTACGGAATGTCGGCGGCAACGAGCACCGCGCGCACGACGGAGACGAGCGGCGCGTCGACCGCGTCGAGGGTCGTGAGTTGGCGCCCTGAATCGGTCCACACCTCGAGCCATTTGAGATGCGATCGGTCAGTGCTGTCGGCGCGGAAAGCGGAAGGGGCGTTCTGTGCGCGATACGCCGCCATCAACGACTCGAGGTTCGGTCGATTGCTCAGGGCGGGCGCGCACGCCGTGAGTGCCCCGAGAAGTAGAACGACGCGAATGCGGAAGCGCGGCAGTACTGACTGAGATGGCATAATGGCGGGGCCAGGGGAGTACGGCGACGGTGTTTCCGCACACTACTTTCGCCGAATCACTGGCTGCTCCAACCCCGCTTTCGCGCGGTCACCTGCCTATCACCTGACCGCGGAAGCCGCCCTCAGATGGGCCGAGCGCGTTCGCGCCAGTGTCGCGAGGGGCTCAAAGCCCTGGTCCGCCCCGCTCCACTGCACGGCGAATCGGTCGTACTCCGCGGCCGCGCGGCCACGTTGTCCCATGCGTTCGAGCAGCTCTGCCGAGCGAAAACGCGCGGCGGACACGAACATGAAGTCATAGGCGTTCGGGTCCGGAAAGGTGGCGTACCACCGGAGCGCTTCTTCGTTGCGGCCGAGGGACTCCAGGATCTCCGCGCGGAGAAAGCGCTCGTGTGCGACCGGATAACTCCACACGAAGGGCAGGCGAAAATCGGGCAATACCTGAGGTTCGCCCAGGAGGACGAGCGCCTGTTGCGGGCGACCCGCCCGCTGCTCCACCTCCGCGCGAATCAACCGGGCGAATCGGCGTGAGTATGCAACCGTGCTTTCTTCGGCGGGCGGCAACGAATCCAACGCCGACGCAAACCGCAGCGCCGCGGGAATGTCGGCGAGCCGAATGCTCAGCGCGGCGCGCAAATATGCGCGCAGTGGTTCGCCGAGCCGCCTGGCGTCACCGGCATTATATGGCGTTGCGAGATCGGCGAGCGCGGCGCGGCGCGCACTCGTGCTCGCGTCGGGGAGCGGCGCCAGTGCAAACACCGCGCGAAACTCCCTGGCGCGCCGCGGATTGAGCATTGCCGCGGAGTCCACCATCGACCACGCGCGGCGCATCCGCCCGCCGGCAAGAGTGATCTGCGCACACACGAGCAGCTGGCCTTCTTCGTACGACTGAAAGCTTCGCCCGGCCATGAGCGCGGGCCCGAGCAACTCGGCGACGTCGCCCGGACTCGGCGACGTCGCAGCGGCGATCTGGAACACCGCGCGGCGCCCGGCTTCGGGCGTGAGCAGCATCTCGTACGCAGCGGTATTTCGCGCTGCGCGATCTCCAAACGTGAACGCGCGCAGAACATGAAGCTCCATGGTGCGCGCCGCTTCCGGCGCGAGTGCCGTAATGCGCGCGGCAAGCGAATCAAACCACGGGCGATCGCGCGCCATGGCGGCGACGCGGGACGCGTGCGCCAAAATGCCGGCGTTCTGCGGATCGAGCGCGAGCACCCGTCTCCACTCCGCGCTCTGCGCCGCCAAGGGCCGGCCGAACATGCCGCCCCAATGGAAGTGAATGTCGGCCTGATGGAACAACGCTTCGGCATCGGTGGCATTGTCCACGAGCACACTCGCGTACAGTCGCTCGGCGTTTTCCGCGTCGCCACGCAGGTACGCGTTCCACGCTTCGATGCGTACGCGGTCGCGCGGCGACACCCGTTCTCGAGTGGCCATGGCCTTGCCGGCCGCCCAATCGGCGAGCGAACCTTCGCTCGTCCAGTTGGCGGCGGTCGACAGGCGGTAGTAGGCCAACGTGAAGCTCGAATCGAGTGCGAGCGCGCCGCGAAACGACTGCACCGCTTCCGAGTAGCGCCCGCTGCGAAGCGCGGTCTCTCCCGAGAGGTAGGCGCGCAACGCTTCTATTGAATGCGTTGTGAGCGCCGCCGAACGATAGAGGTCGGACGCGCCGGGAGAGCTGCGTCCCTGCATCAGCTTCTGGGTGAGTTGATCCACGAGCTCGAACAGTGACGCCGGCGCGCCTTCCATACGCGCGCTCACGTTCGACGACACGCCCGTGCGATCGTAGAGCTGCGCGTCGATTCGGAGACGGCCGCCGGACTCGGCGATGTCGCCGATGATGAACACACCGGCATCGAATGAACCGGCGATCGTCGCCGCGCGGCGGAGCGTAACGTTTGGACCGCCGTCGTGCACGATCGCAGCGTCGAGTGCGCGCGAGTCCACGGGGTGGACGTCGCCGGCTCCGGCAAGGTTCGACGTCAGCAAACTCGCAACGCTCTGACCGAGGTAGCCCAGGTCCTTTCCGCCCCGATAGACGAACGGAAAAACGGCCACCGTGCGCTCGGTGGCGAGCGGAGCGCCGGTCAGCTCGGACCGGCCGAGCACCTTGGTCGCGGCGAATCCGCCGGTGGCGAGAATGACGATGGCTGCGGCGCTGAGGCGCCACCAATTCAGTTCACGGAGCTTCAGCCGACGCGTCGGCGCGTTGGGCTGTTCGCCGGGCGCGGAAGTAGGCGTGCGCGCGGAAAACGCGGGAAGCGGCGGCCGGTCCACCACCGGAACCGTGGTGGTCAGATTGCGTGCGCGCACATTGGCCACGAGCGCCTGCGTCTCCGGCGCGGGTTCGGCGTCGTACTCCGACCGCAAGCGGCGCGCGAACGAATCGTATTCCTGAAGCGCGCCGGCACGATCGCCGAGGCGGTCGTACAGCGTGACGAGTCGCTGCACGCTCGTCTCGTCGGGGTTAGCCGTTTGAGCCTGCCTGCCCCAGCGAATCGCACCGGCCGCGTCGCCCGCGTCGAAGCAGGCTTCGGCCAGGTGCCATGCGGCGGCGGCGGCGTCACTCGCGTGGCGTCGTCTGCGGGCGTCGAGCCACTGTCCAAACTCGGTGAGTCCGTTGAGTGAGAAGCCTTCGAGCAGCGGACCGCGATAGAGGGCGAGCGCCTCGGCGAATTCGCCGCGATGAAAGGCGTCGTCGAACGCCACGGCGTCGCACCATGCGCGGTCACGGGCCAGCCCGAGGGAGTCGATGCCCTGGCTGAGAATGACGTCGGCCCCGAGCTCGCCGCGCAGAAAGTGGATCGCCTGGTTGAGCGCGCGCCGCGCCTGGCGCTCGGTGGATTCGGGCCAGAAAAGCGCAAGGAGGGTATCTCGGCGAACGAACGATCCCGACCCGGCGAGCGACAGATAGGCAACGAGGGCCGCACGCTTTGGCTGTGCGCACACCGTGGCATTCAGAACATCGTGTCCGTCGCGTACCTCGATCGCACCGAGGAGGCGCAACTGGACGTCTTTCTGGATCAAGCGAGAGCGGGCGGGGGAAGGGATTACGGGGCACCAGCGTGCACAAACGTACGGAGTTCGTGAAGAGGTGCAAGTCTCCGGGTGATTCCTGAGTAATCGCGTGAGATGGGGGTGCAACAGCGAATGGCGCGGGCGGTGACTGCCGCCGGCTAGCATGGTCGTCATGAAACGCGGCAGAACACCACTCGGCATCGCGGCGCTGGTAATGAGCATGATGAGCGTATCGGCCCACCGCCAACCGTCTCCCATATATGGTTGCGCCCTGGCGCGGCCGGCGCGCGTTGGCGTTGCCGATCCCCTCGGCGTGGGCGCCTGGACGAACGGAGGCGGGTTTACCGACTCGCGGGCCATCGGCATCGATTCGGCGCGCAATCGTGTGCTGGCGCCGCACGGCGCGCTGGACCTGGAGGGCGTGCCGGACGAGGGTGTTCACGCGGTGCGCGGCGGAACGGTTGCCATCGCGTCGACCGCATGGCCGCATCTCGGCAATACGATCGTGATCGACCACGGCGACGGCGCGTACAGCATCTACGCGTTTCTCGGCTCGTTGGCTGTGGCCGACGGAGCGACCGTGGTCCGCGGCGCTATGATCGGGCGTGTCGGATTTTCGGGCGACGCGCTGGTCATGAAGGCGCGCCATGCGGACGCCCGGCCGCGGATGCACTTCGCCCTCATCAAGGCCGCGCGCGCCGGCCTTGCCGCGCCTGGACAATCGCTGCGCCGGCTGACGGACGCGCCTGACGCCTGGCCCGCGGGCTTCGATCAGATCGCGACGCCCGTCGATCCGCACAGTGCGCTGCCCGCCGCATGCTGGGAATGACTTGCTGTACTCACCTGTTCCACCCACTTCATCAGGAGAGAGGTAGCCACATGTCCCCTACGGTTCAAAAGTTTAATTCAGGATCTTATATTAGAGCTCGTGCGAATCGAGCTGGCATCATACTCGTCGGCCTCGCGTCGTTGCTCGTGGCCGGCTCCGTGCCCGCAGGTGCGCAGGGCAGCGCGGCGACGGCGAATTACAATCCGACGGTCAGCATCGTCACGGACGTCGCGAAGGGCCTCGGCTCATGCGCGGCCGAGAAGCCAGAGGGATGCCTCACCTTCGGGTTCCAGCTCCTCACCGGTAAGGTCGGAGCGGAGACCGACGCCCAGAAGACGCTCGACAAGCTCGACTCCGTGAACACGCGGCTCGACGGAATCCAGACGAGCATCTCGAATCTCCAAACCGTGTTCGAGGCGGGCATCAGCAGGCTGTCGGATGAAATAAACACGGGATTCCTCGGCAACAAGCGGGGGACCATGTCCGTCCAGGTCGCAGCCATCAACACTTACCTGACCGACTTCAAGCTCGCCGCGCGTCGGTGTCTCAACAATCGGCGGAGCGCCCCGCAGGTGCGGAACTCAGCGTGCGCAGCAGACAGCACGACCCTCACCGCAGATCTAAAGGTGGTATTCGACCACCGGACCATGCTGTACGAGCAGCTCATGGGGAACGGAATCCCCGAGGATGGCTACCTCAGGCGGCTTTGGCGCCACAATGCGTTCAGACCGTTCGTCGGCGGACCGGACCTCAAGGCGAGCATGCAGGCCGCGTACAACTATTGGGCAGGGATCGAGCGGACGCAGCTCGCGCTCGTGGCGCAGTACGAGAACATCGCTGCCGGCAACGATCCCTCGCGCGACGACGCGAAGGACCCTCGTCGCGCAGATGCAATCCCCGAGGTGAAAGCCGAAGTCGACATGCTGAACGCCCAACTGACGTTCCAGGCAACTCAGGTCCCCGGGGATCTTCCGGCCAATTCGTTCCTCGATCTGAGCGTGCCGAACGCGCCCACGATCTGGACGCTGATGGACAAGAGCAACTTCCGCGATGCGGACATGTTGGTCACGAAGGCTGGCGGCCAGCTCGTGGGATGGCGGATCGCAGGCGTTCCGGACCTGACAAAAGCGGTCGCCGGTGCAGATCCCACAGGCGCCTACTCGGCCGGATATTATATCTCGCAGCTACTCATGGGATCGGGCGGCTCTAACACGGGCAACACGGCCAGCAAGGCCCTCTGGGCCTACTCGACGCAGTTCGACAGCCTGTGGACGAGCACGCAGCCCTACTTCGGCAACGCGGATGGGAACTACGAGCTCGGGTGCGAGCTGATACAGGATGGCCACTACTACGATTGCTGGCAAAAAATCGTGATGCACAAGGAAGACGTCCAGCGAATTGTCGCGAATCTCGGGGCTGGCCCGGATGGAAGGTTCTCTACCGTCTCATGGGCGATGACCCTCAACTGTCAGCCACCGCACTTCAACGCGACCACGCCGCTGT
The DNA here is from genome assembly GCA_028287235.1 of Gemmatimonadota bacterium. Classification (GTDB taxonomy): domain Bacteria; phylum Gemmatimonadota; class Gemmatimonadetes; order Gemmatimonadales; family Gemmatimonadaceae; genus JAQBQB01. The sequence continues at coordinate 12,562 of JAQBQB010000003.1, read as the reverse complement.
TCATCATCTGGGACCCGAAGCACCCCGGTCCGTGTTCCTGGTGGAAATACAAAGGCAGCACGGTGGATGCGAATATCGCGGTGTACGTGACTCCGCACGTACATCCCTGGTTCCTGATCAAGCCGTTCGACAACGGCAGCAAGACGCTGCCGCCGAGCTAGTCGGTCGGGAGGAGCGATGATCAAGAGGCCACACGTCGAGACGGCGTGTGGCCTCTGTTCCTTTCGAGCGAAAGAGCTGGGTGACCGGCAGTGACCGGTGGGTGGGAGGCAGATAACGACGGCCTCCTAGTGTGGGCGGACAAAGTGACGCTTTCGCTTGTCCCGCCTTTCATGGCGCCGCCATCGGCGCTCCCACTGGAGGAATCGAATGACGATCCATCGCTCATCGCGGCGAACCCGCGCATCCCGCTTGCCGCTGTCGTTACTGAGCCTCGCGGCGCTCCTGGCTTCGGCCGCACCGGCCGCTGCCCAGTGCCTGAATAGCGCGTCGACATGCGTGAAGCCCGCACCCGGCGAGCAGGCCTCGGCGGTCGTCGGCTCCACCACGCTCTCCCTGTTTGTCCGCGGCACCGACAACGCGGTGTGGGTTGCGACGCGGCCCGCCTCTGAGGGCACGGACAGCCCGAACTGGAGCGCCTGGGTCTCGCTCGGCGGGAGCGTGGCGTCGGGTCCGGCCGCGTCGACGCGCGGCGATCGAAGCGACAACATGGATGTCTTCGCGAGGGGTGCCAGCGGCCACCTCATGCACATCTGGCGCATCGCCGGCGCGTGGAGTAGCTGGGAAGACCTCGGCGGTGCGCTCACGTCGGCGCCGGCGTCGGTCTCCACCACGCCGAACAACGTCGACGTCTTCGCCCGCGGTGCGGACAACGGCCTCGCGCATCGGGCTTGGGGTGCCGGCGGCGTATGGCAGGCGTGGGAGAAGATTCCCGGCGGCATCCTGACGTCGGCGCCCGTCGTGGCGACCATGACCAGCGGAAGCATGCACGTATTCGCGGCGGGTACCAACACGCACATGTACCACGTATGGAAAACCGGCGCCGCCTGGTCGTCGTGGGAGGACCTGGGCTGCTGCATCGTGGGTGCGCCGGCCGTGGCGGCGCTTGGCAGTGCACAACTGCTCACACTGGGACGGGGAACCAACAATGCGCTCTACGCTCAAGGGTTCACCGGCCGGTGGTCCGGCTGGAGTGCGCAGGTCAACAGCGGGGTCCTGAGCAGCTCGCCGGCGTTGGTCAGTTATGTGAATGGCGCGAACCGCGTTTCGTACGCGATTGCGTTGGGAACGGATGCGGCATTGTACCAGACGGCAAGCACGGGCGGCGCCTGGGCTGATTGGCTTCGGATCGGAGTGGCTCGAAGCGTTGCCGCCGGTTCGTCCTGCGGTGCGGGGCGGACGAGCATCCCGCTCGGCAATGGCGAGGTGATCTGCAAGAAGGCGCCTCCGACCCCGACGATATTGGCGAGCGCTTACACGGCGGGCCAACGACAGGAGAGCGCCGCCTGCACGGACTACAACGCCGCGGTGTCGGCGAGAAACATCGCCTGGTCACAGAGAGCGACAGCCCTGCAGGATCTGGCCACGGCGCAACGCCTGCTGGACCACTCCGCGCCGGGTCAGAAGGCGGTGAACCAGTCGCGCGTGGACGACGCCCAGAAATGGGTGGACACGCATCAAAAGGAAATTGATACCGCCGAGAGCAGAGGCGAAACAGCGCACGGGGGTATTGCCGCGGCGATCGTCGTGGAAAAGCAGGAACGATCGGTCTCGCTCGAATGCATCAACTGGTTTCTTGTCTACGCGGCCAGATGACGATGACCGATCGCATCGAGCGGCGCGCTCGCGCGCCACGGCTTGCCGCCGTGTCTTTGTTCGTCGTCGCGGCGCTGCTGACTCTCGCTACGCCGGCCGCCGCGCAGGCCTGCTTCGTGACCGGACAGATCGTGTCCACCTGTACGAAGCCAATGGCCGGCCAACAACCCGCGGCGGTCGCCGGTCGCGACAAGGTCTTTCTCTTCGTCCGCGGCAGCGACAACGCCGTGTGGGTCACCACGCGGCCGACTGCGCGGGCAATCCCGCGGGTCCTCGGCGTCTCGGACTTCGTGGAATGGTCGCCGTGGGCGTCTCTCGGCGGCAACGTCGGGTCGGGCCCGAGCGCATCCGCGCGCGGCGACCAGGGATCCGTGCTCGACGTGTTCGCGCAGGGATCGAATGGCCACCTCGTCCACACGTGGTACGACGGAGGCAAGTGGAGTAGCTGGGAAGATCTTGGCGGCGCGATCACGTCATCGCCGGCGTCGATCTCGACGACGGCGAACAACGTCGACGTCTTCGCCCGTGGAACGGACAACGGCCTCGCGCATCGGGCCTGGGTGCCGAGCGGATGGAGGGCGTGGGAGAAGATTCCCGGTGGGATCCTGACGTCGGCGCCTGGTGTGGCGAGTCTGGGCAATGGCAACATCAACGTGTTCGCGGCCGGCACCGACACCCACATGTATCACACGTGGAGCTCCGGCGGCGCATGGGCGAAGTGGGAGGATCTCGGTTGCTGCATCGTCGGCGCGCCGGCCGCGGTGAGTACGGTGCCCGGTCAGCTGTTCACGATCGCACGCGGCACCAACGACGGCCTCTACGCGCAGTCGTTCACGGGCAACTGGTCGGGCTGGAACTCCGCGCTCGACGCGCATCTGGGCAGCCCGCCGGCCGTGATCAACTACGCCTACAATTCGGCCGGGGCACGCCGCACGGCCGTGTACGCGATCAACACCGACGCGTCGCCGTACGAGATGATCAACGACGGGTCGTCCTGGACGCCCTGGTTCCCGGTGTCCACGCTGCCCGGCTACCAGATCTTCGGTGTCAGCAACTGCATCGACCGGGGGCAGACCGATCGCTCGTTGGCGCTGGCCACGTGCGACCCCAACTCGATGCGCCAGCGTTTCATCTCGGTGGTCGATTCGAATGACGTGGACGGCGAGACGGGCACGCCTCGCATCCGCATCAGGACCTACACGAAGACGCCGGAGCTCTGCATCGAACGATCGGCGATGGCAGCGGATAGCACCAACTCGATATCGCTCGAGACGTGCGCCCCCTCGATGACCAGCAGGGATACGGCGGCGATGACCGCCAAGCAGAAGGCCCAGGATTTCTCGGCGATCTACTGGAGCTCGAAAGTGATCGGGCATGCGGCGGTCATGTTTCGGTCCAATGCCGGAACGGACAAGACCGCCGTCGTGATCGCGGGCGTTCCCATCCCGTATACGGAGTCGTCAAGCGCGACCGCCACGTGCCTGAACGCGGCCGGCAGCACAAACAAGACATTCACCGCCGGCGCGCCGATCATCGGCTACCAGTGCGTCGATCAGGTCAACAATTACTGGTGGTGGAGGTAGCATGCGCAGCCTGCCGATGCTGTGCGTGCTGAGTGCCGCGACGCTGCTGGTGCGCGCGACGCCTGCCGCCGCTCAAGAATGTTTCGTCGTTCATCCCTGGTTCCTGATCAAGCCGTTCGACGACGGCAGCAAGACGCTGCCGCCGAGCTAGTCGATCGGGAGGCGCGATGATCGAGAGGCCACACGTCGAGACGGCGTGTGGCCTCTGTCGTGATTAGAAAACTCGAACGTGCGGTCCCCGCCACGCTCGCGCGAGCGATTGCGCCGGAACGACCTGACACCCATCGATACGCTGATCTTAGCCGTGATCACGCGGCCGGAGGGCGTTTGGCGAATCCAGGCGCTCGAGAATGTCACGTTGACAAACGCTCGAACTGGGGACGCCGTCCTGCGGCGTTGAGGGCGTGCAAGCGACTTGCGATTGGTGGGTCGTCCGCCGCTTGCACGTGGAACGCTACGCCCTCGGCGTGCTCACGGGCACTTCGACGGCACTTGGCTCACGATGTCGGTGGCGTTGTACACGCCCGTGTTGCTGGGGGTGAACGTCACGGTCAGGCAGGCGCCGACGGCGAACGGGACCTTCGTGTCCGTGAGACGCGTGAGCCACGTGGACTCGAACACGTGCCCGCCAACGACCCAGGTCGACGGCGCGGCGTAGTACACCGTCAGCGGAACGTTGCTGATCGAGTCGGCGCGCGCCGTGAACGACGTCCCGACAAGGCCGGACGACGGCGCAGGGCGGTTCGACGCGCTGGTTGTCGTGTCCACGGCGCCAACACTCACGGTGGTGCCGCTCTTGGCGAACGAAGGAGCGTTCGGCGTGGGAGCTACGGGCCCCTCGGACGAACAGGCGGCGGCGAGGACGACGGCGATGGCGGCCGTGAGGCAGGTGATATGACGAATGTTCGACATGGCAGTATGAGGAAAAAAGAGAATAGGTGACGGTACGTGACACCTTCCCCTAAGGCACAGGTCGCGCCCATGCAGCGACGCCCGAGCGCACGCCGCAACCGGCTGCGGTGATGCGGCTTACGCCTTGCGGCCGAGTTGCTCGGTCTGGAACGACTGTATTGTTCCGAGACAGGGGTATACCGAACCGTGGCAGTTCGCGATCTGCTATCGCCGGCAAAGGCTATTGAACTATTTGCCGCCATGCGGCAAGCTCTTGTTGACTCCGTTGCAGCGTAGCAGCGGCGTCATCTCGCAACTGCCTTTCAGCGGACGACGAGGGTTCGTGGAGCGATATCTTCAAGACGCTGGAGACCGTGGACGCGATGCTGATCGGCGCCGCCACGCATCGGGAATTCCTCGGTCATTGGCAGGATGCGTTGACGAGCTCCACCGCCCCTGCCAACGAGCGAAAGTTCGCGGCGATCGCGGCGCGAACGCCGCACTTCGTTCTCTCGCGCACGCTGCGCACTGTAGAATGGCCGAACGCTAGTGTGCTCGCGGGGGGCGCTGACGGCATCGCGAACCTGAAGCGGCAGGACGGGCGCGACATCATTATGTGGGGCGGGCCGACGGTCGCCGCGAGCACACTAGCGTTCGGCCATCGAGACCGAGCTAATCGATGAGTACCACCTCGTCGCGCATCCGGTCATCGCGGGACGCGGCAAGAAGCGCTTCGCCAACGTCGCCGCCGCGCATCGCGTGCGACATCTGAGCACCGAGACTTTTCCGTCCGGCGTCGTCCTGGTCAAGTACGCGCACGCGTGAGGCATTCTCGTAATTGGGAAGGGAAATGGGATCGCTGCGATGCGGGCGCATTTGCTTTGCGCACATATTGCGACGTGGCCGTGCAACGATATGACGCGGTCTGCGGGGCGCACGCCGCGCACCACCACCGCTGGCACTCCCAATGACTGCCCTGATCACCATCACCGTCGCGGACACGTTCGTCTTCGCGGCGAAACTCCTTGCCGATCGCGCGCCCAACACCTGCGCTGCGTTCACGGCGTTGCTTCCCTATCGCCAGCGCTTGATCCACGCCCGCTGGAGCGGCGAGGCCTGTTGGATCCCGCTCGGCGCCTATCAGCTTGGTGTCGGCTATGAGAACCACACCAGCCATCCATCGCGCGGCGATCTGCTCTGGTATCCGGGTGGGATCAGCGAAACGGAGCTGCTGTTCGCCTATGGGTCGTCACGCTTCGCGAGCAAAGCCGGTCAGCTCGCTGGAAATCATTTTCTCGAGATCATCGAGGGTAGGGAACGACTCGAGGAGATGGGGCGCCACGTGCTCTATCATGGCGCGCAGGATATCGTGTTCGAAGCGGTGTCCGGACGGACGTGAAACACGGGCGCGCTACCTCCGTACGTTGTCATGTTGACACAAGCGCAGTGCGACGGATCCTCCGGCCACCGCGCACGCATCACATCTACGCTACCGAGGCGCCGCCCTTGCCCAACCACGTCGCTCGCCTCGCTGCCTGCGCGCTCGCCTTCGCGAGTGGCCTCCTGCTGCTCGCCGTACCGGCGGCCGCCCAGCACACGGGGACGCCGGCATCCGACACGTCGTGGATCGTGCCGCGCGCGCCACTCGCTCAAGCCCGGAACAGCCTGCGCACGCGGGACGCGCAGGCTGCGGTGCTGCTCATGGACACCACGCTCGTGCTCCAGTTCACCGACACGGCATTGTCCCGGATGAACGCGAGCGTCCGCGACTCCGCGCCCCAGGACTTCGCTCACCGCCTGGCCGCTCGGATGGTCGGCTCCGCGCTCAGCGAGATGTTCGACCACGGCATCGCCTACAACCTGCGCGCCCTCCGGGGCGCCCGCGTCGAGGGCAACCGTCTGGTGCTCGAGGACCTCGCCGGCAAGCGCGTGTTCGACCGGGTGGAGCTCAACGGCCGCGACGTCATGAACGACTTTTCGCCGGCCGAGGCGTCGCGTTTCGCCGCCGCGGTCAACCAGGCGCTGCGCCGCTAGCAGGAACGGATCCGATGGTGTGGACTACGTTATTGAATTTTGATGATGTGAATGCGGGGAGAGAGTTGAATCCGCGGTAGTTTATTGGAGCGAGTAGGGAACAGCGCCGCCGTGAGCCGAACTGGCTTGCGGCGGCGCTGGCTGTATGGGGAGTGGCAGATGCTCAGAGCGTTTTCGAGCGTCCTTGCACGTTATACAGCGAGTGTATGTTGGATAACGTGCATGACGGAGAAACATCGCGTGCGGCAAGCTAGTGTCGACAGAGAGTTTGCGGTCGAGTTGGCGACAGGGCGCCCGGAATAGGTAGGTGTGGATGTATTGTTATTATTCTGGATGTCGCATAACATCGCTGTCGAACTGGCGTTAGGCCGCTGGCGCTCGTGAGCATTAACGTGGTTACAATCACCTCGTAAAGGGAGCAACTTATGGGCACTCCTGCTGCGGTCGATCGCTCCGCTCACATCCCGTCCGCCAATGCCGATCGCCATCTCCGAATGGAAAAGACCTGCGCCGAGCTCAAGGAGGCAATCGACTCCGGCTCGATGGGAGATGTCGTCTCGAAGCACGAGGCCTTGATCCTACAGTACTATCAAGACGTTCAGGATCAGGCTAAACAAAGCTTCGGTACCGCGCGATCGGCCGCTCGCGTCGGTTTCTGGGTTGTCATCGTTGCTCTCGGATACGCCTTGTTGTTCGATGCTCTCGCTCGGTTCGGCAAAGTTGCACCGCCAACGAGCGAATCCATGAGCGTCGCGAGGGTCGGTCTAATCAGCGGAGCAATCATCGAGCTCGTAGCCGGAGTAGCGTTTTGGCTATATTCACGCGGCGCAAGGCAGTTTGGCGCGTTTCACATTTGTCTTGAGCGAACGCATCGCTATCTGCTCGCGTACACAATCGCCAATCAAATAACTGGTGACAAGGATGACGCTCTCCAGCGGCTCGCATGCATCATGGCGAATGCACCGATGATTGCACGCACGGACATGGAATCGGCCGCGTCAGGACTTTCAGCCATCACTCTTTCGCCGCCAGCAACTATTCCGTCGACGATATGAAACCGCGATGTCGAGCGATTTCGCGCATAGACGCGGCCTAACGAGCGTTGTAGCAGACGGGCGATCTGAGGATTGCGCGTACTCCGCACGCGCTCTTATTTGACTCGCCCGCAGCTGAACTTTGGCGTTATATGACAGCTACGCTACGCGGCGGGCGAGCGCGTGGGCCACATCTTTCCGGCTTGCGCCGACAGACAATAGTGCGCGAATGAGCAGTTCCAGCGACACACTTGGGTCGCCACCCTCAAGCTTCGCGACGCGAGATTGGCTCGAGCCGAGTGCTTTGGCGAGCGCCGTCTGAGTGAGGCCGGCGGCGAGCCGCCGCTCTCGCAAACTCCGACTCAAGGCAAGGCGCATCTCCACCAAGGCCGCCTCTTGCGGCGTCAGCTTCAGAAACGCCGCCGTGTCGCCGACTGCCCATCCTGCCGCTTCCAGTCGCTTTCGTTTCTTCGCGTCCATACCGTCACTCCTCTCGAATCACTCGGTCGTAGTGCTTGAGTCGTCGCTCGCAGTCCGCCATGACTCTGGCTGGCGTTTGTTGTGTCGCTTTCTGAAACACGTCCGCGATCACCACGGCATCGGCCTCCAACCGGTAAACGATCCGCCAAGTCTTGCCCACATCGACGATTCGCAGCTCGTGGCACCGGGACCCAACAGCGGGCATCGGGCGGGAGTGCGGCATGCTCAGCCGCTCGCCGCCTTGGAGGCGTCGCAGCAGCGCCCCGGCTTCAAGGCGGGCCGCTGCCGAGAATGGCGGCGTCTTCACTTCGCCGCGCAGCCATACCAGGGGCTTGTCGGTCGTCGCCATGTCCCTTGGAACTTATGTCTTTTTTGACATATGTCAAGTAGGATATATACCCGGATTTGCGATCATCCTGCCTGTCATATAACGTGCGCTGCAGCAGTCGGGCGATCGGAGGATTGCGCGGGCTTCGCCCGCGCTCGTATTTGACTCGCCCGCAGCTGAGCTGGAGCGTTGTGCAGCAATCCGGGCATCGCGGAACATCAACCCATCACTAGTCTAGAAGAGCGTAGGGTTTTGGTGGCACCACCTGTTACTTGCTGACAGTGCCTACTGAGTCGAGATTACGAGATGAAGGTTCGTGACCTCCTCCGGCTCCTGACTGAAGATGGATGGGCTCTGGTACGAAGTCGTGGCAGCCATCAGCAGTACAAGCATCCGAGTAAGCCTGGTCTCGTAACAGTCGCCGGCCATCCTGGCGATGACCTCGCGCCAGGCACCTTAAACAGCATCCTTAAGCAGGCAGGGCTCAAAGCATGAAACTCCTCGTCGTGGTTGAGCAGACTGAGACTGGCTTCTCCGCATACTCTCCGGATGTTCCGGGATGTGTCGCTACCGGCAAGACGCGAGCAGACGTTGAAAGCACGATGCAGGAGGCGATCGCCTTCCACGTTGAAGGTCTCCGAGCGGAAGGCCTCGCGGCGCCGGAGCCGCACAGCTACGCAACCATCGTCGAGGTTGCTGCATAACGAACGCTGAAGCTAACAAGCGATTTTCTGATTGCGCCGGCTAACGCCGGCGCTTTTGTTTGCCTCGTTTGCAGCTTAGCTCAGGCGTTAGGCATCACCTCCAGCATTGTGGCAAGTCATGTCAAGGACTGATTCTCTCTACCTGATAGCAATCCAGGATGTTCGGACACTGCGGCTTATAGTCACGGTCGCGCGCCGCTTTTCTTCTACTACCCGCTTCCGCGCGACGCCGAGGAGTTCTGCGAGGAGTTCTGCATTGAAGCCGGCGAGCGATCGGTGAAAGCATCTCGCCGCGATGATCACTCAGCCCTCGGTGAGGAGGGACTCCCTCGAGCGATTACCTCGCCCAATTTCTGCGACGAGACACTAGCGCGCGCTTCGAAGACGAGCTTCGATCCAGCCGGTGGCGGCGGTTCCAGAGACCTCGTTCGCAGACTGGCACTTGCGCTGGCAATTCCTACCACACTCATCGCGCAGCAACCAGACAGCGCGGGCTCGCGCGTTCGCGTGTGGGCACCCGAGGCGAGGATCACGGCGCGCATCGGAACGACAGTCTCGCTCACGCAGGACACGCTACTGGTTCGGTTCGAAAACGAGCGAGTACCGATCGGTCTTCCTGCGCTGTCGGTTACTCGGATTGAGACCCGCGGACCTGCCCCGCGCGCGTTCGGTGCCGTCCGTGGCGCCGCGATTGGCGTGATCGTAGGCATCGCCGCTGGATTGGCAATCGGATACGTCACGGACCGCGAATCTAGCAGCAATGGCTGCCGCGACGGTACGTGCGTCAAAGTTCTCCTTCCCGTGGTGTTGTCGGTTCCCGGCGCATTGCTTGGCGGGGCGCTGGGTGCCCGGAAACCCTACGACCGTTGGTCGGAGGCGAACCTTCCCGGCTCGGCGTTCGGCGGCACCCAGGGCAACCTCTCGACGAGAGCCGCGCACACCAGAAGCCCAGTGCGCCTTCTGCCCGGTATGCGAATCCGAACGTCGATCGCCGAATCGGGCGTACCGAGCAGCGAGGGCGTCCTTCGCTCCTTGCGGGGGGACACGCTTCTCGTCTTGGTAAACGATGCCGAGATCATGATCGGCCTCGAGCAGATGCGATCACTTGAAATTGCCTCGGGTAGTCCGTCTCGAACGACGGGAGGTTGGCGCGGGGCGATGGTCGGGGCTGGCGTTGGCGCAACGACTGGTTACGCACTCAGCCACCCAGCGGGCAGTGTGAGTGGCCGGCTCACCGACCGACTGACCAATGCATTGTTGGACGCCGGCCTTGGCGGCGTGATCGGATTCGCAGCGGGAACCCTGTTTCCGGTGCGTCATTGGATAAACGTGATAGTCGGCCGATGACTGCACTGACACGTCCGCGAGCAACGACGAAAGACTCCATATAGCGGACGCGCGCCTGCGACCGATCCACGCCGCGTTTCCGCCACCGCGAGGATCCAATTCGCCTTCGTTGCGACTGTGCCGGAACGCTGCGAAGTTCCGTTGTTGCGCCGCGGATCTCGACCCAGTCGTTGGGTTGATCGTTGCGCGCGTCATCGCGACAACGTCGTTGGGTTGTGCGCCACCCCACCGCCGGCCCACGCGCGCAGAGCCATCGAAACCTCCGGCGCGGCTCGCCCGCGGCGCGCGTTTCCCGCAGGTCGTCGTTGATCCTAACGGACGCTGAAGCTGACGAGTTCTGCATCTCGGCAGGATAGCGCCGGCCGTCATCTCGATTCAGTCTTTCGGTATTGTCCCTTGAAGGCTCGTAGCTTAGCTAGGGCGTTAGCCAGCAACGAAGATTGATTCCAAGGAGGCTCTCATGAGTCGCGCTCTCGCGCTGATCGCAGGCTTCATAAGCGCATTCTTCGTGTTTTACACCGCCCGGCTTCTAGCCGTGACTTCTTTTCTAAGCCGCACTCGCGCGGGCGGTGGCGGGGCCTTCGTCGGCGCCATCGCCTTTCCGGTTCTGGCCGTCTTCTTTGGCTGGATCGCTGTGCGCGCCTGGCGCCGCACACGCGTTCTATGACCCCGCTGGCTAACGAACGCTGAAGCCGACGAAGGGTTTATTGAATTGTGATGCCTTCGGCATCACTCTTGTGTGGCTCTTTGCGGGCTAGCTGGGGCGTTAGGCAGGCACACGCATCGCGAGGCAGCTGGACGACAAGCTCGTTCGGCCCACGCATGTCGGATAATTGCGTTCCGCTGATTCTTTCCGGCAACCCCACCACGAACCGACTCCCACGGCGGTTGCGCATCCCCGACACAGATGCGCCCCGTCGCGAGCTTATTAGAACGCGAACCCCAATCTCACGGAATGATGTCCGCTGTGAGAGCAGGTTCGCTGATCGCTCGCAGCCGAGTTACGGCACCGTAACGAATGAGCCAACCTCGAGGTTATGCGCCCCCCCAATCTCCGCCGTGTAGCGACCGCTATAGCGCCCGTTCTCGATCTTTCCCGAGAATGTGTAATAGTCGTACTCACGGACCGGGTCGGGGGGACCGACCTGTATCGATACGATGCTGTCGGCGCCCACGACCGCCTTGCCCTTCAGACTATCCGCGAAAACTACGTCGCTGTATGCGCGGACAATGTTTCTGATGTCGTCGTAGGGAGGCGATAGGTCCGTGGTTGGCGTGCCAAATGTCATACGTGCCGTCATCGTGCCGGAGGTCGGCAGAGGAGAGCAAGAGAAGTCACAATACGTGGCACTGTCGGGCGTCAGCCGAAGGGTAAAGTCGAACGTCCGTACTGGTTCGGTCGTACTACTGCACGCGATGCCGGCGAACACAGCGACGGCTCCGACAATGAGGCGTGGAACTTTCATAAGACCAACGCGGCCTGAGAGACGAGCGCTTGTATCCCTATCGATTTGTTAAATGTAGTCATATGCCATAGTACTCAAGCGCACTCGACCGCGAGATCCACGTTTCTGTTACTGTCCCGAGCTCTCACCCAGGGCGACGAGCAACTCGTCCAGCTGATCGAACGTCTCGACCATTGCCTCGGCTGCTCCGGTGCCGGCAGCGTCGAGCGCTTCCTTCGACGGATAGCGCTCGCGCAGGACCACCAGCGTCTTGCCGCCCTGTTCCTCGAAGGTCACCGTGGTGACGGACCCGCCCTCGCCACCTTCGTCATTGGTCCACGCGAGGCGCGAATACGGCGTCACGTCGACATACGTGCCGAAAAACGCGGCAGGCTCGGGGACAGCGTCGAATACCAATCGGTACTTGCCACCGACACGAACATCCAACTCGCAGGACAGCAGCGTCATTCCCATCGACTTGGGCACCCACCAGCGCTTGAACAGCTCGGCCTTGGTGAATGCCTCGAACACGATGCGCGCCGGGCCGTTGATGGTCCGCGTGACAACCACCTCGCGGTCCGACGTCCGTTCCACCGCGGTGCGGTGCTTCACGGGGCTGGGCTTACCTTCGATTCTTTCGTTCATCGCTCTTCTCCTTTCGTGTCAGTTCCTCGACAACCTTGTCCAACTCGTCGAAGCGTTCGTCCCAGCGCTGGCGGTACCTCTCGAGCCACACCGTTTCCTTCTCCAATCGGCGCGGGCCCAGCTGGCACCTCCGCACGCGCCCGATCTTCTTCGTGGTGACGAGCCCCGCCTGCTCCAGAACGCCGACGTGCTTCTTCATGCCCGTGAGCGTCATGTGGAACGTCTCGGCAAGGTCCGTGATCGAAGCGTCGGCTCG
>JAQBQB010000019.1 GCA_028287235.1 Gemmatimonadota bacterium | reverse complement strand
CACGTGTTACGCACCCGTTCGCCGGTTGCCCTTGCGGGCCCCCGTGACTTGCATGTGTTAAGCACGCCGCCAGCGTTCGTCCTGAGCCAGGATCAAACTCTCCAATGGATTGTTCGAATTAGCTCTCAGATCTCGCTGTCCTACGCTGTCGTTTCCAACTACCTAGGACAGCGTCATCCGAATCACAAAAATGTTCGGTTCAAACTCTCCCCGAAACCCCGAACGGGCCTCGGATCAACGAGTTCGCCTCGCACATCCAGTTATCCCAAATTCAATTTTCAAATAGCGTTGTAACAGTCTGGTGTCGCTTTCAGCGACAGCCTTTAATCATACCCAGCGTTGGATGCAGAGTCAAGCCGAAAACGATCATTCTGACTGAAAAATTCAACAGAAAATCGCCTCGCCGACCACCGCCCAGAACCGCTCCACAACCCGCGCGAAACTGTCCCGGCCCAACCCTCGACGACGAACCAAATTCGCGTCGAGTCCTAATAGTAACCGCTGTTACCGTTCGATGCAACCCCCAGCGACAAACCAACATACAGCCCGTCGCTCGAGAGGCCGGCGATTCGAGTCCGCGCGAATCGAGCACCAAGCTCGACCCACCGACCGCCCCGCCACGGACGCTAAAGGGACCCGACTGTCCGGGTCCCTTCGGAACGTACGCACTCACACTTCACACACTCAGCAACACACTCACATGGGCCGTGTAGGAATCGAACCTACAACCTAGCGATTAAGAGTCGCTTGCTCTGCCAATTGAGCTAACGGCCCAAAGCAAACTCAACTACACCAACCGCACAACCTTAACGCGTACGTCCCTGCGGTCCTGCCAGATGGCGTGCCAGGAGGGAATCGAACCCCCGACCCACAGCTTAGAAGGCTGTTGCTCTATCCAACTGAGCTACTGGCACTTCATGCGTGATGGTGCCGACATCGATGCTACTGTTTGGGCGGTACTGCTGCGGTACTGCTCGCTGTTGCTGCAGGTCGGGGCGCCCGGATTTGAACCGGGGACCTCCTGCTCCCAAAGCAGGCGCGATACCAGGCTACGCTACGCCCCGCGAGCGTTCGAATGTATCCAGCCCTCGCACGAGAATCAACTGCCTGCGCTCGGCGCATTTACGTCCGCCAACCGCTCCAGCAGCGCGCCAAACGCCCGCGCTCGATGGCTCACGCGCTCCTTTTCCTCATCGCTCACCTCGCCGAACGTGCGCCCGCCGAGCTCGTCCACCGCGAAGTAGGGATCGTATCCGAAGCCGCCGCCGCCGCGCGGTACGTCGACGACCGCGCCGTGCACTTCACCGCGGGTGACGATCTCACGCGTGCCGTCCACGAACGCCGCGGCGCACACGTAATACGCGTGCCGATCAGTCGCGCCACGGAGCGCCTCGAGCAGCAACCGGTTGTTCTCATCGTCGAGCGCCTGCCCGGACAGATCGGTGCGCCCGCTCCAGCGCTTGCTGAGCACGCCGGGACGTCCGCCGAGCGCGCGCACCGCGAGACCGGAATCATCGGCAACGGTGGGACGTCCCGTGCGCGTGAAAAAGTAGCGCGCCTTCGCCAACGCATTCTCCTCGAAGGTGGGAAACACCTCGAGCTGCTCCTCGTCGTGCGATTCCGCCACGCCGGCGTCCACGAGGTCGACCACGTTCAGGCCGCGCGTCGCGAACAGCGCCCGGAGCTCGCGCAGCTTGCCGGCGCTGCGGGTCGCGAGGAGCATTTACAAAACGAGCATTACAGTTTTGTCGACAGCGCGCGCTGTTGCGCGGCATCGAGCTCGCGCACGCCCTTCACGGCGAGATCCAGCAAGGCGTCCAACTCCTTGCGATCGAAGGTGCCGTGCTCGCCGGTGCCCTGCACTTCCACGAACTGCCCCGCCCCGCTCATCACGACGTTCATGTCGACGGCCGCGCGAACGTCTTCCTCGTAATCGAGATCGAGCCGCGGCGTGGTGCCGATCGTGCCGACGCTCACCGCGGCGACCCGCCGCTTCACGGGGCTCACCGGAATGCGGCCGGTGGACACGAGCCAATCGAACGCGTCGACGGCCGCCACGGCGGCGCCGGTGATCGAGGCCGTGCGCGTGCCGCCGTCCGCGACGAGGCAATCGCAATCGAGCTTGATCGTGAATTCACCAAACTTGAAATCGTCGAGCATCGCGCGGATGCTGCGGCCGATCAGGCGCTGGATCTCCTGCGTCCGACCGCCGATCTGCGACCGCTCGCGCGACGTGCGCGTCTTCGTCGCGCGCGGCAGCATCGAATACTCGGCGGTGAGCCAGCCTTCGCCCTTTCCGCGCTTCCAGCCCGGTACGCCGTCCTCGACCGACGCGGTGCACAGCACGCGCGTCGCGCCGAACGACACGAGGCACGAGCCTTCGGCATACGGCGCGACGGCGCGCTCGAGGGTGACGGGACGCATCTCGTCGTCGCGACGCGACGTACGAGGAGGAGCAATGTCAGTGGCCACGCAGTCGCTCGATCGTGGAAGTAGTGGAATGTCCCGGAGTGAGCGGGATGACGACGACGTTCCCGCCCCACGCGCGCACCTCGCGCGCGCCGACGATCGACGCCTCGGTGTAATCGCCGCCCTTCACCAGCACGTCTGGGCGGAGCGTCGAGATGAGCTCGAAGGGTGTGTCTTCGTCGAAGACCACGACCGCGTCGACCATCGCCAGCGCAGCGAGAACGTAACACCGCTCCGCCTCGCTGCGCACCGGACGTTCGGGTCCCTTGAGCCGGCGCACCGAGGCGTCGCTGTTCACGCCGACGACGAGCGCGTCACCTTCGCTGCGCGCCCCGAGCAACACGTCGACGTGCCCCGGGTGGAGCAGGTCGAACACGCCGTTGGTGAACACGAGGTGTCCGGCGACGCCTCGACGCCATGCGGCGGCCCGTTCCCAGCTCATCACTTTGTCGAGCGGGTCGAGCGCCACGCTCACAGCGGGCCCTCGGCGTGCGGATGGAAATGCTTGTCGCGCACGTACATCGGCAGCTCGATGCGCTCGTCGTATTCGGCGTCGACCGTGATCGTCTTTTGCGTGCGGCGGATCGAGATTCGCTGCGCATCCTCGGGGAGGCCGAGTGAATCAGCGCTCGCGCGCAGGTGCGTGAGGATGACGTCGTTCGCGCTGTGCGCCGCGAACTTCACCTCCTGCCGCATGTCGTCCTCAAACTGGTACGCGCGCCAGTAAACCTCGCCAATGTTGACGCCGAAGTAGATCACCGCGGCGACCACGAGCAGGGTGAACAGACAGCCCATCGAGCTGGCGCCCGGCCGCCGCGTCACCAATTGCTTTGCACTCCTTCGATCACCTTCTGCACGATCTTGGCGATGGCCTGCTTGCGGCCATCTTGCTCGGCCCGCTCGGCGTAGTCGGCTTCCTCGCGCATGGCCTTGTTCACGAACAGCACGTGCCCGTTCGACTGGTCGATGATCTCGATCTCGATCGTGAGCTGCAGCCGCCGGCGCGCGGTGAGCGCCTGTTGCGGGTTCGCGCTGAAGCCGACCGGAACGTCGGCGTCGTACGACTGGATGACGCCGTGCACCAGCGCGTCGGCGCGCTCCTGCGGCGCGTCGCGCACGCCAAGCCGCCGCGTCATCTGCGTGTGCATCTCGTCGTACAGCTCCTTCGGCACGTCGGGCGACGGCGTCTGGTTGTCGAACGTGACGACCGCGATCGAATGAATGTGCGGCGGAAGTCCCCCGCCCGCGAAGCTGTACAAGCAGCCGCTGAGCGACAGCAGAGCGAGACTAGCGATCAAAACGCCAAATCGACGCATCAAACTCCGGGACCTCATCCGTTCTGGTGATCGTGAGCTTCAGCGACCGGCGCGAGCTCTCGTTCCGATATCGAACCTGCGCGCCGTCGCGCTCGACCCACTCTGCTACCCGCCCGCCCTCGACCCGTTCGGCCCGAGCGAGCGTGTCGCCATGAAAGGTGAGCCGCCAGGCCGCCGGCCGCCCAATGTCGGCCCGCAGCGTGGAGCCGTCTACGCGAATGACGGTGTCGGGCAGATTTGGCAACGCCACGCGCCCGAGCGCCGCCCAGAGCAGTGTCGGCGGCGGTACGATGCGCCGCACGAGATCGGGGCCACCCGGCACTTGGAGCGAATCCCCGATGAGCACGGCCGCTCCTCCGCCGAACCCTCCACCCAGGTAGAAGTCTAGTCGAGCGCTGTCCGGATAGGCGATGCGCGCCGCGCCGTCGCCACGGCCGTTCATCTCGCCGTCCTGGAACTCCCAGTTGAAGACGATCTTGTGATGTCCGCGCGGCACCCCGTTTCGCGGGAGCTTTTCCGCGGGAGTCGCGACTCCGGTCAGCGGCGACAACCGGGGGGCGCACGCCGCGACGGCGCCGGCCAGGGCGAACCCCAGCAATAGGTGAGCGCGCGGCATCAACGGTCGAACAACGCGCGAACGTCGGCCGGAAGCGCCGTGGGACGCCCCGCGGAGTCGATCGACACGAGCGCCGTGCGCGCGGTCACGAGCCGGGTTCCGGTTTCTGCCTTGGTGATCATGTACTCGAAGGTGATTCCGCGCGAGCGCACCTCGGCGAGCGTCGTCCGGACGCGGATCATGTCGTCGTAGCGCGCGGCGGAGTGAAAGCGGGCGGAGAGCTCGGAGACTGCCAAGCCGACACCCGCGCGCTCCATATCGGCGTAACTCATGCCGCGGGCGCGAATGAAGTCAGTTCGGCCGACTTCGCACCAGACGAGGTAGTTCGTGTGGTAGACCACGCCCATCTGATCCGTTTCGGCGTACCGTACGCGAAACTCGACGTCGTGGAAGGGCGGCGCCGGCGCGGCATCGGGGGTTTCGTTGGACAC
This sequence comes from Gemmatimonadota bacterium, assembly GCA_028287235.1. Lineage (GTDB taxonomy): Bacteria > Gemmatimonadota > Gemmatimonadetes > Gemmatimonadales > Gemmatimonadaceae > JAQBQB01. The sequence continues at coordinate 167,505 of JAQBQB010000019.1, read as the reverse complement.
GCCGCGAAGATCGTCAGGCCCCGCGCGTTTGTAAAGCGACCGGTGCCTCGGTAGAATTCGCGCGTGCTCAACGCGCCCTGCTACATCATGTCCGACGCGCATCTCGGCTTCGCGCCGGCGAGTGTGGAGCGAGACGTCGTCTCGTTCTTTCGCCACGTCGCGCGCCAAGGCGGCTCGCTCGTCGTGAACGGCGATCTCTTCGAGTTCTGGTTCGAGTGGCGCACGGTGATTCCGCGCCGCGGCTTTCGTGCATTGGCCGCCCTCGCCGACGTCGTCGACGCAGGCGTACCCGTGCTCATGATCGCCGGCAACCACGACTGCTGGGGCGGTGAGGTGCTGCGCCAGGACGTCGGCGTGGACTATCGGTTCGGGCCGTGGGTGGACGACGTCGCCGGCTGGCGGACGCGGCTCGAGCACGGCGACGGATTGCGTCCCGCCGAAGACAAGAAGTACCGAATGATCAAGCCGGTGCTGCGCAGTCCTTTGGCCATCCGCTCCTTTCGGTGGCTGCATCCCGATCTCGCGACTCGGCTCGCCACGGGGAGCTCGCACGCCAGCCGCACCTACAGCGCGCGCGACGGCGGTCGCGGCCTACGCGATGCGGCCGCGCGCGCCGAGCAGGCGGATCCTTCGCTCGACCTGTTGGTGTTCGGCCATTCTCACGTCGCAACGCTCGAGCGCTTGCCGGGCGGCGCGGCGTACGCCAATCCAGGTTCGTGGCTCGACGCTCCGACCTTTCTGCACGTCACCGACGAGCGCGTCGCGCTCCGCCGATGGGAGGGATCAGCCGAGAGTGCGGATCTCGACGCCTTCCATCGTTCCGCCAAGAAAGCGCTGCCCCAGCTGTAGGAACTGCAGCGGGTCGTCGGAGGCGATGAAGCGATAGGTGGGGTCGGCATCGGACTCCGCCGCGAGATTGGCCGTGGCGAGCGTACGCGCCGTCTCGGCCGCGGTCTCTTCGGCGCTGTCGATCAGACGCACGTCGGGCCCGAGCACGTCGGCGATGAGCGCCTTGAGCAGCGGATAGTGCGTGCAGCCGAGCACCAGTGTGTCGATCTCGGCATCGATCATGGGCTGGAGGTACTCCTTCGCGACGAGACGCGTGGCCTCGTGCTCGGTCCAGCCTTCTTCGACGAGTGGCACGAGCAGCGGGCAGGCGCGCACAGTGATCATGATGTCGGGCTCGAGCGCGCGGATGGCGCGCTCGTACGCGCCGGACTTGATCGTACCGGCAGTGCCGATCACGCCGATGTGTCCGCGCTTGCTGGCCGCGACCGCCGCGCGGGCGCCCGGTTCGACCACACCGATGATCGGCATGTCCATCTCCTGGCGCAGCGCCGTGAGTGCGTGCGCCGTGGCCGTGTTGCAGGCGATCACGATGCTCTTCACGCCCTGCTCGTTCAGGAAGCTGGCGATCTCACGGCTGTAGCGGCGCACGGTATCGGGACTCTTCGGGCCGTACGGTACGCGCGCCGTGTCGCCGAAGTAGATCACGCTTTCGTGCGGGAGCTGGCGAATGACTTCCTGCGCAACCGTCAGACCGCCGATGCCGGAGTCGAACACTCCGACGGGAGCGGAGTTGCTCATCACCACCTCATCGACGCGGACACCACCGCACCGCCGCGCGGCAGCATTCGCACGGCGAGTCGGGCGGGCACGTCCCACAGGTGCGCGGCGACAAATGCGTCGGCCCCCGAGAACAGGTGGTTGGCGACGAGGAGCGCGATCCAATCCTCGACGTGCGCCTCGCGCGTCTGAATCTCCTTATCGCTGAACCGCCGGTTGGTCTTGGTCACGACGGGACTGCCGTCGGGTGCCACGTACGAGAGGATCAGCGAATCCCCCGCGAGACGACGCGCTTCGTGGACGTCGGCGGCCGACTCGCGAATCATGCCGAGCGAGATCGCCTCGACGAGAATGAAGGCGGTGCCCGCCTTGTGGCGGCCGAGGAGCGTCTGCCCGTAGCCGGGCAGCAGAAAGGACGACAGGAACGCGCGGCCCGGCGTGACCGGCGGCTTGAAGGAGTCGATCGACGCCGGGTTGTACACTGGCGCGGGAGGCGGCGGCGGCCGCACGCTGTCGGGCCGCTGCGCACCGGCGGCAACGGGCGCCGCGGCGACGATGGACGCCGCGACGGCGAGCACGCTGATCAATCGACTGAGTCGCGAGTGTTTCACGAGTGTTCCACGATTCGCACGAGTTGGCGGGAGTGCATGGGAATCGAACCCACCCAACCCGACAAGGTCAGGTCGCGAACGGTTTTGAAGACCGTGAGAGCCACCAGGCTCCATCCACTCCCTCGGGTGTCACGCAAGCACGAGACCGTGGCTTTGGCGCGGAACGACCTCGCCGATCTCGACACTCTCGGGAACCAACGAAAGGTACTCGTCGACGCGATCCGCGGGCACGGCGACCAGCAGTCCGCCGGACGTTTGTGGATCGACGAGGAGCGCGTGCAGCACATCGGACACACCACCCCAGTCGACGCGCGACTCGAGAAATGCCTCATTGCGCTCGGCGCCACCCGTGCGAATTCCCTGCTCCCACACGGCGCGCGCGCCGGGGAGCAGCGGCACGCGATCGGGATGAATGACGAGCGTCACATTGCTCGCCTTGGCGATGTGCGACGCATGCCCCAGGAGAGCGAACCCCGTGACGTCGGTGGCGCACCGGGCGCCCACGGTGAGCGCGGCGCGGCTCGCGGTTGCGTTGAGCTTGCACATCGATGCGTACAGCGCGGCGGTCTCGGGTGTTCCAAGCACGTCGCGCTTCGCGGCCGTCGCGAGCAGGCCGGTGCCGAGCGCCTTCGTGAGCACGAGACGTTCACCCGCGGTCGCCTGGGCGTTACTGAGCACGCGCTTTGGATGCACGCGGCCCGTGACGGAGAGGCCGAACTTCAGCTCCTCGTCGATGATGCTGTGCCCTCCAACAACGAACGCGCCGGCCTCGTGGACTTTGTCCTGACCTCCGCGAAGAATTTCCGTGAGCACCTCGATCGGCAGCTTGCCCGCGGGAAACCCGACGATGTTCAGTGCGGTGAGCGGCTCACCGCCCATGGCGTAAACGTCGGACAGCGCGTTGGCGGCGGCGATCTGCCCAAAGGTGTACGGATCGTCGACGATCGGCGCGAAGAAGTCGACCGTCTGCACGAGAGCGAGATCGTCGGACAGCACGAACACGCCCGCGTCATCGAACGTCTCGCGCCCCACGATCAGGCGCGGATCGGAGATGATCGGGAGATCGCCCAGCGCCAACGAGAGGTCCGCGGCACCGAGCTTGGCGGCGCATCCGGCACAGCGCGCGAACGACGTGAGACGGACCATCAGCGGGTCACGGAATCGCGACGACCGCTTCGATCTCGACGAGCACGCCGCGCGGCAGTCCCGACACGGCGACCGTGGAGCGCGCCGGACGCGCCTCGCCGAGCGCCTTGCCGTACACCTCGTTCACGCGCGGGAAGTCGCTCATGTCCTGAAGGAAAATCGTCGTCTTGACGATGTCCTTGAACGAGGCGCCGACGGTCGAGAGCACGGCAGCGAGATTCGTCATGACTCGCTCCGTTTGCGCCGCGACGTCGCCGGGCACGACTTGGCCGGTGGCGGCGTCGAGCGCAATCTGCCCCGCCGTGAAGAGAAAGCCATTGGCGACGACGCCCTGCGAGTACGGACCGATGGCTGCCGGCGCGCTATCGGTGTGGACGATCTTCAGACTCACGAATCGCTCCTCGATGACCGGGGTGACGGGGGGAACAACGGAAACAGGGGAAGACCGAACAAGCGGATGGTGTTCGCCGCTGCTTGGGCGCCGAGCTCCGAGGCGTCCACGCCGCGGGCGGCGGCGACACGTGCGACGGTGAAACTAACCCACGCCGGCTCGTTCCGCTTTCCGCGGTGCGGGACCGGCGCGAGATACGGCGAGTCCGACTCGACCAAAATGCGGTCGGCCGGCACGAGACGAATCAGCGCGTCGTCGTCCCACTTCTTGAAGGTCACGATCGCGCTGAACGAAACGTACCAGCCCACGTCGAGCGCGGCTTCGGCGAGGGCGTGCGAGCCGGTGTAGCAGTGCAGCACGCCCCGCACGCCGGCGCCGCCCGCCTCCACGACCATGGCACGCGTGTCGTCTTCGGCGTCGCGGGTGTGGACGATGACCGCCCGGTCGAGCTCTCGCCCAAGCGCGAGCTGCGCGGCGAACGCGCGGCGCTGGAGGTCGCGCGGCGAGTGGTCGTAGTGGGAGTCGAGGCCGCACTCGCCAATGGCCACAGCGCCCTGCCCCACCAGCGCGCGGATGGCGTCGGGATCGCGTGCCGGGTCGAACGACGACGCATCGTGAGGGTGGACGCCGGCGGTGGAGAAGATGAACCCGGCGTGCGCCGCCGCGATCGCTGCGGCCCGTTCCGCGGCGCCGATCGACTCGCCGATGCACACGACGGCCTGCGCGCCCGTGACGCGGGCGCGCTCGATCACCGCCCCGCCGTCCTCATCGAACGCGGGATCGGCGAGGTGTGCGTGGCTGTCGATGAACGTCGTCATGAAACGACGAACCGCCGCGCAAGGCGGCGGTTCGTGACGATCGTGTTCGGAAGCGCGTACACCAACGCCTCAGCGCGTGCCGACCGGCGTCGGACGCTCCTGACGCCGCCCCTCGGCCAATGCGCGGGCGGTTCCCTTGTTCTCAGCGCTCGCGTCGCGCGGCCACTTGTGCTCGATCCAGAGGAGGATCGCGCCGGCCACGTAGATCGAGCTGAACGTTCCGGTGAAGACACCAAACGCCATGATCCACGAGAACGGACGAATGACCTCACCCGCAAAGAAGAGCAGCGAGAGCGTGGCGGCGAACACCGTGGCGTGGGTCATCACGGAGCGCGGCAGCGTCTCGTTGATCGAGCGGTTGAGCACCTCGCGCAAGGATTCCTTGCGCTGCTTCTTGAGGTTCTCGCGCACGCGATCGAAGATGATGATCGTGTCGTTCAGCGAGTAGCCGATCACCGTGAGGATCGCGGCGACCACCGTGAGCGAGATCTCGAGGCGCATCATGGCGAGAAACGCCATGGTGGTGAGAATGTCGTGCATCGTCGCGATCGTCGCCGCGACGCCGAAGCGCCACTCGAAGCGAATCGCGAGGTAGATCAACGTGACGATGAACGAGATGATGATGGCGGTGATCGCCTTCGTCTTCAGCTCGGACCCGACGCGCGGTCCGACCGCTTCGGCCCGGGCGACGTGGGCCGGATTGGCCGGCGCTTGTTGCTTGAGGACGCTCACGATCTGCTTCCCGACGCTGTCGGCGTTCACCGCGGCGGCCTCGCCGCTCTTCGGCTGCACCTTCACCATGTAGTTCCTCGCGTCACCGAAGGTCGTCACTTCGGCGCCGCTGAAGCCGGCGGTGTTGACGGCGCTGCGCACGATATCCGGTGTCGCGTTCTGATCGAACGTCACCTGGACCACGGCGCCGCCCGTGAACTCGACGCTGTAGTTCAGCGCATCGCCATTGTGCCGAGAGGCGTGGACGCCGAGCAACACCAAGCCGAGCAGGATGAACCCGATCGTACCGACCGCGGCGGTCTTCCAGTACTTGATGAAATCGTAATTGGTGTCGTGGAGAATGCGCAGCATTAGATGCTCAGCGTCTGGGCGCCGCGCGAGCGGTTCAGCCACAGGAGATAGAAGGTCCGCACCACGAAGATCGACGTGATGAGCGAGGCGACGATACCGGCGATGAGCGTGACGGCGAAGCCCTTCACCGGACCAGTGCCGTACTGATACAGCACCGCGGCGGTGAGAATCGTCGAGACGTTCGAGTCGACGATCGCGGGCATGGCGTGGCGGAAACCCTCTTCGATGGCGGTCCGCACCGTCTTGCCGCGCTGCAACTCTTCGCGAATGCGCTCGAAGATCAGCACGTTGGCGTCGACCGCCATACCGATGGAGAGCACGAAGCCCGCGATGCCGGGCAGCGTGAGCACGGCGTTGAAGCCGGCGAGCGCCGCCAGGGTGTACAGCATGTAGAGCACCAGTCCGCCGACGGCGAGCAGGCCCGAGAAGCGATAGTACACGACCATGATGACGACGACGAGCGTCACGGCGATGGCCATGGCGCGCATGCCCTTGTCGATCGAGTCCTGACCGAGGCTTGGTCCGATCGTCTGCACTTGAGCCACGCGGAGCGGCACCGGCAGCGCGCCGGCACGCAGCACCAAGGCGAGGTCCTGTGCTTCCGCGAGACCCTTGCCGCCCATCGTGATCTGGCCGCGCGTGCCGATCGCGCCCTGAATCACCGGCGGACGGCCCATGATGCGATCGTCGAGGATGATCGCCATGTAGTCGCCGATGTGCTTGCCCGTCTCCTGACGAAATCGGCGGCCGCCTTCGTTGTCCATCTCGAACTCGACGATCGTGCCTTCCGGACTTTGGTTCGGACGCGCCGTGGTGAGATGCTCACCGGTCGCGATCGGCTTCGAATCGACGAGATAGTAAGTTCGGTACCACTTGCCCTGCAGGAACGACGAATCGGTGCCCGGGAGCAACTCCTTGCCCGGCGGCATCGCGGCTTTGACGACCGTGTCGGACAGATAATTGTCGATCGCGGGAATCTTCGACGTCTCGACATAGAACTCGCCCGGCATTCCGCCCTGCTCGAGCAAGCTCGAGAACGCGCCGCCCGGCTGCACCTTGAGCGAATCAGCCTTTGTCGAATCGGCCTTGGCGCCCGCCTTCTTCGACGTGTCCGCCTTCTTGGTCGTGTCGGCCGACGTCAACAGGCCCTGCAAGCCCTTGTTGGCCGGAGTCGCGGTCGTCGCGGCCGCGCCGCCCACCGCCACGAGCCCGCGCGCTTTGACCACCTGGTCGAGCTTCGGCAGCGAGCGCTCGAGTGCTTGCGTCTTATCAGTGATCTTGAATTGCAGGAACGCCTGCTCTTCCACGAGCTTCTTCGCGCGCTCCGGATCTTGAATGCCCGGAATCTGCACGACGATGCGGTCGCTGCCCTGCTTCTGGACGACGGCCTCCGACACGCCGAAGCCTTCGATGCGCGAGCGCACGGTCTTGAGCGCGCGGTCGATCGCATCCGCCTTCTTGTCGGCCGGAATGGCTTGCTTCGAGTCGTCCACCTCGAGGGCGAGATACGTCCCGCCCTTGAGATCGAGTCCGCGCTGCAACGGGATGTGGCGGACCGTCTCGTCGTGCATCAGCCCGTCCGCACCGCGCACGCGAGTCGTCACGTTGCGCGGGAACAGGAAGAAGACCGACACGAGGCACAGGCCTATGATGGTCAGTACGCGATACTTCAGGGGCATACGACTGCGGGAAGGAGGTAGGGGTCCTGCGCGGAACCTATAACGTTAACTGGGCCTTACGCTTGGGTCAACGCGAAGCGGGCATCCGCGGCGTCCTGACCGAGCTGCGCCACGAGGGCATCCACACTCGTGAAGCGGGTCGTGTCTCGAAGACGACGAATGAGCTCTACGGATACAGCCTCGCCATACCAATCCCCGCTCGCCTCGAACAGGTGCACTTCGAGAGTGCGGTCGAACTCGCCAAACGTCGGGCGCGCGCCGAGGTTCATCATTCCACCGAACGAACCGCGGGGCGTCTGGGCTCGAATGGCATATACCCCTTCCGGCGGAAGAAGTTTGCGCGCCGACGCCAGCTGGATGTTGAGCGTGGGATAGCCGAGGTCGCGTCCACGCTGCTGGCCGGCCACGACGACGCCGCGGAAGGCGTAGGGGCGTCCCAGCGACCGCTCGGCCCGCGCGAGGTCGCCGTGAGCGATGAACGTGCGGATGGCGCTGGACGAGATCGGCGCGCCCATGGCGTCGAGCGTCGCGGCCATCACGTCCACGCCGAAGCCGCGCGCTTCGCCAAGCTGCTTCAGCACGCCGGCGTCCCCTTGCCTGCCTCGGCCAATGCCGTGGTCGTAGCCGATGACGAGCTCGCGGACGTGGTACCGATCGATGAGCAGCTCGCTGACGAACGCCTCGGCGGAATACCGCGCCAGCGCCGGCGTGAACGGCAGTACGATTACCGACAGTGGTCCGCTGTCGGCGAGGGCGTCGAGCTGCTCGCTCTCCGGAGTGAGCAGCATCGGCGCGGCCGCGGGATTGACCACTTCGAGCGGATGGGGCCGAAAGGTCACGAGCGCCGCCGGCAGCCCGAGCGCATCGGCTCGCTCGTGGAGACGACGCAGGATGTCGCGGTGTCCGAGATGCACGCCGTCGAACGTGCCGACGGTCACCACCGAGCCTCCGGCAAGCTGGGGCATCCCGTCGCGGTCACCCATCGCGCAGCACCAGCTTGGGACGCAGCTCGCTTCCCGCACGCTCGGCGACGGCGATGAGCGTTTCCTCATCATCGACCAACGCGATGCGGGCGCCCTCCGCTTGCAGATCCCCAGCGCGCGCGGCGATGGGGTTGCCATGTCCCACGCGGCCGAGCTCAGACGCGTCGAGGCGCCGCACAGGCAGCGACGGAATCGCGGCGCGCAGAGACTGGACTGGCAAAGCACCGGCCGCGATCGCGTCGAGCGTCGCCGCATCGTCGACCGAAAACTGGCCGGTGCGGGTGCGCCGGAGGGCCGAGAGGTGCGCGGCGCTGGTCGTGAGCCGGCCGAGGTCGCGGGCGAGCGCGCGAATGTACGTGCCGCCCCCGCAGGAAATGCGCACGCGGAGATCGGCGCCGTCGCGGCCGAGGATCGTCCACTCGTGGACGTTGACGCGGCAGGGCTCCAGCTCGAGCGCACGGCCGCCGCGAGCGGCGGCGTAAGCGCGGGTACCGTCGACCTGCTTGGCGGAATACGCGGGCGGCACCTGGTCGATCGGGCCGGTCAACTGGCGAATGCCTTCTTCGATCGCGCCGTCGGCCGGGAGCTCGGCCGTTCGCGTCGTCGTGCCCGTCCCGTCGTCGGTGTCGGTTTCGGCGCCGAACCGAATCGTAGCCTCGTAGACCTTCGGCTCGCCGTCGACATACGGAATTAGTCGCGTTCCGCGACCAATTAACATCACGAGCAGTCCGGTCGCGAATGGATCGAGCGTTCCGGTGTGCCCTACGCGGCGCGTGTGCGCCGCGCGGCGCACGATGGCGACGGCATCGTGCGACGTGATCCCCGCCGGCTTGTCGACGAGCAAGACGCCGCCGAGCTCGCTGGCGTCAGCCTGACGATCAGCCGTTGCCTTCTCCATCGGTGGGTGGAACGGGTGGAACGGGTGGCGCAGGTGAGGCTGTCGGCTCGGACGGCTGGCCCTCCTTGATCTGGGCAAGCAGGTCCTCGATGCGCGCCGCGCGAGCGATGCTCTCGTCGGGTTTGAACGTGATCTCCGGCGCGAGACGCAGGCTGAGCGCCCGGCCGACGCGCGACCGCAGGTGCGTGGCCACGCTGGCGAGCCCCTCGAACGTCGCGGCGCGCTCCTTGTCGGTGCCCATCACGCTCACGAACACCTTGGCGTGGCGCAAGTCGCGCGTCACCTCGCAGGCGGTCACCGTCACCAACCCGCTGACGCGCGGATCCTTCACGTCGCCGGCGAGGAACGTCGCGACTTCTTCGCGAATGGCTTCCGCCACTCGGTCCGACCGGTGATGCTCAGCCATCGCCGGTCTAGACCTGAGTCGATTCGAGCGTGCGCGCGAACTCTTCCGTGCGGTAACACTCGACGACGTCGCCAACCTTGATGTCGTTGAAGTTCTCGACACTCAAGCCGCATTCGAACCCTTCGCGCACTTCGCGAACGTCGTCCTTGAAGCGCTTGAGCGACGCCAACGTGCCGTCGAACACTTCGACCCCGTTGCGAATGACCCGCACGCGGCCCTGACGGTTGATGACGCCGCTGCGGACCGACGCGCCGGCGATGGTACCGAGACGAGAGATCTTGAACACCTCGCGCACCTCGGCTTCGCCGAGCACGATCTCGCGCTCTTCGGGACGGAGCATGCCTTCCATCGCCGCGCGAACGTCGGCCACCGCCTCGTAGATGATGCGGTACAGCTTGATCTCGACACCTTCGCGTTCCGCCGCCGTGCGCGCGTTGTTGTCCGGGCGCACGTGGAAGCCGATGATGACCGCGCCGGCCGTGCGCGCGAGCAGGATGTCGCTCTCGGTGATCGCACCGACACCGCGGTGGATGACCTCGACTTTGACTTCCGGCGTCGACAATCCGATGAGCGAATCGGCGAGCGCTTCCGCCGGACCGCCCTGATCGGCCTTGATGACGATGTTGAGCGTATGCGCGACACCGGCCGCGGCCTGCGCCATGAAGTCTTCCAGCGTGACGCCACCGCGCGTTCCACGACGGCTCTTCGCTTCGCGGTCGAGCCGCTCGCGGCGCTGCGCCACTTCACGCGCCATCGCGGCGTCTTCGACTACGAGGAGCTGATCGCCGGCGTGCGGCACACCCTGGAAGCCCAGGATCTGCACCGGAATGGCCGGACCCGCCTTCTTCACCTGCTTGCCGCGCTCGTCGAGCAGGGCGCGGACGCGGCCAGACCACATGCCGCAGATGAAATCGTCGCCCACGCTGAGCGTGCCGTTCTGCACGAGCACTGTCGCGACCGGTCCCTTGCCCGCATCCAGCTGCGCTTCGACCACGGTCCCCGTGGCCTTGCGGTTCGGATTTGCCTTGAGATCGAGAATCTCGGCTTGAAGGAGAATCTGATCCAGCAACACCTCGACATTCGTGCCCTTCTTGGCCGAGATCTCGGTGGAGAGCGTGGCGCCGCCGAACTCCTCGAGCACGACCCCGTGCTGGAGCAGCTCCTGCTTCACCTTGTTCGCGTTCGCCTGCGGCAGATCGATCTTGTTGATCGCCACGATCAGCGGCACGCCGGCGTTCTTGGCGTGCGAGATCGCTTCGATCGTCTGCGGCATCACCGAGTCATCCGCGGCGACGACGAGCACCACGATGTCCGTGACCTGGGCGCCGCGCGCACGCATGGCCGTGAATGCTTCGTGGCCCGGCGTGTCGAGGAAGGTGATCATCTTGCCGCCCGGCAACTGCACGTGGTAGGCGCCGATGTGCTGCGTGATGCCGCCCGCTTCGCCCGCCACGACATTCGCCTTGCGGATATAGTCGAGCAGCGACGTCTTACCATGGTCGACGTGACCCATGATCGTGACGATCGGCGGACGCGGCACGAGGTCCTCGGGCAGATCGGCAGCCGCCGGAGCACCCGTTTCGTCGGCCTGATATGCGTCTTCGCGAACCGCCTGGAAGCCGAATTCGCCCGCGATCAACTCGATCTGGTCGAAGTCGAGGCGCAGGTTGATGGTGACCATGAGCCCGAGATTCTTGAACGCGAACGACACGATCTCGGTGGCCGGAACCTTCAGGATTTGCGCGAGCTCGCTGACCGTGATGAACTCGTTGACGCGCACGAGCTTCTTCTCGCGCTCGGCTTCGGCGACGCGCGCCGCCTCGATCTCCTCACGGCTGCCGCGGCGCAGATCGCCGCCACGCGAGCGCGCGGGGGCGCCGCGCATCGTCGCCATGGTCTTCGAGATGTTCGCATCCACCGCTTCCTGATCGACCGCGCCGCGTTTGCCCTTCTTGCGGCGTCCACGATCGGCCGTGCTGCCAGGTGCGCTGCCACCGCCGCCACTACCGGCGTTCGAGCCGCTGCCAGGGCCGCCCGATCCAGGACGCGGCGCATCACGACGCGGTCCGCCGCCAGGAGCGGCAGAGGCGATCGGACGCGGCGGAAATCCACCGCTGCTCGCGACCGGACGCGGGCGCGGAGCGCCGGGCGTGACGGGGCGCGGACGCTGGCGCTCGGGAGCGCCGGAGTGGGAATGCGCGACGACCTGCGGACGCTGCGCCGGAGTTTCCGACGCGGGCGTGCGCTGCACTTCGGTGTCCGACGTGCGCGGCTCGGCGCGTTCCTCGGCAGCGGCGGCCGCTGCTTCAGCAGCGGCGACGGCGGCTTCGGCGATGCGCAGCGCTTCCATGCGCGCTTCCTCGATGCGCGCGGCTTCCGCGGCGGCGGCGGCTTGCTGCGCCGCGAGCTCCGCGGCGGCTTCGGCGGCGGCGGCGGCAACGGCCGCGTGCTCCTCGGCGGCGGCCTGGACGTCGGCCGCCTTGCGACGGCGGCGAACCGGCTCGCCGACGGTGGGCTCGGGGACGGGCTCTGGAGCCGGAGCCGCCGGCGCGGCGGCTCCCGTGCGACGGCGACGCGCGGTCGGCGCGGGAGCGGCCTTCGCTTCCGCACGCACACGCTTCTCACGCTCCCAGCGTGCCCGGATGCGAGCGACTTGGTCGTCCGTGAGCATGCTCAGATGGCTGCGAATAGGAATATCCATCTGTCGAAGAACCGCGACTACTTCTTCGGCAGACACTCCGAACTCGTTGGCCAACTCACTGACTGAAAGCTTGCTCAAACATCCTCCTCATGGGCCCTAGCCGGGCCTTCCACCGAAGCGCGAACACCGGCAGCTAGTTGCCGGTCGACGATGCCCACCACCGCCGTCTGATTACGCCCTACTGCAGCACCCAACTCCGCAGCGGACGGAACTTCTACAAACCTAACGCGCCGAGCATTGAGCAGCGGCACGACCTTATCCAAGCTGTTCGTCGACGCGTCGAGCGCAACGACGGCGAGAAAAACCTTATTTCGCTTCGCCGCTTCCCGCACCGAATCCACCCCGATGATCGCTCCCTTGCTGCGCGCGCCCAGTCCCAGAAGGCGCAGGACGCGCTGCCGCACCGCGGCACTCATCGGCTCGCTCACGTAATCCTCACTGACTGCTCACTTGCGTCGCTTACGCCGCCGGCGAGCCTTCTCCGCCGGCCGAAGACTCATCGCTGCCGCCGTCTTCCGTCGTCAACTCGTCGATCATGGTCATGATGCGATCGGCTTCTTCCGGCGCGATCCCGGGGAGCTTGAGAAAATCCTCGCGCTCGAGATCGAGGATGTCGTTCAACGTGCGATACCCCGCCTCTTCCAGCACCGCGACCGTGGCCGGCGGCATGCCGCCGATGTCCGACAACTTCACGTCGGCCATCTCCTCGGTCTCCTCCGGCAGCGGCGCAAAGATCTGCGATTCGGCGCCGCCGCGCTCCATCCACTCACGACTCGAATAGAGGTCGATTTTCCAGCCAGTCAACTCCGACGCGAGCCGCACGTTCTGCCCGTTCCGGCCGATCGCCAGCGAGAGCTGGTCTTCGTCGACGACCGCCTGGATCGTTTTCGTGGCCGGGTCGCTGAACACGCGCGCCACCTTGGCCGGCGCGAGCGCCAGCTTGGCGAAGCGCTCCGGATCGGGCGACCAGGGCACGATGTCGATGCGCTCACCGTTCAACTCGTTCACCACCGCCTGCACGCGCGAGCCCTTGAGCCCTACGCATGCGCCGACCGGATCGATCGAATCGTCGCGCGAGAACACGGCGACCTTGGTACGGCTGCCCACTTCGCGGGCGGCGGCGCGGATCTCGACGATGTTCTGCTGGATCTCAGGTACCTCGAGCTTGAACAGCGCCTGCACGAACAACGGATCGCCCCGGCTCAGGATGAGGCGCGGTCCCTTGGGCGTCTCTTCCACGCGCTTGAGGACGGCGCGGATCGGCTCGCCTTGGTGATAATGCTCGCGATGGTTCTGCTCGCGGTACGGAATGATCGCTTCCGCTTCACGGAACTTGTTCAGCATCACAACGAGCTTCCCGCGCTCGATCTGCTGCACTTCGCCCGACAGCAGGTCGCCGACGCGCGTCGCGAACTCGTCGCGGATCCGGGTGCGCTCGCCTTCGCGGACGCGCTGAATGATGCGCTGCTTGGCCGCCTGCACCGCCGCGCGGCCGAAGACCGCGAAGTCGATGGGCTCTTCCATGACGTCGCCCGCTTCGAAGCTTTCGTCGAAGGTCTTGGCGTCATCGATCGAGATCTGGTTGCTCGAGTCCTCGACGACGGCCACGACCGTCTTCAGCAACACGATGCGAATATCGCCTTTGCCGTCGTCGATGTTGACTTCAGCCTGAACGTTCGGACCGTATTTCTTGGCGAGTGCGGCGAGAATGCCGTCCTGGAGCAGCGCGTACAGTTCCGAGCGATCGAGCTGCTTGGTGTTCGACACCTCGCGAAACGCGGCGAGAATCTCTGCAGAACTGACCATCCAAGACCCCTCGTGTTGTGCGGACCCGCGCGCGAGTGGTTCCGCGGCGCGGCGTCCGACCGATTTCGTTTACAAGTGAAACGCCAGCCGCGCCTCCTTGACGGCAGCCAGCGGAATGCGGCGGTCATCGCCCGGCTTGAGCTCGAGCACCGCGACCTCCGATCCCAACTCTCCCTCCACTGCGAGGATTTTCCCCTCGAACCTGCCTCCATGATCCGGACTCAGGACGTTGGCCCAGCTTCCAACAAAACGACGCCACTCGTCCGTGGTGCGGAGCGGCCGCTCACCTGGCGACGACACCTGCAACACGTACTGCGGTGACACCAGATCGCTGCCGTCCAGCCGCGCTTCGAGCGCCCGGGACGCACGCGTGCAGTCGTCGACCGTGACCGCTGTGCCGTCGCGCCGATCGATGCGAACCTCGATCAACGGCCGGCTCCGCGTTCCCCCGCGCCGCAGCTCCACGAGGTCGTAAGCGACCGCGTCAAGCTCCGACGACACAACAGCTTCCAGCGCGTCCTTCACATCTCGTCGAGGCAATCGTCTAGAATAAAAAAATGTGGGGAGCATCCCCCACATTCTGCTCCCGACCACACGTGCCGGGTAGCATTGATAAAGTAGGCTGGGAAATGGGGGGAGGCAAGGGGCGTGGGGCGTGGGGCGTGGGGCGTGAGGCGCCTACGCGTCCGCGATCATCACCCCGAGCTGTCGGCCGAGGTCGCCGGCACGGTGGGAGTAGAAGCGATCGTTGTCACACCGCGTGCACGACGGGCTCGTCGTGATGTGTATGACCCCGGCCGCGCGCGCGTGGTCGGCGATCAGCGCGCGAAGGTCGACCGTCGTCGGCTTGCCGGGATTCGTTCCGGTGAGCTGCGCGTAGACGTCGGCGCTCACCTCGTAACACTTGCCGCAGATGGCCGGGCCGGTGTGCACGCGAATCTCCGACGCGGGAAAGCCGCGCTGAGTCAGCCCTTCGATTCCCCGCTCCACGATCCGGGTGGCGGTGCCGCGCCAACC
This sequence comes from Gemmatimonadota bacterium, assembly GCA_028287235.1. Lineage (GTDB taxonomy): Bacteria > Gemmatimonadota > Gemmatimonadetes > Gemmatimonadales > Gemmatimonadaceae > JAQBQB01. The sequence goes on along the minus strand of JAQBQB010000019.1, from coordinate 152,400 downwards.
AGAGTGCAGCAGCGCGATCGCGCCGGCGGGGTGCGCGAGAAAGACCGGAACGCAATCGGCCACGGTGACGGCGAGCGCCGTACCGCGCTCCGCGGCTACATGGCCATCGGCGTCGTCGCCGCGAAGCCAGCCCTGCCACTCACCGTGATGCACGAGCACGCGAGTGCCGTGCACCTGCGCGGCAGTGGCGAAACGCGGGCCGCCGGTGCGCAGCTCGCGGCGGAGCGCATCCCAGCGGCTCATCACGTCGCGCACGGGCTCAGTGGTCGCGACGCCGAAGCTTCCCGTCGCGCGGGTCGTAGTGAACGCGCGAATTCCGAACGAGGCCACCTCGGGCACCGCCTCGGAATCGACGATGATGCTCGTGCCGCTCATCGCGCCCGACGGTCCTCCACGCGCTCCACCTGCGCACCGAGCGCCCGCAGTCGCTCGTCGATCCGCTCGTAGCCGCGCTCGATCTGCCCGACGTTGTTGATCGTGCTCTGTCCCTCGGCGCACAGCGCCGCCACGAGCATCGCCATGCCGGCACGAATGTCGGGTGAATCCACGGTGCCGCCGCGCAGGCGCGACGGACCCGACACGAGTGCGCGGTGCGGGTCGCAGAGCACGATGCGCGCGCCCATGCTCACGAGTTTGTCCACGAAGAACAGCCGCGACTCGAACATCTTTTCATGGATGAGGATCATCCCGGTGCACTGCGTCGCGGCGACTACGGCAATCGACATGGTATCGGCCGGGAACGCCGGCCACGGCTGATCCTCGAGCTTGGGCACGTGCCCGCCCATGTCGCTCTGGATGACGCGCTCCTGGTCCTTGGGCACGACCAAGTCATTGCCTTCGATCTTGCACGACACACCAAGGCGCGCGAAGCCGAGCAGCGTGGAGCGCAGATGCTCGACGCCCGCGTCGGCGATGCGGATCTCGGAGCCCGTTGCCGCGGCGAGCCCGATGAACGAGCCCACTTCGATGTGGTCGGGGCCAATGCGATGCGTCGCTCCACCGAGTGTGCGGCCGCCTTCGATGGTGATCTTGTTCGTCCCGATGCCGTCGATCTCCGCGCCCAGGGCGACGAGGAAATGACAGAGGTCCTGCACGTGAGGCTCACAGGCGGCGTTGCGAAGAATCGTCGTGCCGCTGGCGGCGACGGCCGCGCAGAGCGCGTTTTCGGTGGCCGTCACGCTCGGCTCGTCGAGAAACACGTCGGCGCCGCGGAGGCCAGGCGTCGACAGGTGGAAGCCCTTTTCGCTCACGTCGAACGAGGCACCGAGGCGCTCGAGAGCGAGAAAGTGCGTGTCCACGCGCCGCCGCCCGATCACGTCGCCGCCCGGTGGCGGCAACTCGATCTCGCCACAGCGCGCGAGGAGCGGCCCGGCAAGCAGGATCGACGCCCGGATCTTCTTACAGAGCTTCGGGTCGAGGTTGGCCGAGCGCACTTCCTTGGCGTGGATGCGCAACGTGTTGCGCGACGTCCACGCGACGTCGACCCCCGCCGAGGCAATGAGCTCGACCAGCGTCTCGACGTCGCGAATACGCGGGACGTTCTCCAGGATCACCGGGTGCTCGGTGAGCAGCGCGGCGCACACGATGGGCAGTGCGGCGTTCTTGTTCCCCGACGGAACGATGGTTCCCGCCAGCGGCTGTCTTCCTTGGACGACGAACTGCAGTGCGCTCATGAGCGTACGGTACGGGGTACGGGAAGTAGTAGATTGCGAAGAATGGACGGACCCGCGAGTCGCGGTCAATGGCAAGGCGCACATTCCATGCGCAGTGGCGACCCGCGTTTGCATGGACGGCCGGCGGGCGGTAGGATGCGGCCGAGCATGCTTGGCCTCGCCCTTGCACATCCGCAAGGCTCGACGCCGTTCCATCTTCCGTACGACAGAGTCCCGATGACCCCAGTGTTGGCGCCGGTTGCAGAGTTGCTCATTCAGGGTGCGACGAGTCTCCGCGACACGGTGATCATGAAGGCCGTGCCGCCCGACCGCGGCATGCTGGATCGCATCACGGAGGTCGCGAGCTCGTTGATCGCGATCGCGCTGCTGACGCTGACCGTGGTCGCGGTGCCGGTGGCCTTCCACTCGCGGCGCACGTACCGGAAAGTGCATCAACTGCTCGACCGGGTGTACGACGACATCGCGCCGATCATGAACCACGCGCACAACGTCGCCGACAACGTGAACTTCATCACGACGTCGATCCGGACGGACGTGCTGAAGGTGCACGAGACGATCGACGCGGCGAACGCCCGCGTGCAGGAGGCGCTGGCCCTGACCGAGCGGCGGATGAACGAGCTGAACGCGCTGCTGTCCGTGGTGCAGGAGGAGGCGGAGCATCTTTTCGTCTCGACCGCGTCCACGGTGCGCGGTGTGCGGGAAGGAGCGGCAGCGTTCCGTGCCCGCGATGGGATGGACTTTGCGTCAGACGAGCTCGACGCGGCCGATCTGGCCGACGAAATCGAAATTCAGGAGGAAGGTGATGGCCACGATCGTAACGCCCAACCAGCCGCGCCGGCGCTCCCAACAGCCCCGCGTGTCCGTCCGCGTCCGCGAAACCAGCGGCGCGCATGAAAACGAATACGACCTGCTGACCGCCGCGCTGATCGGCATGACGATCGGCGCTGGGATCACCTACATGCTGCGCCGCGGGCCGTCGGGCGATCGCCCGGTGGCGCCGGTGGTCCGCGGCGTGGGCCGCGGCGCGACCCTGCTGGGCCGTCACGCCGCGCGCCTTGGATCGGCCGGCGCCCGCTGGACGGCGAAGCGCGGCGAGGAAGCATGGGATCGTATTCCGCGGGACGAAATTCGCGGACAGGTGTCGGAATACGCCGGCCGCGCCCGCGACGCAATCGACGACGTGGTGGAGTCCGAGCTCAAGGACCTGCGCCGGGCCATCCGTCGCCAGCGGAAGCGGCTCGGGATCTAAGCGTGGGGGGTTGGGCGTTGGGCGCGAGGCGCAAGGCGCGGCGCGTGGAGCGTCACGGCTTCGCGCGGCGCATGCTCGTGGGAATTGCGTGGGCCGTCGTCGTCGTCGCGATCGTGCCGAGCGTGGCGCACGCATGGACGCCGGGGACGCACGTCTATCTCGGCGAAGCCGTGATGCGGTCGCTCGCCCTGTTGCCGCCCGCCGTGGCCGCCCTGCTCCGCGAGTTTCCATATGACTTCTTGTATGGATCGATCGCGGCCGACACGAGCATCGCGAAGAAGTACGCGCCGGCGGGGCGGCACTGCCATTCCTGGAACGTGGGAATGGAAATCCTCGACGGCGCGAAGGACGACCGGCTGCGCGCATTTGGGTTGGGCTACCTGGCGCACCTCGCCGCGGACTCCGTGGCGCACAACTACTTCGTGCCGCGGCAGCTCGCGGTGACGTCGAGCACCTCGACCCTCGGCCACTCCTATTGGGAAAGTCGGTTCGAGACGCATCTCGGCACGGAGTGCGCCCGGCGCGCGCGCGAGTTGATCCTCATCGACCACTCGCGCGCCGACGGGCTGCTCGACCGCGTGCTCAGCCCGACGATCTTCAGTACGCCCACCAACCGGCGGATCTTCCGCGGCATGGTGATCGCGGCCGACAACGAGTCGTGGCAGCGGATCTTCGGGCTGATGACCGAGAACAGCCGGTGGGACCTCGCCGACCAGGACGTCGGCCGCTACGTCTCACGGTCGTACGACTTCATCATGGACCTGCTGATCCGCATGGACAGCGCGGACACGTTTCGGCTCGATCCGTCGGGCGACGACGCGCTGCGGCTGGCGAAGCAGGTCCGCCGGAAGTCGCTGCGCGAAGGGGGCGAGCAGTTGCTCCGCAGCGAGGCCGAGAAGCACTTCGGCATGCCGGAGACGCGGCTCGTGTTCTCGGCCGAGCTGGAACGGCCGCTCTACGTCGCGGCGCGGCCGGCCAACAACTGATTGACCTTCTTCGGGTCCGCGCTTCCTTTGGATTTTTTCATCACGTAGCCGACGAGCACGCCCTGTAGCCGGCGCTCGCCGCCGGTAAAGCGCTCGGCTTCGGCGGGATGCTCCGCGAACACCTCGTCGATCCACGCCACGAGCGCCGAGTCGTCGGAGACCTTGACCAGCCCTTCGCGTTCGGCAATCTGCGCCGGCGGGTCGCCCGTCTTGACCATGAGCGCAAAGATCTGCTTCGCCGCGCTGTGGCTCACGACGCCGTCGCGGACGAGGTTCAACAGCTCGGCGAGATCGCCCGGCCGCACGGTGAAATGGTCGATCGGCTGGTTCGTCGACTTGAGCGCGGCGAGAACTTCGCCGAGCATCCAGTTCGCCGCCGTCTTGGGATCGTTGGCCGCGCGCGCGGCGTGTTCGAAGTATTCGCCCATCGCCGGTCCGGCGGTGAGGAGCTCCACGTCGTAGTCGGTGAGGTCCGGGTAGTCGCGCTTGTAGCGTTTGCGGCGCGCGTCGGGCAGCTCCGGCAGGTGGCGCGTGATGTGGTCGATGCGCTCGAGCGGCACGACGAGCGGCGGGAGATCCGGCTCGGGGAAGTAGCGATAGTCGTGGCTGCCCTCCTTTGACCGAGCTGGCCGGACCTCGCCGGTATTCGCATCCCATAGCATCGTCTGCTGCTCGATGCGGCCGCCGGCGTCGAGTATCGCACACTGCCGCGCGAACTCCACCTCGAGCGCGCGCACGACGCCGGAGAAGGAGTTCATGTTCTTGACCTCGGCCTTCGTGCCGAGCTTCGTCTCGCCCACGCGGCGCGCGCTGATGTTGGCGTCGACGCGCAGACTTCCCTCTTCCATGCTCACGTCGCTGACGGCGACGTACTCCAAGATCTGCTTCACGGCCTGGAGGTAGGCGTTCGCCTCGGCCGACCCGCGCATGTCGGGCTCGCTCACGATCTCGGCGAGCGGCACGCCGGCGCGATTGAGATCCACCGCCGTGTAGCCGGCGAAGCGGTCGTGCACGGACTTGCCCGCGTCTTCTTCCATGTGCACGCGTGTGACGCCGATGTTGATCGGCGACCCGTCTCCGCGCACGCCGATCTGGACGCAGCCGCCGGTGGCAAGCGGCCGGTCGAATTGCGAGATCTGGTATCCCTTGGGCAGATCGGGATAGAAATAGTTCTTCCGCGCGAAGATCGACGTCGACTGCACGGTGCAGCCGAGGGCGACGGATGCGCGGATCGCCAGCTCCACAGCGTGGTCGTTCAGCACGGGCAGCGCGCCAGGCAGCGCCAGGCATACCGGGCAGGTGTTGGCGTTCGGCGCGGCGCCGAAGTCCGTCGAGCAGCGACAGAAGATCTTCGTCCGAGTCTTGAGGTGAACGTGCACCTCGAGGCCCACGACCATCTCGTACCGATCGGTCCACTTCGAAGGCGAGGTCGCGGTCATCGATGCGCCTCCTGGCCCAGCTCGCGCTCGAGCGCGTAGGCGGCGACGAACATCTGTCGCTCGTCGAAGTGGTTCGCGATGAGCTGGCCGCCCACCGGCAGACCGTCGACACGTCCGATGGGCAGCGACATCGCCGGCACGCCGGCGAGGTTCGCGGTGCACGTGAAGATGTCGCTCAAGTACATCTCGTACGGATCGGACTTGGAGCCGATCGGAAACGCCGTCGTAGGCGTGGTGGGCGTGAACAAAAGATGCACGCCGCTGTTGAAGACCTCGGCGTAATCGCGCGCGATCAGCCCGCGCACCTGCTGCGCCTTTCGATAATACGCGTCGTAATAGCCGGCGGACAGCACGTACGTGCCGAGCATGATCCGCCGGATGACTTCCGGCCCGAAGCCGTTCGAGCGCGTGGCCTCGTACATGCCGCGCAACCCGTCGCCTTCGATGCGCAGTCCGTACCGCACTCCGTCGAAACGCGCGAGGTTCGACGAGGCTTCCGCCGGCGCGATGATGTAGTAGACCTCGATCGCCAGGTTCGTGTGCGGCAGCGAGACGTCGCGCACCTCGGCGCCGAGACTCTTCAAGTGTTCCAGCGCTGCGTCGCACTTCGCGCGAATGCGCGGGTCGAGCGACTCGGGGAAGTATTCCTTCGGCCGGCCGATGACCACACCGGTGAGCCCGCCGCGCGACGCGCCGCGGTAGTCGGGCACCGGTTCGGCGGCGCACGTCGAGTCGAGGGGATCGAGACCGGCGATCGCTTGCAGGCCCGACGCTGCGTCGTCGACGGTCTTCCCGAACACGCCGACGTGATCCAACGACGACGCGAACGCGACGAGACCATACCGGCTGACGCGCCCGTACGTCGGCTTCACGCCGACGACGCCACAGAATGCCGCGGGCTGGCGTACCGACCCGCCGGTCTCGGAGCCGAGCGCGATGCGCACGATGCCCGCCGCGACCGCCGCGGCCGAGCCGCCCGACGATCCTCCCGGCACGCGATCAGGCGCGAGCGGATTCCGCGCCGGGCCGTACGCGCTGTTCTCCGTGGACGAGCCCATCGCGAACTCGTCCATGTTCGACTTGCCGACGATGATCGCGCCGGCGGCGCGGAGCCGCGCGACGGCGGTAGCCTCGTAGGGACTCACATAGCCCTCGAGAATCTTCGAGCCGCAGGAAGTCGGCAGCGTCGTCGTGGCGATGTTGTCCTTGACGACCACCGGCGTTCCGTGGAGCGGGCCACGCTCGGGTAGGTCGCGCCGGTCGAGCTCGGCCGCTTCGCGAAGCGCGCCATCAGCATCCTGATATAACAGAATGTTCAAGCCGGCGCGGCCCGCACCCACCTCCAGCGCGCGGGCAAGACTCGCGGTGACGGCATCGCGTGCCGAGGCCTCACCGCTCGCCGTGCTCACGACGACGCCTCGGCGTCCTCGTGGGTCGACAACCGCGGCACGAGGAAGAATCCGTCCTGCATGCGCGGCGCGAATGTCTCGCGCGGCCGCAACAACGCGATCGGCGGCCCGCTGTCCGGGCGCAGCGGCGCACCGGCCGCTCCGACGCCCGCCACCTCGGGCATCCCCTCCGTATCCACCTTCGACAACACGTCCATGTGGCGGAGGATGGTATTGAGCTCGTCGACGAGCGTGTGTGCGCGCGCCTCGCTCAACCCGAGGCGCGCGAGCGCGGCGATGTGGCGAACATCGTCGAGCGTGACCGCCACTATTCGTCGCCTCGTTCCAGGTTCGCCTGCGCGATGACGAGCGTCTTTCGCCCGATGGTCTCGTCGTCGAAGTCGACTTTGACCTTCGCGTCGCGGCCCACACCGGCGAGCTCGGCGATCGTGCCGGTGCCGAACTTCCGGTGCTTGACGCGCGCGCCGATGGTGAACATCGGCGCATCCTGCGACTCGTCTTCCGGTGCGCTCGCGAACCCCGGCACCGGCGAGCCGGGCCGCCGCGCCGACGGCGATTGGCGCGGCGCGAACTCCTCGGCGTCGAGCCCCAACCGCGCGCCGCGTCCGAAGCCACGATCGTAGCCGCCCATCATGGTGCCGCCGGCGCGCATGACCGAGCGCCCCGAGCTGCGCACCTTGATCGTGCTGCGCTTCTCGACCATACGGTCGGAAATGCCGTCGAGAAAGCTGGACTGCCGCGCCGGCATCGTCTCGCCGTTGCGGCGGCGCTCCTCGGCGTACGTCATGTACAGCTTCCGTTCGGCGCGAGTGATGCCGACGTACAGCAGCCGGCGCTCCTCCTCGAGCAGCTTCGGATCGTCGTACGCCTTGCCGAGCGGAAAGAGACCGTCCTCGAGTCCCGTGATGAACACCACCGGGAACTCGAGACCCTTCGCGTTGTGCAACGTCATGAGCGTCACGGCATCGGCATCGGCGTTCATGCCGTCGACGCCGGCGACGAGTGTGGCGCGCTGGAGAAAATGATCGAGGGGACGTAAGCCGACTTCGCCCAACTCGTCCGCCACGACTTCGGCCGCGCCCGTCATCAGTTCGCGCACGTTGTCGAGCCGCTCGGCCGACTCCGGTCCTTCGGCACGTAGATAGTCGCCGTACTTGATCGACTCCACGAGCTCGCGCAGCAACTCGTCAACCGCGGACTCGGTGGCGCGCTCGCGCAGAGACGAGATGAGACGCACGAACTCCGCGAGTGCGACGCGCGCCGCCGGGCGCAGCGTGCCCGTGATCTCGGCGTTCTGCGCACCTTCGAACATTGGCAGCCCTGTCAGTCGCGACGCTTCGGCGAGTTGCTCGATCGTCGTCTCTCCCAAGCCGCGCTTCGGCACGGCCACCGCGCGGCGGAACGCCTCGTCGTCGGCGGGATTGGCGATGAGCTTGAGGTAGCCCATGAGATCGCGGATCTCTCGGCGGTCGTAGAAGCGCACCGCCCCCACGAGGCGATACGGCACCGCGTGGCGCCGCAGCGCCTCTTCGAGGGCGCGGCTCTGCGCGTTCGTGCGATAGAGCACCGCGACGTCGTTGAGCTCGAGCGACGACGACGCCGAACGCCGCGCCATCATCTCGCCGACGACGAAGTCCGCCTCGTCGCGCTCGTCGAGCGACCGCACCACGGTCACCGTCTCGCCCGCCGGATGCGTGGCGCGGAGCGTCTTTCCCATGCGTCCGGTGTTCTCGACGATCACCGCGTTCGCCAGGTCGAGAATCTGCGGCGTCGACCGGTAGTTCTCTTCGAGCCGCACGATCGTGGGCTCGGGAAAATCCTTGTTGAAGTCGAGGATGTTCCGGATGTCCGCGCCGCGCCATCCGTAAATGGACTGGTCGTCGTCGCCGACGACGCAAACGTTCCCGTGCACGCCGCCGAGCAGCTTGATCAACTCGTACTGCGCGCGGTTGGTGTCCTGATACTCGTCGACGAGAATGTACCGGAAGCGCCGGCGGTAGCTCTCGAGCTTGTCCTGATTTTGCTGGAGCACCCGCACGGGCAGCACGAGCAGATCGTCGAAGTCCACGGCATTCGCGAGCTGCAATGCTTCGCCGAGCGACCGATACACCGCGCCCACCGCCTTGGAGAACGGATCCATGGCGAGCGTGTCGTACTCGGCCGTCGAGATGAGCTTGTTCTTCGCCTCGGAGATCGCCGACTGAATTCCGCGCGGCGTGAACTGCTTCTGCGGAATGCCGTGGCGCTCCATCAACCGCTTGATCACGCCGAGCGAATCGTCCTGGTCGTAGATCGTGTACGACGACGAGCGTCCGACGAGATGCGCCGAGGAGCGTAGCATACGCGCGCCGATCGCGTGGAAGGTGCCGACCCACATACCGGCCGGCGCAGTGCCGAGCAGGCGGCCGATACGCTCGCGCATCTCGCCGGCGGCTTTGTTCGTGAAGGTGACGGCGAGAATCTCGCGCGGATCGACGCCTTCCACGTCGATGAGGCGCGCGATGCGCGACGTGAGCACCCGTGTCTTTCCCGAGCCCGCGCCAGCGAGCACGAGAATCGGGCCGTTCACGTGGAGAACGGCCTCTCTCTGCGCCGGGTTCAGGCCGGCGGTCAACTTTTCATCGAGCAGCATCGACATCACTGAAGAATAATCTCGAACGTCGCTCCACGCTCCGTGGGAACGAGCACGAGCCTGCCGCCGTGATTCTCTTCGACGATGCGCTTGGCGAGCGAAAGACCGATGCCCCATCCGCTCTTTTTCGTCGAAAAGCCCGGATCGAAAATCTTGGCCCGCAGCTCGCGCGGCACGCCGGGGCCGTCGTCTGCCACACGAAGCACCACGGCGTCGTTGGGACCGTGCACGGCCGCAACCTCAACGCGTCCGCCGCGCCCCGCGAGGGCGTCGATGGCGTTCTTGGTCAGCACCTCGATCGCCCACTCGAGCAGCACCGCGTCGCCGCGCACCACCGGAAGATCGGGCGCGATCACGGACGTGACGGCGATGGTATTGGCCAACGTGGGAACGCGCGCCTGGAAGTAGCGCGTGATCCGGCCCACGATCGCCGCCGGATCGATCTCCTCGTACTTCGGCTCGCGGCCGATGCGCTCGAAGCGATGCGCCACTCGGTCGAGGCGCTCGAGATCGCCGCGCATGTGCACGACCGCGGCCTGCGACACGTCGGGCGACGCGCCGTCCTCGAGCAGCTCGATCCAGCCGCCAAGGCTCGAGAGCGGCGTTCCGAGCTGATGCGCCGATTCCCGCGCCATGCCCGCCCACAGCCGCTCGCGCGCGGCGTCGCCGCGCGTGCGGATGATGTACAAACCAGCGAGCAACAGGATCGCGGCCGTCAGCGCCTGAAGCACGGGAATGATGCGCAACCCCTGCACCACCGGCGGGTCGCCATAGTAGACCCTGCCGCTCGCCGAGTCCACGATCGGCGGATGCTGCGCCGCGAGCACGCCGACATACGCGCTCACTCGCGGATCGTCATTCGAGACAGTGTCCTTCTTGTCGAACGGCAGGTTCGCGTGGGCGCTGGGCTTCCCGCGCAAGTCCGTCGCGATGAGCGGCACGCCCTGCTCCGTGATGCTCTTCGACAGATCGATCAGCGACTGCGTCTCCGAGCCCGGGGTAGGATCACCCAGCCCGTGGAAGACGCGAGCATACATCTCCGTGGAGTGGCGCGCGCTCGCGCGCAACTGGACCACGACGCTCTGCGTGTACCACACGTACGTGCCGAGCAGCAGCAGGATGAGCGTAGCGACTACCGCCTCGGGCGTGCCGCGTCGCATGGCGTTCAGCCGAGGACACCCGTGCCGAGATACGGCCGCAACACCTCGGGGACGGTCACCGTCCCGTCTGGATTCTGATAGTGCTCGAGAATGCAGGCGATCGTGCGCGGCAGCGCGAGCCCGGAGCCGTTGAGCGTGTGCACGAGCCGCGGCTTCTCACCCTTTGCCGGGCGGTAGCGGATGTTCGCGCGCCTCGCCTGGTAGTCGCCGAAGTTGCTGCACGACGACACCTCGAGCCACGCGCCCACACCGGGCGCCCACGCTTCGAGGTCGTACGTCATCGCCGAGCTGAAGCCCGTGTCGCCCGCCGCGAGGAGCTTCCTCCGGTACGGCAAGCCCAGTCGCTCGAGCATCGTCTCGGCGTGGCGGGTGAGCGCCTCGAGCTGTTCGCCCGACGTTTCCGGCGCGGCGTAGCGCACCAGCTCGACCTTGTCGAACTCGTGGCTGCGCAGAATGCCGCGCGTATCCTTGCCCGCCGATCCCGCTTCGCGGCGGAAGCACTTGCTGTACGCCACGAAGGCCATCGGCACGGCGTCGACGATCTCGTCGCGATAGAGATTCGTCACCGGCACTTCGGCGGTGGGGATGAGAAAGAGATCGTCGCCGCGTGTAGCGTAGGCGTCGTCCTCGAACTTCGGCAGCTGGCCCGTGGCGGTCATGGTCGCGCGGTTCACGAGGAGCGGCGGCCAGACTTCCTCGTAGCCGTGCTCGTCGCGATGCGTGTCCATGAAGAAGTTGACGAGTGAGCGCACGAGCCGCGCGCCGAGGCCGCGATAGAACACGAACCCCGATCCCGACACCTTGCCCGCGCGCTCGAGATCGAACAACCCAAGCGCCGACGCGATCTCCCAGTGCGGCTTGACACCGTCTGACGATCTCGGCGTGCCCCACTCCCGAACGATGACGTTGTGCTCTTCTCCGCCGGCCGGCACCTCGGGCAACGGCACGTTCGGAATCTCGAGCAGCGCGCGTTGGAGCGCCGCTTCGACGGCCACGAGCTCGTGCTCGAGCTTCGCGATCTCGTCGCCGAGCTCGCGTCCGCGCGCGATCAGCTCGTCGGCGTCTTCCTTGGCACGCTTGCGCTTCGCGACTTCCTGCGCGTTCGCGTTGCGAAGCGCCTTCCGCTCGTCAGTCGCCTGGATGAGGGTGCGTCGCTCGCGCTCCAGCTCTACCCCGCGATCGATGGCGGGCGCCAGCGTGTCGAGCGCGCCGCGGCGGCGCATGCCGTCGCGAAGCACATCGACCTGCTCGCGGAGCATTCGGAGGTCGTGCACCGGTCAGTCTTTGGGAAGCCCGGACGCGAACGAGAAGAAGCCGCAGTTCGGATCGACGGTATAACGAAGCTTGATCTTGCGCGTGAGCGGATCGACGCCCTGAATGAGAATCTTCGCATAGAGCGTCGTGCCCGTCAGCGAGACGCTGCAGGCGTTCGCGTCCTGGCTCTGCACGAAGACGACCGTGTTCGTCGGCACGACCGTGGCCGTATCGGCGCGATAGCCGGAGGTCGGCGCGCGGTCGATCGCGTCGAACGCGCTGGTCGTGGTCTGCAGCGACACCGTGTGCGTCGTCGCCAGTCCGCTGGCGACCGCGCGCTGCGGCAGCACCACCACCTTCCCGGTGCCGTCGATGTCGAAGGCGACGTCGAAGAAGAAGTTGGCGTCGGCGGAGATCAGCGTACCGCTGAACACGTGCAGGGCGCTCGGCGCGCCGGGCGGGGCGCCGTTGATGGCGTAAACGACACCGCTGTCGGTCACGGTGGGCAGCGACGCGGGAACGCCGGTGAAGTTGCCGCACGCGATGGCGGCAACCGTCAGCGTCGCGGCAATCAGCGCAACGAATTTCGGCTTCGGACGGAAGATTCGACGGGTCATGTTTGGGGAGCTCAAGGGCGAAGGATACGGTCGTGTGTCACATACTTCAAGCGATTGGTGTCGCTTGACTTCGACTATCTTGATCTCTAGCTTCGCCACCACTTTGCGGGGAGAGCTGGAGAGCTGGAGAGCTGGTATGCCGAGCATTCGTGATCTGGTCGCTGCCATCCGACAGCGCGACGGAGTGGACGCCGCCATCGTGTTGGGACGCGATGGCCTTTTGATCGATAGCCAGCTCGACCCCGGGCTGGATGCCGAGGACGTCGCAGCCCGCATTCCCGCCATCATCGGCACCGCCGACGACCTCGGAAGCGCCACGGCGCGCGGCGACCTCCTCACGGCCGTGCTCGAGCACAAGAACGGCCTCGCCATCGTGTCCGTGCTCTCCGGCGAAGCTATCTTGCTGGTGCTTCTCACCCCGCGCGCGAACGTCGGACAACTGCTGTTCGAGCTGCGGCGCAACCGGGAACACATTGCCGCTCTCGTCTGAACCTTCGTGACCAGCCCGACCTCGGCGTGCCACGTGCTCGTGGCCGATGACGAACCGCACATCGGCCGCATCATCAAAATGAAGCTCGAGCAGGGACCCTTCCGGGTCACGCTCGCGTATGACGGCCGGGAGGCGCTCGAAGTGCTCGCCCGCGAGCCGGATATCGCGCTCGTGCTGCTCGACCTGATGATGCCCCATCTCAGCGGACTCGACGTGCTCGCCGCCATGCGCGGCGACGATCGGTGGCGCGCCCTGCCCTGCATCATTCTCACCGCCGCCGGCCAGGAGCAGCAGCACACGCGCGCCATCGAGCTCGGCGCCAACGACTTCCTGACGAAGCCCTTCAGCCCCAAGAAGCTCTACGCGCGCGCGGCCGAGCTGGTTGGCATCAGCGCCGACGAAGCAGCGGCCGCCGGCGAATGAGCCGCTGGGCCGTCGTTCTCGCCGGCGGTGTCGGCTCACGCTTCTGGCCGCTGAGCACGCCTTCGCGTCCAAAGCAACTCCTCCCGTTGGTGACCGGCGAGCCGTTGCTCGCCGAAGCGGTCGCGCGGCTCGGTCCGGTGGTGTCGCCCGACCGGGTGCTGATACTCACGAACGACACGTTGGTGCCCGCGATCGGCGAACTATTACCACAAATTCCGCGCGCGAACCTCGTGGCCGAGCCGCGAGCCGGCGGCACGGCGGCCGCGCTCACGTGGGCTGCGCAGGAAATTGCTCGGCGCGACGGGCCAGCCGCGACGATGATGTCGGTCCACGCCGACTGGTCGGTCGCCGACGCGGCCGGCTTCCAGCGAACGCTCGTCAGCGCCGCGGAGATCGCCGAGCAGCATCAGGCGCTCGTCACCGTGGGTATCGTGCCAACCCGCGCCGATCCCGGTTTTGGCTACATTCAACCGGGGCGAGAGCTGGCCGGCAGCGCGCGCCGCGTCGCCCGGTTCGTCGAGAAGCCCGACCGCACGCGCGCCGAAGAGATGCGGCGCGACGGCTATCTGTGGAACTCCGGAATGTTCGTCTGGCGCGTGGGCGACTTCCTGGACGACGTGCGCCGACTCACGCCCGAGGTTTCGGGCGCACTGCACGCGCACGCGGACGACATTGACGGCTTCTTCGCGGCGGTGACGCCTATTTCCGTGGACGTGGGAGTGCTCGAGCGCAGCGACCGCGTGGTCGTGGTTCCCGGCGACTTCGGCTGGGACGACGTCGGCACGTGGGGCGCCCTCAAGCGCGTCCGCGGCAACGACGCGCACGGCAACGCGATGCAAGGCCACGTGCACGCGGTGGAGTCACACGACAACGTCGTCCACGCGCCGGGCGCGTCGGTCGTGCTGTACGGCGTGTCCGATCTGGTCGTCGTCGTCGAGAACGGCATGGTGCTCGTGACCACCATCGAGCGATCGTCCGATCTGAAAACGCTCATGGATGCGCTGCCGCGCGGCGTGCGAGACCGCGAATGACGACGCTCTATCTCTACGACGATACGCGGGCGAGAGCGTTCGAGCCGTTCGCGTCGACGCGCCCGGCGTCGGAGATGGTCGCGGGCACGATGCTGATCCGGGACCGGTGGCACCACGCGCTCCAGCCGAGCGACGTGCAGTTCATCGCCGGCCGGCGCCACGAGCACTTCGACGAGCCTGGTGCTCGAGCGGCCACTGGAATGATTCCGGCGGGCTCGATCATCGCGCTCGCGCGCTGCGCGCCGGCCGTGCCAGCGGACCCATCGAAGACCGCGCGACGCGCGGCGACCTGCAGCATGTGGCGCTGCGGCGCGGAGCTCGCCGCCATTCGCACCAAGGAGCCGATCGACGTTGCCGCGTTCGCCGACGGCACCATGATGCTCGACGAGCTGTACGCCGGCACCGGCGCGATCGGCACTCTGGACGGCTGGTGGCTCAACGAGGTGTGGGATTTCATTCGGTATCTGCCGGAGCAGCTCGCGGCCGATCTCGCCGCGCCGTCGCTCCCAACGGGCAGCCGTCCCACCGGCGCGACGATCCTCGGCGAGGGCACGGTCACGGTTGCCGCGGACGCCGTCATCGAGCCGCAGGTGGTGTTCGACGCGACGGCCGGCGCGATCTTCGTCGGCGCCGGAAGCCACGTGCGCGCATTCACCCGGCTGATCGGCCCCTGCTACATCGGCCGCGAGGTGCAGGTGATGGGCGGCGACATCGGCGGCTCGTCCATCGGCGACGTGTGCAAGGTGCGCGGGGAGCTCAGCAGCACGATCGTCGTCGGCCACTCGAACAAAGGGCACGACGGCTTCGTGGGTCACTCGTATCTCGGGCGGTGGGTGAACCTCGGCGCCGGCACGATCACGAGCAATTTAAAGAATACATATGGGACGGTCGCGCTCTGGACGCCAAGCGGCGTGCGCGACAGCGGACTGCAGTTCCTCGGGACGATGTTCGGCGACCACGTGAAGACGGGCATCGGCCTTCAGCTCAGCACGGGCACGGTGCTGGGCGCCGGCGCGAACGTCTACGGCAACATGCCGCCCAAGGCCGTGTCGCCGTTCTCGTGGGGCGATGCCCCTCCCTACGCCGTGTACCGCGCGGATAAATTCATCGAGACCGCCGCGCGCATGATGTCGCGGCGCCATGTCGAGCTGACGGACCGTGCCCGCCGCCATCTCGCCGCCGCACACGACGGGCGCTGGACCGCGGAGACGGGCAAAGCGTGAAGCTGTGGATGCTCGGCAGTGGCAGCAGTGGGAACGCGATCCTCATCGAGTGCGACGGGTCGCGCCTGCTCGTCGACTGTGGATTCGGCACACGCACGCTCGCCGGCCGCCTCCGGTCCATCGGCGTGGAGCCAGAGTCGATCGACGGCTGCCTGATCACGCACGAGCACAGCGACCACGTCAAAGGCGCCGGCGCCGCGGCGAAGCGCTGGGGCTGGGGCATCTACGCGACACCGGGCACGGCGCTGGCTCCCGAGCTCGAAGGCGCGGCGGTGCACAAGTTCGATCCTGGAATGACGGTCGAGTTTCCGCGCATGACGGTGGCCACGACGGCGACGCCGCACGACGCCAACGAGTCGGTGGGCTTCGTCGTGACGAGCCGCTCGACGGGCGCGCGCGCCGGTCTCTTCTACGACATCGGCCACGTGAGCCGCGCCATCGCCGACGCGTGCGAGTCGCTCGACATTCTCGTGCTCGAGTCGAATCACGACGACGAGATGCTTCGGAACGGGCCCTATCCGCGCTTTCTGCAGGCGCGCATCGCCTGCAAGACCGGGCACCTGAGCAACCGCGACGCCGGTGTGTTCGCGCGCGGCAGCGTGTCGCGCGGATTGAATCATCTCGTGCTCGCGCACCTGAGCGAGCGGTGCAACGCGCCCGACGTCGCGCTCTCGTCGATGCGCGACGCGCTCGGCAAGTCGCGCTTCCGCGGCACGGTCACGGCGGCGGCGCAGAACGAGGTGGCGGGGCCGTTCATGCCGGGCTCCGCGCGCGCCGAACAGCCGACGCAGTACGCGCTGGCTCTTTAGGGTTTCGGCGGCGACGCGCCGATCTTCCCTTCCGCCTGCGCGAGCAGCGCCTTCGGATCGTAGACGTATCCGGACTTCACCACGAGATGCACCTTCCGCGTGTTCTTGATGTCCGCGAGCGGATTCCCGCCGACGACGAAGAGGTCGGCCAGCTTGCCCGTCTCGATCGTGCCGAGCTTGTCGGACACGCCCAACGCGCGCGCGCCGTTGATCGTCGCGATCTTGAGCGCCGCCGCGGCCGGGATGCCGATCTGCACCAGCGTGTGCAGCTCGCGATGCGCCGAGAACCCGGCGAGGAACTCGCCGGTGCTCGGGTTGTCGGTGCCGAGGGTGAGGGTGCCGCCCGCATCGTAGAGCGCCTTGGTGGTGCGCCGCATCGCCCAGTACAATGAATCCCACGACGCGATGACGTGCCGTGCGGGCTTCGCCTTCACCCACGCCTGCACCTCGGGCGTGAAGAATTTGCGCTCGTCGACCCAGTAGTCGAAGCCCTCTTGCAGCTGTGAGAAGTACACCGGCGCGGTGATCGTGGGGTCGAACATCACGTGGCGCGCGATGAACAGTTGAACGATGTCCTTGAACTGCTTCGACGACGTGTCGACGAGGTCCCACGACGGATACGCCGGCTTGTTCGGATCGAGCTGGTCGCCGCCGAGGATGTGCTCCACGCGGTCGATGCCCATGAGGATCGCGTCGCGCGCGTTCGTCGAGTTGCGAAAGCCCGATTCCAGATGCGCCGTCACGGTGAGCCCGTGCAGGTGCGCGCGCTCGACGAGCCAGCGAAGGTGCTGCGGCGCGATCCCCTTCGCCTTGAACGCGCGCGCGCCCTTGGCGGCCCATTCGTCCACGTCGCGGTAGATGTCCGCCTGCGTCGCGTTCGGGTTCCATCCGCGACGCGCCGTACCGAAGTACGGGCCCGAGTTGTAGATGCGCGGACCGATTTGTTCGCCGGCATCGATGCGCTTCCGCGCCGCCATCATCCCGTCGGGGTCGTACTCGCCGGCGGGGAACGTCGACGTGACGCCGTTGGCGAGGAAGATCAGCGGATTGTACGTGTACTCGTCGCTCCGCAGGCCGTTGGCGCCGAGCGTCATGTTGTAGTGCGCGTGGACGTCGAAGAAGCCGGGGAGGATATACTCGTCGTCGCGCAGATCCACGACGCGGGCGCCGGCCATCTCCGCCGGCGCGATCGCGCGATTCACGGCGACGAGCCGCCCGCTGACGATGAGGATTCCCTGATTCCGCACGACGGTGTCGCTCGTCGCCGTGAACAGCCAGCCCCCGCGGACGACGAGCGGCTGTTGGCCGGTGGTCTGGGCGAGCGGGTTCGAGGCCTGTGCGGCGACGACGGCGGGGAATGCGGCGACGATCGCGGCCGCGCAACGAAACCGCCGGGACACGGAAACCCAAGGACGCATGCGCTCTCGCTGGACGGGGCGGGACGGGACGGGTGGACGACCGGAGCGGAGAGAATGGGGCTCGGCGCCCCCGAGCGCAACGGCCGCCGGCCGCGACGGATTTCGCTCTTGACCGTCCGGCCGGGCGCCATAACGTATAACTATATGGTTATATCTCGTGACGAGCGGCTCGACCGCGTCTTCCAGGCCTTGGCGGATCCGACCCGCCGGCGCATTCTCGAGCGGCTGGCCGCCGGCGACCAACCGGTCTCCGAGCTCGTGCGGCACTTCGACATGTCGCAGCCGGCCGTCACCAAGCATCTCAACGTGCTGCAGCGCGCGGGACTCATCACGCGCCACCGCTCCGGACGGCTGCGGCTTTCGCGTGCGCGACACGACGCGCTGCGATCGCCGATGCGCTGGATGCGCCGCTACACCCGCCTGTGGAACGCCCGCCTCGACACGCTCGAGGCGCTGCTCGCCAACCCCACGCTCAGGAAGGAGCTCGACCGATGACCGTCGCCAACGTCTCGCCCTTCGCATGCATCGTCCGCCGCACGCTCGCCGCGCCGGTGCGCATGGTCTACCGCGTGTGGACCGAGCCGGCGTACGCGAAACAATGGAGCTGGGGCGCGGCGTTCACCACCCTCGCGGTGGACATCGACTGTCGCGTCGGCGGCCTGTGGCGGCAACAGGTCCGCGACACGACGACGGGCGACGTTTGGACGTTCGAGGGCGCATTTCGCGAGGTCGTGCCCAACCGCCGGCTGGTGCACCTTCCATTGGTCCAGCGACGCGGGCGTCGACCACGGCATGTCGCTGGTGACGGTCGAGTTTCTCGACCGGGGTGAGGAAACCGACATCGTCATCACCCACACGCAGCTGCGCGACGAGGCGCTGCGGAACGGCACGGCGGCGGGTTGGGACGACGTGGTAGCCTGCATCGCGCGCTGTCTTTCGACCGCGACGTAGCGGCACACAAAACGGGGGCTGCCTGCTGGCAGCCCCCGAATCGTACTTTTTTCCTGCGGTAGTGCGGTCGAGCGGTGGTGCGGGAAACGCCTAGTACATCCCGCCCATGCCGCCGCCCGGTGGGCCGCCGGAGTGGCCGCCGTTGTCCTTTTCCTTCTTCTCGACGATCAACGCTTCCGTCGTGAGGAGGAGACCGGCGATCGACGCGGCGTTCTGCAACGCCGTGCGGGTCACCTTGGTCGGATCGATGACACCGGCCTGCACGAGGTTCTCGTACGTGTCGGTCAATGCATTGTAGCCGAACGCGTCGTCCTTCGACGTGCGCACCTTCTCGACCACGATCGAGCCTTCGCCGCCCGCGTTCTGCACGATCATGCGGATCGGCTCTTCGACGGCGCGACGGATGATGTCGACGCCGATCTGCTCGTCGGCATCGAGCTTGAGGCCCTTGAGCGCGCGCTGGGCGCGGATCAATGCCACGCCGCCGCCCGGGACGATGCCCTCTTCGACGGCGGCACGCGTAGCGTGCAGCGCGTCTTCGACGCGGGCCTTCTTCTCCTTCATCTCGGCTTCGGTCGCGGCGCCGACGTTGATCACGGCCACGCCACCGGCGAGCTTCGCCAAGCGCTCCTGGAGCTTTTCCTTGTCGTAATCGGACGTGCTGCTGTCGATCGCGTTCCGGATCTCCTTGATGCGACCCTGGATCGCGTCTTCGGCACCGGCGCCGTCGATGATCGTCGTGTTGTCCTTGTCGACCACGATCCGCTTGGCGCGGCCGAGATCGGTCACGGACGCGTTCTCGAGCTTGAAGCCCACTTCTTCGCTGATCACCTGTCCACCGGTGAGCACCGCGATGTCCTGCAGCATCGCCTTGCGACGATCGCCGAAGCCCGGCGCCTTGACGGCGGCGACCTTGAGCGTGCCGCGGAGCTTGTTCACCACGAGCGTGGCGAGCGCCTCACCCTCGGTGTCCTCGGCGATGATCAACAGCGGACGGCCCTGCTGGGCGACCTTCTCGAGGACCGGGAGCAGGTCCTTCATCGAGGAGATCTTCTTGTCGTGGATCAGGATGAGCGCGTCCTCGAGGACGGCTTCCATCTTGTCCGGATCGGTGACGAAGTACGGCGAGACGTAGCCGCGGTCGAACTGCATGCCCTCGACGGTGTCGAGGTTGGTCTCGAGGCCCTTCGCCTCTTCAACCGTGATCACGCCGTCCTTGCCGACCTTCTCCATCGCCTCGGCGATCAGATCGCCGATCTCCTTGTCGTTGTTCGCGGAGATGGAACCGACCTGGGCGATCTCCTTCTTGCCGCTGGTGGGCACGGAGATCTTCTTGAGCTCGTCGACGACCGCCTGCACGGCCTTGTCGATGCCGCGCTTGATGGCCATCGGGTTCGCGCCGGCCGTCACGTTCTTGAGGCCTTCGCGGAAGATCGCCTGGGCGAGCACGGTCGCCGTGGTGGTGCCGTCGCCGGCGAGGTCCGACGTCTTGGTCGCGACTTCCTTGACCATCTGCGCGCCCATGTTCTCGAGGGGATCGGACAGCTCGATCTCCTTGGCCACGGTGACGCCGTCCTTGGTGACGGTCGGGGCGCCGAACTTCTTGTCGATGACGACGTTGCGGCCCTTCGGACCGAGGGTGACCTTCACCGCTTCGGCGAGCTGATCGACGCCGCGCTTCAGTGCCGCGCGCGCATCGACGTTGAAATGGAGTTCTTTGGCTGCCATTGTGCTTAGCCCTCTATCAGTAAGTTTTAATTAGCGTTTGGAAATGAATCAGCCGATCACGGCGAGGACGTCGGACTCGCGGAGAATCAGGAGCGTCTCCCCGTCGACCGTCACCTCGGTACCGCTGTACTTTCCGTAGAGAACCTTGTCGCCGACTTTCACTTCCATCGGCACGCGCTTGTCCTTCTCGTAGCGCCCCGGGCCCGTCGCGACGATCTCGCCCTGCTGCGGCTTTTCCTTCGCGGTGTCGGGGATGTACAACCCGCCGCGCATCTGCTCTCCATCTTCGAGCGCTCTGATGACGACGCGGTCGGCCAATGGGGCGACCTTGGAACTGGTCTTGGTGGCCATACGGTGTGCTCCTCCCTGTTCTATGGCTGCGGTAGAACGCTGTGAGTGAGTTGTTTAGCACTCATAGAGCACGAGTGCTAACAGCCCTCATGATATCCCCATCGGCCGCGCGAGTCAAGGGCGCCGGCCCCGCGCAACGATTGCCTAACACGTTGTGTTACAACGTGTTACAGAGCCATTTCAGGGCCGCGCAAGAGCGCGTGGGCGATCTGTAACCCCTGCAGCGTGAGGTGCGGCTCCACCCGGTCGAACGAGGTGCAGAGCGTCGCCATCGTCTCGGCGAGACCACCCGTCGCCACCACAAACGGCGTCTGCGGACGCGGCCAGCTCGCCTTGATCCGATGCACCAACCCGTCGATCGCGTCGGCCGCGCCGAACATCACGCCGGCGCGAATGCACTCCTCGGTGCGCTTGCCGATCACGCGCGTGGGCACGGTCAGCTCCGTCGCGGGAAGCTTCGACGTGCGGCGCGTCAACGACTCGGCCGCCGTCAGCACGCCCGGCGCGATCACCCCGCCCAGGAAGACGCCGTCGGCGGTGATGCAGTCGAACGTCATCGCCGTGCCCAGGTCCACGACGATCGCGTCGCGCGCATAGAGGCGGCTCGCGGCGAGCGTGTTGATCAGCCGGTCGGCGCCGACGGTCAACGGCTCGTCCACGTCGAGCGTGATCGGCAGGTCGGCGCGCGCGTCGACGATGAGCGGATCGCCCACCGTGAAGTACTCCTTGCACGCCTCGCTCAGCGGGGCGGTCACGCGCGGCACCACCGATCCGATCGCGACGCTCTGCACCACCTCGGGCCCGAAGCCGCGCGCGGCGAGCAGCGAGCGAAACAACACCCCGAACTCGTCGCCCGTACGCGTCACGTCGGTCGTGATGCGCCAGTGGCCGCGAAGCTCGGCCTCGTGGAACAGGCCGACGGTCGTCTCGGTGTTGCCGACGTCGAAGACGAGGATCATGGCGTCTCCTCGAGCAGGAGAGAACCGGAACGCACCGCGACCGTGCGCGGCTCGTCGGACGGGACGTGGACGAGGAGCGCGCCGCTCGCGTCGATGCCGCGCACCGTGCCCGTCACGGGCTCGACGCATCGGCGTCCGGCCGCGAGATC
The DNA here is from genome assembly GCA_028287235.1 of Gemmatimonadota bacterium. Taxonomy (GTDB): domain Bacteria; phylum Gemmatimonadota; class Gemmatimonadetes; order Gemmatimonadales; family Gemmatimonadaceae; genus JAQBQB01. The sequence continues at coordinate 130,449 of JAQBQB010000019.1, read as the reverse complement.
GCGCTCGGCGAATGCGCGCAGCTCCGATTCGTCGAGCGGGCCGACACACGCCGCGGCGGTGCGAATGGCGGGCACGATTGCCTCGAGCACGGCGAGCCGCACCGCGTCGTCGCGCAGGCCGGTGGCGCGCGCTTCACCGGAGGGCGCTCGCACGTTCACACCGACGCCGATCGCCACCCACTCGGGCGAACCCGCGCGCCAGCGCGCCTCGACGAGAATTCCACCGAGCTTGCGGTCGCCGACGAAGAGATCGTTCGGCCACTTGAGCCGAATGGCCTCCGTGGCAAATGCGTCGAGCGCCCGCGCGAGCCCCAAGCCGATGCGCAGCGACAGCACGTCGAGCGCCGCGACGTCGCTCGGGCGCTCGACGAGCGTGAGCCAGATGCCGGCGCCGCGCTCCGAGTGCCACGTGCGGCCCTGCCGTCCCCGCCCCGCCGACTGCGCGTCGGCGAGGACGAGCGTGCCCGCCGGCGCGCCCTCCTCGGCCAGGGCGTGCGCCACGTCGAGCGTCGACCCGATCGTGTCGAAGATGACCGCGTGCGGCAGCGCGAGCCCCTCGGCGATGTCGTCGCCGCGGAGTCCATCGTATCGTCCCGGATGCCCGGGCTCGGCGGGTGACGACACGCGCCGCTCTAGCGGACGAAGAAGAAGTAGAACGCGATCGCCAGCGCGATGCGGTACCAGCCGAACGCGCTGAAGTCGCGCTTCTTGACGAACGCGAGGAACGACTTGATCGCCGCGATCGCAGTGATGAAGCTGACGACGAAGCCGACGGCGAGAATGCCCATCTGCCCCGAGAGCGCCGAATGGTTCTTCAGGAGCTCGAGGCCGCTCGCGGCGAGCATCGTCGGCACGGCGAGCATGAACGAGAACTCGACGATCGTGCGCTTGCTCACGCCGATGAGCGAACCGCCGACGATCGTCGCCGCCGAGCGCGACACGCCGGGCACGATTGCGAGTGCCTGAAAGAGGCCGATCAGCAACGCCTTCTTGTAGGTGATCTCTGAGAAGTCGACGTCGGTGTCGGCGTGCTGCTTGAACCGCTCGAAGGCAATCAGCGCGATGCCGCCGAGGAGCAGCGACCAGAGCACCACGGTCATGTTCCCGAGCAGGTACGTCTTGAGAATTTTGTAAACGGTAAGGCCGATGATGCCCGTGGGAATGAACGCGACGACGAGCTTCTTGAAAATTGCCCAGTTCCAGAACTTGGACCAGTACAGCACGACGACGGAGAGAATCGCGCCAAGCTGAATGATGATCTGGAAGCTCTTGAGGAACTCGGTCTCGGTGAGGTGGAGGACGCGAGCGGCGAGAATCAGGTGCGCCGTGGAGGAGACGGGGAGGAACTCGGTGATGCCCTCGACGAGTCCAAGGACCACCGCATGCCACCAGGAAAGCACGGAGCTGTCGACGGCCAGCGTTTGCAGGAAGTTCACGGTGCAGTGGGACTGAGGGTCGAGGACTGCGGGCGATCGGAGTCTGGGATCCGCGCCAACGTATACTCGTAGAACGCTTCGTATTCGGCCACGATGGCGTCGAGGGAGAAGCGTTCGCGGGCGTCGGCGGCGGCCAGGGTGCTCATCGCGTGCCAACGGTTGCGGTCGAGGAGAATTTTCACGGCGGCGTCGGACATTGCATCGACATCGCCCACGTCGCAGAGCACACCGGTCTCGCCGTCGCGCACGACCTCTGGTATGCCGCCGGTGCGCGTGCCGATCACCGGTACGCCGCAGGCGAGCGCCTCGAGCGCGCTCAGGCCGAACGACTCGTTGCTCGACGGCAGCAGGAAGAGATCGGCCCCGGCGAGGAGCGGTGCGACCGCGTCGATCTTGCCGAGGAAGAACACCTTGTCTTGGATGCCCAAGTCGCGCGCTTCGGCTTCGGCCATGCCGCGGTCGGGGCCGTCGCCGACCATGACGAGCACCGACGGCACCTGTTTGTGCACGCGGGCGAAGATCCGCACGACGTCCTGCACCCGCTTCACGGCCCTGAAGTTCGACACGTGCATCAGCACCCGTGTGCCGGAGTCGATCTGCTGGGTGAGAACGGAGGTGTAGAGCGACCGGTCGTAGATGTTCTGGTCGACGAAGTTGGGAATGACCTCGATGCGGCAGGCCGTGCACCCGAAGGTCGTCAGCGTCTCCTGCTGGAGATAGCGCGAGACCGCGGTGAGCCCATCAGACTTCTCTATTGAGAATTTCGTGATTGGCCGGAACGACGGATCCTGCCCCACGATGGTGATGTCCGTGCCGTGCAGCGTCGTGACCACCCGGATGTCGGGGCGCGTCGGCGCGAGCATCTCCTTGGCGATCCAGGCACTGGTGGCGTGGGGGATCGCGTAATGGCAGTGGAGCAAGTCGAGCCCGTGGGACAGCACCACCTCGTGCATGCGGACGGCGAGCGCGAGGTCGTAGGGCGGATACTCGAACAGCGGATAGCGGCCGACGTCCACCTCGTGGAAGTACACGCCCGGCAGAAACGCCGGAAGCCGGAACGGCTGGGCGTAGGTGATGAAATGGATCTCGTGGCCGCGCCGCGCGAGCGCGATACCGAGCTCGGTGGCGAGCGCGCCGGAGCCGCCGTACGTCGGGTAGCAGGTGATTCCGATCTTCACGCGAGCCGCTCGTCCGGCGTGAACGACGCCAGCCAGCGCTCGACCGTCGCCGGCCAGTCCGCGGCCCCCGGATCGACGCGCGTCACGCGGTCGGCCGGGAGTTGATGACGGAACCAGGTGCGCTGCCGCTTGGCGTACTGTCGCGTGGCGATCAGGATCTTCTCACGGGCCGCGGCGCGCGTCATGGCGCCGCTCACCAGAGTGCGTACCGCGTCGTAGCCCGTCGCGTTCCAGGCCGGCGCGTCTGCCGGAACCGTTTGCATCAACCGCGTCACCTCGTCTGGCCAGCCGTTGTCGAGCATGTGGTCGATCCGTACCGCGATGCGATCGGCCAGCGCCGGGCCCGGATCCACCACAAGATAGCGCGCCTGCCAACGGGGGGTGCGGGCGTGGTCGCGATGGAGATCGCTCATCCGCCGCCCGGTGAGCAGAGCAATCTCGACGGCGCGCAGGAGCTGCGTGCGGCCAAGATGCGCGCGCTGGCGGTCGAGCCGCTCGACCCAGCGTCGGAGCTCCACCGTCTCGAGCGTAGCCAGCGCCGCGGCGATTCCCTGCCGCCGGCCTGGGTCGAGCGCGGGCTCCTCGAACAAGCCGTCGAACAGCGCGCGGAGATACAGACCCGTTCCGCCCACGACGAGCGGCGCGTGCCCGTTGGCGTACGCCTCGTCGATCCAACCCGCAGCGGACGCGCACCACTCGGCGGCCGAGTAGCGCTCGGTCGGCAGTGCGACGTCGAGGCCGCGGTGCGGCACACGCGCGCGTTCGCCGGCCGAGGGCTTCGCGGTGCCGACGTCGAAATCGCGGTAGACTTGCCGCGAATCCGCGCTGACGATCGTTACCGCGCGGCGCTCGGCCCTGCGCTCGGCGATCCACATCGCCACGGCGCTCTTGCCCGCGGCCGTGGGGCCGCAGATGACGCCGACGTCAGCGGCGTCCGAAGCGCCGCTCAATCTCGTCCCACGTCAGCTGAACGATCGTGGCGCGGCCATGCACGTCGTGCGCGGGCAGCGTGGTGTCGCGGAGAGCGATGTAGAGCGCGCGCATCTCACCCGGCGACAGCGCTTCTCCCGCTTTGATCGCCGCCTTGCACGCCACCGTCGCCGCCAACCGCTCGTGACGCGCGTGCGCGCCGGACTCCCGGTCGCCCGTGAGTGCGGCCAGCGTTTCGCGCAGGCAGCGCTCGGGATCGAAGCGCGGGTGCGGCATGGGTACGGCGCTCACGATGAGCGTATACCCGCCGAATCCTTCGATCTCGAAGCCGAGCCCCTCGAACAGCTCGCGATTGCGTTCGAACGCCTCGCTCTCCGCCGGGCCGAGATGGAGCGTCATGGGAAAGAGCAATCGCTGCGACGGATTCTCGCCGCTCTCGAGCGTGCGCATGAACTGCTCGTACAGCACGCGTTCGTGCGCCGAATGCTGGTCGATGAGCACGACGCCGTGCTCGTGCTCGAACATGAGGTAGCTGCGCTGCAACTGCGTGAGCGGCGGAACGTCGCTCGGCGCCGGCGCCGCCGCCGCAGGTGCAGGGAGCGGCTCCGGCGTGATGCGCTCGGACGATTCGTCGTCCGACTCGAACAGCCCATCGTTGAGCGGCGCCGGCTGCAGCGCCTCGACGTCGACCGGTTGAGGCGGCGCCTGCGGGGCGGGCGTGATCGTCCAAGCGGTTCTCCCGAACGTGGCGCCGGCCTCGAAGGTGCCGAGTGCGCGCCGCACCGCGGTTTCGACGGTGCGCTCCACTTGCCAGCGATCGCGGAAACGCACCTCCGCTTTGGCCGGGTGCACGTTGACGTCGACCATGTCCGCGGCCACGACGATGTCGAGAAAGAGCGTGGGTCGCACGCCGGCGGGGATCGTGGATTTGTACGCCGCTTCCGCCGCGCGCACGATGCCTGTGTCGCGAATGGAGCGGCCGTTGATCGAGAGGAACATGCGCCGGGTCGCGGTGCCGACGTCGGCCGGCCGCTCGACCAATCCCGACACGTGCGTCGTGCCGCTCAGATCGTCGACGTCGAGCATGCGTCCGGCGAACGCGCCGCCGTACACCGCGGCGAGCCGGTCGCGCAGCGAGACCGCAGTGGGCAGCGTGAGCATCGGCTTGCCGTCGTGCGTGAGCGTCACGCGCACGTCGCGGCGGGTCAGCGCCATCGTGCCGACCACGTCGAGAATCGCGCGCCACTCCGAGCGGGCGCCGCGCAGGAACTTGAGCCGCGCCGGCGCGTTGTAGAAGAGCCGCGAGACACGCACCGTGGTACCGCGGCGCCGCGAAGCGTCGGTCACGTCGATCACTGCTCCGGCCGCGGCGCGCACGAGGGTTCCTGCCCCGTCGTCCTGCGCGGTCTCGACCTCGAGCTGCGACACGGAGCAGATCGCGGCGAGCGCTTCGCCGCGAAAGCCGAAGCTGCGCACGCCGACGAGATCCTGCGCCGAGCGGATCTTCGAGGTGGCGTGCCGCTCGAGGGAGAGCACGGCGTCGTCGCGCGACATGCCGGAGCCGTCGTCGCTGATGCGAATGCTCTGCCGTCCACCGTCTTCGATCGCGAGGTCGATGGCCGTAGCGCCCGCGTCGAGCGCGTTCTCGACGAGCTCCTTCACCACCGACGACGGGCGCTCGACGACCTCACCTGCCGCAATTTGATCGGCGACGGCGCTGGCGAGGATGGCGATGCGTGGGAGCGATGCGACGGACACCGCGAAAAGCTACCGGCCGAGCGCGGCGAGCGTCAATTGCCGCCGCGCATCTCGGTCACGTCGCGGGCATCGAGCGACACGAGCGCGGCGTTCTCCAACCAGCCATCGCGTCCGTCGTCGAGAGTCACGCGGCTCCACGCGCCCTGCCGGCCGCTCACGTGCACCACTTCGCCGATGATGGCCGTGGCGCCGCGCTCGCCTCCCAGCTCGGGATCGGTGCTCAGCGACGCGGTTCGGCGCATGACGGCGAGGTGGCGGCCGGACAACCGATCGGACAGCGCAAACCCGCCGATTGCGACGAGCGCGGCGACGACCGCGAGCGCGGCAACCGCGCCTCCGCGAACCGGCGCGCGCCGCGCGGCACGGTATGCCGCCATTCCCCAGGCGAAGCACCAGAGCAGCGCCGCCAGGTCGAACACCCACGCGTCCGGAAGCGCGGGGACGTAACCCGCCGCCGTCCACGGCAGCGCGTGCACCAGCTCGACGCGGTCGCGCACGTCGGTGGCCAGCGGCTCGAGCCGAAGCGCGTGCTGCCACGCGGCGACGCTGCGCGCGGTGTCGGCGACTGCCCACGATGCGGTACCCAGATCGGCCCACGCGTCGGGCGCGCCGGGATCGGCGGCGACCGCGCCGATGAACGCCTCACGCGCCGCGACGAAGTTATGCTGCTGATACGCGGCCACGCCGCGGTCGAACGCGCGCTGAGCGGCCGCCGCGTCATATGCGTGCGCGGTCGCCACACCGATCGCCAACAGGGCCACGACACTCAGCGCGGGCAGCGCGATCTGCGTTCGCGGCAACGCCTCCGCATCCACGGCGCGATACAAGTTCGCGGCGCGCTCGGCGGCGTCGGACGCCAGCGAGCCCGACGACGAAAACGCCGCTTCGTCGAGCTCGCGCAGAAAACGCTCGCCGTCGAGCGCCACGTCGGTCGACACACCGCGCCGCCGCAACGCGCGGGCGAGCGCACCGGGGCGCGTGAAGCTCTCGGGTTGAAGCCCGAGCCGCTCGGCCAGCGCGCTCGTGTACGTACGGCGCACCTCGCAGGCATCGCGCGATTCGGCGGCGGCGCGCGACATCGCGGTGAGACGCGCCGCGTGGTTCGGGGTCCGCGCCGCGACGCGGCGACGACGCTCGCGGGTACCGAGCGACAGCGCCGGCACAGGCATCAGCGCGAGAATCGCCCAGAAGATTGGATGCTGGTGCAGCGGCGTGCGCGGCGCGCCACGGTAACGTGTGCGCAACGACAGCAACGCCTCGCTGCGCGCCGTGTCCGCGGAAGCGAGAGACCCGTCGCCGACGCGGAGGTGCGTCGAGCTGGTCTGCGCGACCTCGTACCGGCGTGAGTCGGGATTGAAGTAGCTGTAGCGAATCGGCGGCACATCGAGCTCACCCGCGACGCGCGGCGTCAACAGCCAGTCGAACTCCTTCGATCCGCCAATCTTCTTCGCGGTGGTGTCCACCTGCACGCGCTCGTCTCCCTTCACGAGCGTCCCCCACGCAATTCCGACCGCCGGCCGCGGAAAGAGCTTCACGTTCCCCGTGCCGGAGACCTTCACCGTCAGCAACAGCGGATCGCCAACCCGTGAGCCGGCGGTATCGAGCTTCGCCGCCACGTGCAGACTGCCGACCGCGCCGCCGTAGTCCAACGGCCGGCCTAGCGACGGCGGGTCGACGGCGACGATCACCGTACTGTCGGTCTGGAGCTCGTGCGTCTCCTCGCGGCTGAAGAAGCTCGCGGAAAGTGGAAGCGAATAGACGAGCTGCGCCGGTGGAATGGCGAAGCGCCCGGGCATGAGCGGAAAAAGGGCTCGCTGGTACACGAGCGCATCGAAGCAGTGCGAGCCGACCTGGCGGCGGGGCGGATCGGCGCGCGCGGGCAGGTCGTAGGCGAGCATCGACTGCATGTCGGGCGGAAAGAACGTCGGGTTGCGCCGGAGCCGGTCGCGCACCGTCGCGTTGAGAAAGACGGCGACTTCGTAGTTCGCTTGCTGGCCGACGAAGACCGTCTCCGGGAGCGTGAGCGCGTGGAAGTTGACCTCGAGGCTCGTGTCGACGCGCGCGCGCGCCACCACGGTGGGAAGCGGAGTACGTCCCGACGCCTGCCGCACGGTGAGTTGAATGGGACGCGAGCGCGTGACATTCGCGCCGAGGCGCGCCTCGAATGCAGGAATGGTGAAGGTGCCGGTGCGATCGGTCGTGATCACGTACCGGTACTCGGCGATCATGGCGCTCTGGTCGTAGCTCACGTGCGGAACCGCCGATGAGCGCAGCACATCGAACGGCGCGAGCGACGGAACCACGATCTGCGGTGCGACACGCCCCGGCGCGCTGACCGCAACGCTGAGCTCCACCGCCTCGCAGGTCGACGCCGAGTCGGGACCGTGCGCGACGATGGAGAGCTGGGCGATGACGAGCAGCGCGCCGATCACCAGTCCTTTCCTCCAGGCGGCGGCTCGACCCGATTCGCCTTTTGCTTCTTCGACTGCACGTCACGCTCTTCCCGCGCCGCGCTCCCCAGGAGCTGCTCGGCCTGTTGCTGGCCGAGTCCGCCCTGCGGCTGGGGCGCCTGCCCTTGCGGAGATTTGTTGGAGCCGCCACCGCCTCCCCCACCACCGCCGCCGCCGCCACCCTTCTTCTTCTGTTGCAGCGCGAGCTCGTAGTTCCACTTCGCGTCGAGGTCGCCCGGATGCATGAGGATGGCCTTCTTGTAGATCGCGAGCGCGGAATCGAGCTCGGTGTTCTCCTGGGCCGGCGGTTGAGCGAGACCCGGCTTCAGATGCGCGAGGCCGAGATTGAAGAGCGTGCGGAAGCGCAGCTCGTCGTTCTTGGTGTCGGTCAACCGGCCGAGGGCCTCGCTGGCGGTGGTCATGGAATCGGCGGCGACGAGCGCGGTGCCGAAGTTGTAGAGTGTTTCCGGCTTCTTGTCGCCGGCGGTGATCGCGTCGCGGAAGAGTGACGCGGACTGCGCGAACTGGTTGTGGTGATATACGTCGACGGCCTGTTGCGTTCGCGACAGGCGCGCGCAACCGTTCAGCGAGAGGAGCAGGAGCACGCTCGCCGCGGCCGCGGTTTCGGCAGCCGGTCGGCGACGACGGCGCCCGCGGCGCTCGATCAGCGCGGTATCGATGAGCAGGAGCAGGAGCGCCGGAAAGAGGAACCACTGGTAGCGCGGAGTCTTGGTCTCGCCGCCCGCGGTGGCGCGCGTCTGCGTCCGCAATGTGGCGAGCGCCGCCTTCACGCGCGCCGCCTTGTCGGTGGCACCCGCTTCGATGAACGTGCCGCCGGCCGCGTCGGCCGCCGCCTTGAGTATTTCCGGATGATACTGCGTGATCACGGTGTTCCCGTTCTCGTCCTTCTTGATCGTCGCCGACCCGTCCGGCGCCTTGATGGGAATCGTGCTGCCCGCCGTCGTGCCGAAGCCCACTGTCACCAGACTAACCCCCTGCTCGCCAGCGCGCTTCGCCTCGGCGGCAATGTCCTCCGTCGGCTCGAACGCCTCGCCGTCACTCATGACGACCAGCGCGCGGTCGGCGCCACCGTTGGTGAGGGTGAGCAGATCGACGCCCTGCTTGATAGTACGGGCGACCGAGCTGCCCGCTTGGCCGACCACCGATGGATCGAGGTTGTCCAGGAACAGGTCGAGCGCGCCTTCGTCGATCGTGAGCGGCGAGAGGACGTAGCTGCGTCCGGCAAAAGCCAGCACGCCCATCCGGTCGCCCGGTGACAGCGCGCGCAACCGCCGCACTTCCTGCTTCATCCGCTCGAGCCGACTCGGACGCTCATCCTGTGCCATCATCGACAGCGACGCGTCGAGCGCCAGCACCATGTCGATGCCCGTCGAGCGCACGAGGGACCGCTCGTCGCCCCAGCGCGGGCCCGCGACGGCGATACCGACGAGCGCGCTGGCGAGACCGAGCCGCGCCATGCGCCAGCCGGGCGGAAGAAGCGTGTTGACCGGAATCAGCCGCGAGACGATGTCGATGTTGCCGAGGCGCTCCAACCGGCGCTTCCGCTCTCGGAAGGCATGCCGCAGCACGTACAGCGCCAGCGCCGGCAGCAGCACCGCGAGCGCCAGTAGATAAGGATAGTCGAATACCACATTGCTCATGGCAACGGCCCCCGGCGTGCGGCGAGCAGCAGTTCCGTGACCATGGCCAGCGCCGCGAGGTACAGCGGCCAGCGAAAGAGCTCCGTGTAGCGGACGTACGAGCGCGTGCGCACCGGCTCGCGCTCGAGCTGGTTGATCTCTTCGTAGATGCGCTGGAGGGCCGCGGCGTCGCGCGCGCGATAGTAGCGGCCGCCCGTCGTCTTCGCGATGTCGTTCAGCAGCGGCTCGTCGATTCGCACGAGGCGGTTCTCGTAGCGGAGCCCGAACAGGCCGCGGCCCACCGGCACCGGCGCCATTCCCTCGGTCCCGACGCCCACCGTGTAGATCTTGATGCCGAACACCGCCGCCGCCTTGGCCGCGGTGCGCGGATCGATCGAGCCGCGATTGTTCTCGCCGTCGGTGAGCAGGATCATGACGCGCGACCGGCCAGGCGCATCGCGCAACCGGTTGGCCGCCGTGGCGATCGCGGTGCCGATCGCCGTGCCGTCCTCCAACTGTCCGGCCGCGAGATTGTCGACCGCGGCGGTCACCACCGGATAGTCCGTGGTGAGCGGCACCTGGGTCAGGGCCTCGGCCGCGAAGGCGACCACGCCGATCCGGTCGCTCGTTCGCGCCGTGATGAATCGCTTGACGACGTCCTTCGCGACCTCGAGACGGTTCTGCGGCAGAAAGTCCTGCGCGAGCATGGAGCTCGAGAGGTCGATCGCCAGCACGATGTTGATGCCTTCGCTCGTCACGTCTTCGGCGTGCGCGCCGGAGCGCGGCCGCGAGAGCGCGACGATCATCGACGCCAACAGCAGGTTTCGCAGGACGAACAGGATCAACGTCGTCGCGCGGCCGGCGCGCGGTCCGGCGGCCAACACACTGACGCGCGAGAAGACCATCGCCGGCGGACGCCGGCGTCGGCGCACGATCCACCAGAGGGGCAGCAGCAGGAGCAGCAGCAGCGCCCACGCCGACGCGAACTGGATCGAGCCGAGGGCGATCACGCCGCCGTCTCCTGCACGGCGGGCGCGGGCTGCGACGCGACATGTTCCTGCTCGACGATGGCGCGAGCCTCCCGTCCCAGCTCGCGTGCCCGGTCACCGCTCACCGCGCGGCGCGCGAACTTGATGAGATCGGCCTCGGTGAGCAGCCGCACCAACCGCTCGTGCGGCAAATGCGGCAGGGTGCGCACCGACCGCTGCAACTCCGTGCTGGTGAGTGACAACGCCGCTTCGGCGTAGCGCGCCGCGAGATAGTCGCGAAGCACCTCGACCGTGAGCGCGACGTAGCGGCCGCGCTCCCCCGCCTCGATCAGGCCGAGCGCTTCAATTCGCTGGAACTCGGATTCGGCGCGCGCGTAGGGATCGATCACGACGATGGGAAGGTTCTTTCGGCGCCGGCGCCACCACCACCAGAACAGCAGCCCAGCGACGATCGCCGCGGCGATGAGCGCAACGAGCCACCAGGGGAACACCGAGAACTCGAACAGCGCGCGCACGGGCTTCGGGATGCGCTTCGTGCTGTCGGTCGGAAGCAGGGAGCGTACGAACACCGCGTTGCTGCCCAGCGGCACGCGACGCTCGGCGCCGTTGAAGCGCACGATTGCATCGGCGAGCCGGATCGGCTGCAATCCGATGTCCCACGCCGCCACACGATAGTCCGCGTACTGCTCCACCGCGGTCGTGTCGGCGCTCGTGCGCACGGCCACCGGATCGAGCGATTGGACCGTCGAGGCCGAGTCGGTGGCCTGCGGGAATTCGATCGTCGCGCCTTTGGGCGCGCGGATGCCCACCGTGACGCGGAACGGGTCGCCGATGCGAACGGAGTCGGGCGCCACGGTGACGCCCGCCTTGACGGGAATCTGCTGCTGCGCGCCGGCCGCCCTCGTGACCCCGCACGCGGCAAGGCACGCCGTGAAACGCGCGACGGCAATGAGCATTCTCACTTTCGAATTCTCCGCTCCCTGCTGCGAAAGAAGCGCAGCAGCGGCTCCATGATGCCCGAGTCGGTGTTCACGGTGATCTCGTCGATCGCGAGCCGGCGGAACAGATGGCGGCGCTTGTCGGCGTCGCCGCCCACCGCGAGGTCGAACTGCGCGCGCACGGCGGGGTCGCTCGTGTCCACGTCGAGCGTTGCACCCGTCTCGGGATCGACGAGCCGGACGAGACCGATGTCGGGCAGCACGCGCTCGCTCGGATCTTCCACCGTGACCGCGACCACGTCGTGCCGCTGCGCGAGCAGCTTGAGCGGCCGCTCGACGCTTTCACCCAGAAAGTCCGACACGAGAAAGATGATCGCCTTGTGACCGAGCATCTTGTTCAGGTATTCAGTGGCGCCGCCGATGTCGGTTGCTTTTCCGACCGGCTCGAACGCGAGAAAGTCGCGGATGAGCCGCAGTGCGTGCCGTCGTCCCTTTCGCGGAGGCACCACGTGCTCGATGCGGTCGGTGAACATCAATCCGCCCACACGATCGTTGTTGCGGATAGCCGACATTGCCAGCACGGCCGCGAGCTCCGACGCCACCTCGCTCTTGAAGCGCCGGCGCGTGCCGAACCGCTCCGAGCCCGACACGTCCACGGCGAGCATCACGGTGAGCTCACGCTCCTCGATGTACCGCTTGACGTACGGCCGCTGCATGCGCGCCGTGACGTTCCAGTCGATGCTGCGCACCTCGTCGCCCGGCTGGTACTCGCGCACCTCCGAGAACTCCATGCCCTGCCCCTTGAACACCGAACGGTACTCGCCGGTGAAGAGCGAGTTGACCAGCCCGCGCGTGCGCAGCTCGAGGAGCTTGACCTGGCGCAGCACTTCCGGCGGCACCGCCGCGGTGGGACTCAGGGCCTTGGTCTCGGGTCGCACGCGCGCGGGCGTGTCGAGCGCGATGGCGCCCGACTTCGTGCGGCGGCGGAAGAGATTCCAAGCCATCAGCGCGGCGACCTCAGATCAGGGACCGGAGACCTGCTCAGGGCGACTCGATCTTGTCCAACACGCGCTGCACGATTTGATCGCTCGTCACCTCTTCCGCCTCGGCTTCGTAGGTCGTGAGCACGCGGTGGCGCAGCACGTCGGGAGCGATCGCCTTGACGTCGTCGGGCGTGACGAACGCGCGACCGCGGAGGAACGCGTGCGCGCGCGACGCCTGGGCGAGCGCGATCGTAGCGCGCGGGCTGGCGCCGAATTCGATGAGCGGGGCGAGATCGGCGAGGCCGGCGTTCTTCGGCTCGCGCGTCGCGATCACGATGTCGACGATGTAGTCGACGATGCGGTCGTCCATGTACAGCTCGCTGATCCGGTGCCGCGCTTCCATGATCGCGATCGGCGAGGCCACCGCTTGCACATCGATTGGATCGCCGCCGGCCATGCGCCGCATGATCTCCTTCTCTTCGTCACGCGACGGATAGCCCACGCGGAGCTTGAGCATGAAGCGGTCGACCTGCGCTTCCGGCAGCGGATACGTGCCCTCTTGCTCGATCGGATTTTGCGTCGCCAGCACGAGGAAAGGCTCCTCGAGCTTGAACGTCGTGCCGCCGATCGTCACCTGCTTTTCCTGCATCGCCTCGAGCAGCGCCGCCTGCACCTTGGCGGGAGCGCGGTTGATCTCGTCGGCGAGGATGATGTTCGCGAAGATCGGTCCGCGCTTCACCGAGAACTGCCCCGTCGATTGATCGTACACCTGCGTGCCGAGCACGTCGGCGGGAAGCAGGTCCGGAGTGAACTGGATGCGATGGAACGTGGTGTCGATCGTCTCGGCGAGCGTTCGCACGGTGAGCGTCTTCGCGAGCCCCGGCACACCCTCGAGGAGCACGTGACCGCCGGTCAAGAGGCTGATCAGCAGGCGGTCGACCATGTAGTCCTGCCCAACGACGCGGCGAGCCACCTGCCGCGCGACGTTCTGAACGAGTTGCGAGTCCGCCGCAGTGGAAGCCGAAGTAGCTTGTGTCGCCACGGAGCACCAGGGTGTAGGGTCTAGGGTTAGGGTCTTGCGCCCCACACCCTGCAACTGAGATACCGCAGAGCCAGCCTGTCCGTCTGCTCCTACCCCGACATACGCGTCAGGTGCCGGGAGTGCTCACGTTCCGACTTTCACCAACGCCGACCGCTCGCGCGGCGTCAGCTTGCGCGCCGAGCCGGTCGGAAGGTCGCCCAGCTGGATGGGACCGAACCGCGTGCGGACGAGCCGTTCCACGTCGAGGCCGAGCGCGGCACACAGCCGCCGGACCTCGCGCTTTCGGCCCTCGGTGATCGTGACTTCGAACTCCCAGCGATCGCGCCCGAGGCGGCGCGCCTCGACGTGCTTGGGATGCACCGGCCCGTCGTCCAGCTCCACACCCTCGCGCGCGATCTCGACCGCCTCATCGCCCTTGCCCAGCACGGTGGCGACGTACGTGCGCTGCACTTCGCTGCTCGGATGCGATAGGCGATGCGCCGCTTCGCCATCCGTCGTCAACAGCAGCAGGCCTTCGGTGAGAAAGTCGAGTCGCCCCACGTACGTGAGCCCCGGGATGTTCGGCAGCATGTCGAACACGGTCTTCCGTCCATCCGGATCCGACTTGGTCGTCATGACGCCGGCCGGCTTGTTGAGCAGAATCCACTCGGCCGCCTGCGGCGCGCCGATCTGTTTTCCGTCCACAAGAATGATGTCGCGCGACGGATCGACGGCCTGTCCGGTGTTCGCGACCTCACCGTTGACCTTCACCCGGCCCGCGGCGATCAGCTCTTCGGCTTTGCGCCTCGAGGCGACGCCCGCGCGTGCGAGCGCGCGCTGGATCCGCATCGTCTCGGTCATGATTCGCTCCCTTCGCCGGCGGCGACGGGCTCGGGCTCGGTGTCGCGCGCCGGCATGCGCAGCGCGATCGCCAGCTCGTCGGCCCGCGGCAGCTCCTCGAGATGGCGCAACGCGAAGTGCTCGAGGAAGACGGGCGTCGTGCCGTACAGCAGCGGACGGCCCAACCCCTCGGCGCGGCCCACCACGTCGATGAGCCCGCGCTCGTGCAACGACTTCAGCATGCCGCCCACGGCGACGCCGCGGATCTCCTCGATCTCGGAGCGGCTGATGGGTTGGCGGTACGCGATGATCGCGAGCGACTCCAGCGCCGCGCCGGACAAGCGCGCCGGTCGCGCCGCGAGCTGCGCCCGTTCGATCGCTTCAGTGTACTCGGCGCGGGTGAGGATCTGCCAACCGCCGCCGAGCTCGGTGAGCTCGACGCCATGTCCCTCGACGTCGTAGTGCTCGCGGATCTCGTCGAGCGCCGACTGCAGCTCGGCGGGCGAGGCGTCGCTGTCGAGCGCCGCGAGCTCCTCGGTGGCGATGGGGCGTGCGCTGGCGAACAGCGCCGCTTCAAGCAGCTTCGCTAGCGGCGTCACGAGTGATTTCCACGTCGGCGTAGGGTTTGGGCTGAGCGACTTTGAGCTCGCCGAGCTTCGCGAGCTCGAGCAGGCCAAGGAGCGTCGAAAGAATCTGCCAGGGTTCGGCGCCGCGCTCCACGATCTCCGTCCACATGATGCGTGCCCGGAGGGCGAGCACGGACCGAATGATCGTGATCGCGCCCGGCACATCGAGGGAGCGCGGGATGATCTCGTGCATGTTCGGCTGCGTCGCGGCGCGCAGGACGCGGTCCACCGCCGACAACAGCTCGGACAGCGAGAGCGCGAGCGGCGCCTGCGGAGGCGTTGCCGACTGCGGCAGGTAGGCGCGCGCGAACTGGTTGCGGCGCTCTTCTCCGCGGCGCTCGAGGACGTCCACGACCTCGCGCATCTGTTGGTACTCGAGCAGCCGGCGCACGAGCTCCGCGCGCGGATCTTCCCACTGCTCCATCTCGCTCCGCGGCAGCAGCATCTGCGCCTTGATGCGCAGCAGCCGGGCGGCCATCTCGAGGTACTCCGCCGCTTCGTTCAAGCCGAGCGTGCGAATGCGCACCACGAACTGCTCGCAGATGCGGGCGATCGGAATGTCGTAGATGTCGACCTGCTCTTCGCGAATCAGCGACAGCAGGAGATCGAGCGGTCCGGAGAACGCGGGCAGGTCGACGTTGAAGCCCGTTTCGGTTGCCGGCAGCTCCGGCGCGAACGTCGCGGTCATCGCAGCCACTGCGACGTGGACGGCAGGATCATTCCGGTCACGAGTTGGATCATTGCGTCGCTCGTCTTGAGGGCGGGTCCGAGCCACACCATGAGTGCGCCAGGCGCGAGGTACATGACCGCGATCAGCACGACGATGCCCCAACGGGCGACCTGCTGGTAGCGGATCGCCCACGACAGCGGCAGCAGGTACTTGAAGACGTGCGACCCGTCGAGCGGCGGCACCGGAATGAGATTGAAGGCAATCAGGATCAGGTTGAGTTGCACACCAAGGATCATCATCGCCTGCAAAATGCCCAGGCTGGGATCGAGCACGGGCGCGAACCGTCCAACCAGTCCGAGCACGGCGATGAGAATCACGCAGGCGATGCTGATGAGCAAATTCGTAAACACCCCGGCGAGCGACACGATGATGTCGCCCCGCTTGAAGTTCCGATACTTGCGCGGGTTCACCGGTACGGGCTTGGCGCCCCCGAGAATGGGCGCGTGCGCGAGCCAGAGCATGAGCGGCAACAAGATCGTCATGAACGGGTCGATGTGCTTGACCGGATTCAAGGTCAAGCGCCCGAGCATGAGAGCGGTGTCGTCGCCCTGCTTCAGCGCTGCGTAGCCGTGTGCATACTCATGCGCGATGACTGAGAACAACAACATCGGCATGAACAACAGGAAGTCCTGAAATTGCAACGTCGGCTGTGTCGGCTGTACGGAACGGGTGATTCGCCCCCGGCGGCGCGGTTTGCGCGCGCGTGTCCGGGGGGCGATTGGCGCGAAAGGTAGTGTTGATGTAGACTAGTGTCAAAGCGTTATCGCGCCTTGACTTTGACGCTGTCGAACTCTAGTTTTCAGCCTTCGCGAACCACGCGAATTTCACTGGTATTTTTGGAGAGTCTTTCGTGCCGAATATCGCTTCCGCCAAGAAGAACATGCGTAAGTCGCGCGCGGCGACCGTGCGCAACCGTGCGCAACGTTCCGCCCTGCGGACTGCGCTCAAGAAGGCCAAGGCCCCCGATGCAACGCCCGAAGCCAAGCTGACCGCCACCAAGCTGCTCGACCGCGCGGCTCGCAAGGGCCTCATTCATCCGAACAACGCGGCCCGCAACAAGAGCAAGCTGAGCAAGAAAGTCGCGGCGTAACGCGCGAACCGGCGCAGTCATCCTGAGCGCAGCGAAGGATCGCTTTCCCATGGGAAGGCGATCCTTCGTCGTTTCACTCCTCAGGATGACACGTCAGCAGGTTGACAGGTCAGCAGGTTGACACGTCAGAGCGCCGCCAGCTCCGCTCCGCAGCGCTCGCAGTACCATTCCGTCGGATAGTTCATCGCTCCGCACTCGTTGCACTTGAGCGTTTTGGACTGCTCGATCGACCCCGACGGGCGCAGCACGATGGGCGTGTTCGCCGGAACGTTCGCCGCCAGCGGCGCCTCCTCGGACGCACCGCGCGGCCCGCCGAGCCCCGCCAACAAGGACTCCGAGTCGGCCTCGTCGCGATGGATGATGCGCTCGTAGACCGGCGGCTCGATCGGCGCGCTCGCCTGCGCATTGGCCGACTCCTTCCCTACCACCGCGTCGAGAAACGCCATTTCGTCGAACGACCCGGCGGGCGCGTTCGGCGGCTCCAGCGGCGCAACCTGCGCCGGCTCATCGATCAACTCTTCCAGCGGCGGCACTTCTTTCTCGATTTCATCCGAGGCTGCATCGGCCGGCCGTTCGGCGACGAGCGCGTCCAGCTCCGCCACGCGCCGCTGCAACCCGCCCTTCTCCCCCACGAGCTGCGTGATCGCGTCGTCGACGGTGCCGAAGGCCGAGTCCGCGTCACTGCCCGCCAGCTCGCCGACGTGTGCCCGCAGGTCGAGCTCGGCCCGCTCGTCGCGGCGCATCTGCTCTTCCGCCTCGAGCAGCGACAGGCGCGACTGCACGCTCGCCCGCTCTTCCTCGATCGCCTGCCGATGCGTGGCCAGACGGTCGGCGACCTGTTGGAGCCGGTTGCGGTAGTCGCTTTGCACGCGCTCGAAGACGTGCGCCGGCGTGCTGTCGCGCCGCGCATCGAGCGCCGCGATCCACGCCTCGTACCGGCGGCGCTCCTCGAGGAGTGCCGGGACTTCGTTCAGCGAGCGGTTCGGATCCGTCATTCTCGTTCCTCGCGAGCCTTGCGCAGGACCTGTACGTCCGCGGCGCTCAGCTCATTGACCCGGCCCAACGTGCGCGCGGCAAGGAGAATCCGCGCGGCGTGCTCCAGGCTTTCCATGCGTTGGTGCGCCATGTCGATCGTGGGGCCCATCGCGGTCGCGCCGTGATTGGCCATGAGAAAAGCGTCATGCCCGCCCAGAAGAAACGGCTCGATGGCGTCGGCCAACGCGTCGGTTCCCGGTGTGGCGTACGGCACCAACGGCACCTCGCCCATCTGGAAGATAACTTCGGGCAACACAGGGGCCATGAATCCCTCTCCCGCCACGGCGAACCCGGTCGCGGTCGGCGGGTGCGCATGAACGATCGCTCGCACGTCCGCGCGCTTCTGGTAGATGCGCAAGTGCATGCGCAGCTCGCTCGACGGCGCGCGCGAGCCGCCGATCACCGTTCCGTCGCCGCGGACGACGACGAGGTCGCGCGGATCGAGATCCACCTTCGACATGCCGCGCGGCGTGCTGAGAATCGATCCGTCCTGCAGCCGCACGGTCACGTTGCCGTCGGGACCGGCGATCAGCCCCCGCTCGTACAACCGCCGGCAGACCCGCACGATCGCTGCGCCCGCAGCCGCCCGCTCATTGGCGCTCACGCGTCGGCGCTCACGCGTCGGCGCGATAGGCGACGCGTCCACCCACGATCGTGCAGCGCGTCCGGCCCTGCAGCGTTTGACCGGCGTATGGCGTGTTCCGTCCCTTCGATCGGAAGCGCTTGGGCTCGACGAGCCACTTCGCGTCCGGATCGAATACCGTGACGTCGGCGAGCGCGCCGCGGCGCAGCGAACCTCCGGGCAGCTTGAACACCCGCGCCGGCGCGCACGACATCCGCTCGATGAGGAGTGGCACGTCGATGATCCCCGGCGCCACGAGCCAGGTGATGTTCACCGCAAGCGCGGTCTCGAGTCCGATGATGCCGTTCGGCGCGTCGGCGAACTCGCGCTCCTTCTCGTCGTAGTGATGCGGCGCATGGTCGGTGGCGATGAGATCGATCGTCCCGTCCCGCACGGCCTCCTGCAGCGCGGCGACGTCGTCGGCCGTGCGCAGCGGCGGGTTCATCTTCGCGTTGGTGTCGTAGCCTTCGACCGCGTCTTCGGTGAGCGAGATGTGATGCGGACACACCTCCGCCGTGACGTTGATGTTCCGGTCCTTGCCCCAACGAATGAGCTCGACCGACCCGCGGGTGCTCATGTGGCAGAGATGAATGTGACCGCCCGTGCGACGCGCGAGCAGAATGTCGCGGATCGCCATGATCTCTTCGGCTTCCGCGGGAATGCCCTTGAGCCCGAGGCGCGCGCTGATCAATCCTTCGTTCATCGCGCCGCCCGTCGCCAGCGTCGGCTCCTCGCAATGGTCTGCAACCGGGATGCCGAACGTGCGCGCATACTCGAGCGCCGTGCGCATGAGATGCGCGCTCACCACCGGCTTTCCGTCGTCGCTCACGGCGACCGCGCCGGCGGCGACCATCTCCCCAAACTCGGCCAACGCTTCGCCGCGCTGCCCCACGGAGATCGCGCCGATCGGATACACGCGTGCCGCGTCGGCAATCGCGCCCTGCCGAAGAATGAATCCGACCGCGGCCTGATTGTCCGTCACCGGATCGGTGTTCGGCATTGCGCACACCGCGGTGAACCCGCCCGCCGCCGCCGCACGCGCGCCCGACGCGATGGTCTCGACCTCCTCGCGTCCCGGCTCGCGCAGATGACAGTGCACGTCGATGAATCCCGGCGACACCACGAGCCCGGAGCAATCGATCGTCTCCATGCCCTCGCGGTGCGCGGCGTCGCCCGCGACGCGCGCGCCGACCGCCTCCACCCGCTCGCCGACGATGAGCACGTCCGCCCGCTCGTCCATCGATTGTGATGGATCCACGACGCGGCCGCCCGTCAACAGAATGGAGCGGCTCATCGATCGCCTCCACCCTTCTTCGCCGATTCGGCGAGCTCCGGTTTTCCGCCCGACAAGAGGTACAAGATCGCCATGCGCACCGCGACGCCGTTCGTCACCTGATCGAGAATCACGCTGAAAGGTCCATCGGCCACGTCGGAGTCGATCTCGACTCCGCGATTCATTGGGCCGGGATGAAGAATGAGAATGTCGCGCTTGGCGCGGTCGAGCCGCTCGCGCGACACGCCGAAGACCCGGTTGTACTCGCGCAGCGACGGGATGTAGCCGGCATGCATCCGCTCGAGCTGCAGGCGCAAGATGTTCAACGCGTCGGCCCACTCGATCGCCTCCTCCACGCGGTTGAACACGGTGACGCCCATCTCGTTGATCGCGTTCGGCAGGAGCGACCGCGGCCCGCACACCGCGACCTCGGCGCCCATCTTCGTGAGCCCCCAGATGTTCGACCGCGCCACGCGCGAGTGGAGCACGTCGCCGACGATGCAGACCTTCACTCCGGCGAGCCGCTTGAAATGGTCGCGAAGTGTCAATAAATCGAGCAGCCCTTGCGTCGGATGCTCGTGCGTGCCGTCGCCCGCGTTGATCACATTCGACTCGATGCGCTCGGCCAGGAACTGCGCCGCGCCCGACGCGCCGTGGCGGATCACGACCATGTCGATGCGCATCGCCTCGAGGTTGCGCGCCGTGTCGACCAGCGTCTCGCCCTTGGACACGCTCGATCCGGACGCGGCGACGTTGACGGTGTCCGCCGACAGGCGCTTTTCGGCGAACTCGAACGACACGCGCGTACGCGTCGACGCCTCGAAGAACAGGTTGACGATCGTGGCGCCGCGCAGGGTCGGCACTTTCTTGATCGCCCGCTCGCTGATCTCCTTGAACGGCTCGGCGGTGTCGAGGATCAGCTTGATCTGCTCGCCGCTCAACGGCTCGAGCCCAAGCAGATCTTTGCCGAGCGCGTGGGTCACGGGCTCGCCTCCCGGTCGGCGATGACGACGGCGTTTTTGCCGTCGAGCTCCTCGACCAGCACGTCCACGCGCTGCCCCGGCCCGATGTCCACCGTCTTGCCGACGATGTTCGCTTGGATCGGGAGCTCGCGTCCTCCGCGGTCGATGAGCACGGCCAGCGAGATCCGGCTCGGCCGGCCGAAGTCCGCCAGCTCGTCGAGCGCCGCGCGGATGGTTCGGCCGGTGTACAGCACGTCGTCGACGATCACGACGTGCTGCCCGTCGATGTCCACCGGGATCTGCGTCTGACCCACGAGCGGGCGGGGCCCCACCGTCTGCAAGTCGTCGCGATAGAGCGTGATGTCGAGGGCGCCCTGCGGCACCTCGGATTTCTCGCGGTCGTTGATCGTGGATACGATTTGCGCCGCGAGCTGGACGCCGCGGCGCTGAATGCCGACGATCACGAGACCGTCTGTGCCGTTGTTCAGCTCAACGATCTCGTCGGCCATGCGACGCAGCGTTCGGTCGAAGGCGCGAGCGTCGAGGACAGTCGATTGTTTTGGGGGCGCAGCCATGGCGAGCAATATGGCCGATCAGGTGCGCGAACGGTAGCGAAGCAGTCCGCGCTCCCGAGGGCGTTGGTCCCTAGTCGTGCGGCTCCCGCAACGTCGACTTTCCGTCCTCCGACGCTTTGACCGCGGCGAGCGGGCTCGTGTCGGCGCAGCCTTGCAAGAGCCGTTGGACAGTACCGCGGATGATGGAGTAGCACTCGCACGCCACCCCCTCGAGGCCCGGACGGTTCACGATGCCGATGCGTCCTCGTCCCGTCTCGATCAACCCGCGCCGTTCCAGTGCTCCCAGGGCTTCGGTGACGCTCGCCCGTCGCACGCCGAGCATCTGGGCCACGAAGTCGTGGGTGAGTGCAAGGATCTCGGTGTCGACGCGATCGGCAACCATGAGCAGCCACCGCGCGCACCGCGCCTCGACGGCGTGCTTGCGGTTGCACCCGGAGTTTTGCGCGGCCAGCGTGAACATGACCACGGAGAAGCGGTGGAGCAGCGTATCGAGCGTGGGCAGGCTCGGGAGGATCTCGCGAAAGGCGGACGACGGAATGCGGTAAGCGCCGCCGGGCACTTGGACCATCGCCTGCTCCGGCGTGACGAGCACGCCGTGAAACACTCCCATGCCCACCATTCCCTCGCGGCCGATGGTCGCCGTCTCCACGCCGGTGCCGTCGGTCATGACGCTGAGCAGCGAGGCGATTCCCTCGACCAGGAAGTAGACGTATGGCGCCGGACGCTCCGTCTCGTACAGCAGATCGCGGCGCTTCAAAGGCACGAAGGTGGCGTGTTTCCCGAGCAACGCGCGCTCTGCGTCCGGCAGGACGGCGAGCAGCTTGTTCCGGCTGAGAGGCGGAAGTGAAGGCTCGGGCAGGATCGTGATCGAATCGCGTGCGACGGTCATATCATCACGTATAGGCAACGTTTGATCCGATATGGAGCGGACGGTACGCCAGCGTACTGATCTTGCGATCTAACCTGTTTGGCTGCATACGTTTGTACGGCATTGGCACAACATATGATTACGGAGCTTCGCCGTCCACGGGTCATGGTCACTCGCACGCCCAACACCATGAGTCACTCAAACGCCCCCTCAAAAAGCCAGCTGCTGTTGGACGCCACCGAGAATGCGCTGCGCGCCGGTGGCCGGGAAATGCACTTCACGCAGATCGCAGAGCTCGTGTACCCGCAGCTCGGTCTCGCGAACGAGCCGCCGGCGAGACTGAACGGCGTACTGCACGACGACTCGTCCGGCCGCTTCCGGCGCACCGGTCGCGGACTCTGGTCGCTCGCGCGGTGGGCGGTGCAGCGGGAATGACACGCGCGACGTTTGCGCGAGAATAACGCTGGATGACGCTGGCCAGCGCTGAGGTTTTGTCGCGTGCTGCCGAAACTCGAAGACAGAACGACTTCCGAGAGGCCAGCATGTTGACCACGCGCCGCCACGTCCAACCGATTCCCTTCCGCTCGACGAACGAGAGCGGGCCCGACACGCGTTTTCCGCGCGCCGTGGCCGGCGAACAGTTCGATCGCTACGCGCGCGTGGTCTGGAGCCAGGGCCAGCGCTGGGTGCGCAAACATTGGCATCGCGTGAGCAGCGCGGATTTCACCATGCACGACGCGCGGGAGACGCTGCGCTCGTTCGCGGCGATCGACCTTTCGCGCCGGCTGTATCCGCAGGAGGAGCAGTTGCTCAGCGAAGTGCTGCAGGAAGCCTGGAACGACGAGATGCGGCAGATGCCCGACATCGTTCCCGAGATCCCGTCGTTCCTGCGGTCGACGCCGCCACGAACCCCGCGACCGGCGGCTTAAGGTCCTGTCGCGTCGGTTGCCCGGCGGCCGCCACGGTCCGCCGGATGAGGATCCTCTAATTTGTGCGCCCAATCATTCGTGCCTGCCCCCATACTGGGTCTGGCGGGAATCGTGGATTGGCGCAATGTTTACGATAGCGACATCGCGTGCTCGCGCAGGTGACCCTCACCCTGCCCGGTTCGTGCGATGCTCGTCGTACCTCACCGCCAGCCGCCGACGGCTGCCCCACCGCACGCGCTCCGCGCCGGGCGCATCTCTCCGCAGTCGAGGGATCGCATGTCTGCGAAAGTCGGAACGCCGGGACGTCCTCCGGGTGTTTCTGGTCCGTCTCGCCGCATCTCCGACTCGGAGATCTGGCGGCTCGGTGGACAGTTCACACAAGTCGTGTGGCGCGCCAGCGCCGACGGCTCGCGCTTCGTCGCGCCCACCTGGACGATCGTCACCGGGCAACCCGCCGACGCCCTGCATGACGGCGGCTGGATGGCCCTGCTGCATCCCGACGACCGCGTGCGCGTTACCCGCGAATGGCAGGACGCCATCGGCGACGGCTTCCAGCTGTCCGTGGAGTTTCGCGTACGCATGCGCGACGGCCGCTACGAGTGGTTCCGCGCCCGCGGCGAACCGATGCGCAATCGCAAGGAGCTGGTAAAGGGCTGGATCGGCATCATGTCCAACATCGACGAGCAAAAGCGCGCCGATGAAGCCCTGCACGAGAGCGCCGTGCGCTTGGGACTGATCGTCGACTCCGCTCGCGTCGGCACGCTGGATTGGAATCTCGAAGCCGATGAGATCGACGTGAATCAGCGCGGCCTGGAGCTGCTCGGCATGCGCCCCGGCGCGATCGTCACCGTGGAAGAGCTCGAGCGCCTCGTCGACGCGGAAGACCTGCCGCAGTTCCGCAGCGCGATCGGCCGCGCGCTCAACCCCGCCGGCTCGGGCACCTTCGAGTCCGTGTTTCGCATTCGCCACGACGCGCGCCAAACCACCTGGCTGAGCGTGCGCGGCAGCGTGCGATTCATCGACGAGGGCGGCACGCGGCGCGGCGTCCGGCTGCTCGGCGTGTTGAGCGATCTCACTCAGGAAATGCGCGAGCTCGAAGACCGCGCCTGGCTGAGCACTCTCGTCGCGTCGTCGACCGACGCGATCATCGCGCAGACCCCCGACGGGGTCGTCACGCACTGGAACGCCGCGGCCGAGCGCATCTTCGGGTACACGCCGTTCGAGATGATCGGGCATTCGGTCTTTCGCCTCGTTCCCCCCGACCAGGTCGAGGAAGCCGCCGCGCTGCTCGACAGTGTGCGCAGCGGCGGCGAGGTGTCGAACGTCGTCACGGAGCGCGTGTGCAAGGACGGCCGCCACATCATCATGGCGCTCACGCTGTCGCCCATTCGCGACGAGCAGGGCACGCTCATCGGCCTCTCGGCCATCGAGCGCGACATCACGGCCGATCGCTTCCGCGACGCGCAGCTCCGCGAGGCGCAGAAGCTCGAGGCGGTGGGCCAACTCGCCGGCGGCGTGGCGCACGACCTGAACAACATCCTCACCGCGATGATGGCCGGCGTGCATCTCGTCATCCAGAACACGGAGCTCGACACGCGAGCGCGCGGCCGCCTCACGCAGGTGCGTGACGAATGCTTCCGCGCGTCGGGCGTGATCCGCGAGCTGCTCGCCTTCGGGCGCAAGCAGGTCGTGACGCCGCACGTCTGCCGGCTCGACGACATCGTGCGCGAAGCGCAGCCGATGCTCGTGCGGCTCGTGGACGAAGACGTGGAGATCGACGTGCGGCTCGGCGCCAAGCGCGGCATCTTCGTCGACCGCGCGCAGATGATCCAGGTGATCATCAGCCTCGCGGTGCACGCCCGCGATTCGATGCCCACTGGCGGACGGCTCAGCATTCGCACGAGCGACGAGCCCTCGGACGCAAGCGCGCCGGCACGGCACGTGGTGCTCACGATCTCCGACACGGGCGCCGGGATGACCGACGAGACCTGCGCACGCCTCTTCGAGCCCTACTTCACGACGCGCAAGCTCGGCTGGGGCACGGGACTCGGACTGTCGGTGGTGCACGCGATCATCGGCCAGTTCGGCGGCACCATCGGGGTGGAGAGCGCGGTCGGCGAAGGCACGGCTTTCACCATCACGCTCCCCGCGATCGATCCCCCAGCGCCGACCGCGGCCCGGTTGGCCGAGACGCCGGCCGAGCTGCGCGGGCGCGAGACGGTGCTGCTCGTCGAGGACGAGCGCGTGCTCCGCGACCAGCTCGCGGAATCGCTGCGCGATCTCGGCTATCTCGTGCTCGAGGCGCGGAACGGCTACGACGCGCTCACGGTGCTGGAGCGCCACGGCGCGCCGATCCACCTCGTGTTGTCCGACGTCGTGATGCCGGAAATGAACGGCGCCACGCTCGTGGCGCAGCTCCGCGAGTGGTATCCGAACCTGCGCGTGCTGTTCATCACCGGCTACAGCGAGGAGGCGGTGGCGAGCTACGGCGTCGTCGTCTCGAACACCGAGCTCTTGATGAAGCCGTTCATGGTGGAGGAGCTCGCGGCGCGAATCCGGTCGGTACTCGACGGGCCGCGACAGGGCGCGGAGTTCGCGGCCGGGGCGCAGGGGACGGTGCGGTAGGGCCCATTGGAAAGAAAAAACCCCGGCTGCGCGCGCGCAGCCGGGGTGGGACGATTCACACGGACGGGGTGGGATTCGAACCCACGTTACGCTTTTGGCGTAAACACACTTTCCAGGCGTGCGCCTTCAACCACTCGGCCACCCGTCCTACGACCTGCGAAACAGACTCACGAAAACCCAAAACCGGCGCAAACGGCCGTACAATGCCGCCGCGCCGGTCTGACGGACAGGGTGAGATTCGAACTCACGGTACCGGGTTCACCGGTACGCCGGTTTTCGAGACCGGTGCCTTCAACCACTCGGCCACCTGTCCAGTGTCCGGAACAGCCTGAGAAATTAGGCCGTAGACGCTGAAGAGTCAACGATTTGGCGCCGCGAACGGAAGAACGTCGTGAGCAGTTCCGCGCATTCCTCCCCGCGCACCCCAGCGAGCACCTCCGGCCGGTGATTCAACCGCGGATGGCGAAGCAGGTCGGCGACGGATCCCGCCATGCCCGCCTTGTCGTCCCACGCGCCGAACACGACTCGATCGAGCCGCGCCAGGACGATCGCGCCCGCGCACATGGCGCAGGGCTCCAGGGTCACGTAGAGCGAGCAGCCGTCGAGCCGCCACGAATCGAGCGCAGCCGCGGCCGCGCGAATGACGAGCGCCTCGGCGTGCGCGGTGGGATCCTGGTCGCGGAGCGTGCGGTTGCCCGAGCGCGCGAGCGCCGCGCCGTCGCGCACGATCACCGCGCCGACGGGCACTTCGCCCGCCGCGGCCGCCGCCCGCGCTTCCTCGAGGGCGGCGGCCATCCAACTGTCGTCAGTGACTAGCATGTCATCCAGCTTAACACGTCGATTCAGTTCACGCGCCAACCGTCTCCTTCGCCGGCTCGCTCGAGAACTCCAACCCGCCCTTCCCGTCCGGGCGCACCACGATCGCGTCGCCCTCGACGAACCGGCCTTCGAGCACGGCCATCGCCAGCGGATTCTGAATCAGGCGCTGAATCGACCGCTTGAGCGGACGCGCACCGAACGCGGGATCGTAGCCCTCCTCCGCCAACAGGTGCTTCGCCTCCGGCGTGAGCACGATCGTGAGCTTGCGCTCGGCGAGCATCCGCTCGAGACGCCTCAGCTGGAGCTCCACGATCTTCTCGATCTCCGCCATGCCGAGCGGACGGAAGATGATGATGTCGTCGACGCGGTTGAGGAACTCCGGCTTGAACTGCTGCTGCAGCGTGGCCATCACCTGGGTCTCGACGAGCGCCCAGTCGCCGCCCGCGTGCTCGAGGATGAACATCGAGCCGACGTTCGACGTCATGATGATGACGGAGTTGCGGAAGTCGACCGTGCGTCCCTGTGAATCGGTGAGCCGGCCGTCGTCGAGAATCTGCAGCAGGATGTTGAACACGTCCGGATGCGCCTTCTCGATCTCGTCGAACAGGATGACCGAGTATGGCCGGCGGCGCACGGCCTCGGTGAGCTGGCCGCCCTCCTCGTATCCGACGTACCCAGGCGGCGCGCCGATCAACCGCGCCACGGCGTGCTTCTCCATGTACTCCGACATGTCGATGCGGACCATCGCATGCTCGTCGTCGAACAAGAAGTCCGCCAGCGCGCGAGCGGTCTCCGTCTTTCCGACACCCGTGGGACCGAGGAAGATGAACGAGCCGATCGGCCGATTGGGATCCTGCATGCCGGCGCGCGAGCGGCGCACCGCGTTCGCCACCGCGTGCACGGCTTCGTCCTGGCCGATGACGCGACGCGCCAGCTCGGCGTCGAGCTTCGTGAGACGCTCGCGCTCGCCCTCGAGCATGCGCGTGACGGGAATCCCGGTCCAGCGCGCGACCACTTCGGCGATGTCTTCGGCCGTCACTTCCTCCTTGAGGAAATGCGGGCGGCCTTCCTGTGTCTGCAGCTTCGCCTCGGTCTCGCGCATGCGACGCTCGAGCTCCGGAATGCGCCCGTAGGTGATCTCGGCGGCCTTGCTCAAATCGCCGGAGCGCGACGCCTGCTCGGCCTCGATGCGCGCCTGCTCGATCTCCTGCTTGATCTTGCCCACGCCCCCGAGCATCTCCTTTTCCTGCTGCCACTGCGCCTTCATGGCCTGCGATTTTTCGCGCAGCTCCGCGAGCTCGCGCTCGATCTCCTCACGGCGCTCGATGGCGCTCTTGTCCTTCTCTTTCTCGAGCGCGCGGCGCTCGATCTCGAGCTGCATGATCCGGCGCTCGACCTCGTCGATCTCCTGCGGCATGGAGTCGATCTCGATGCGAAGCCGCGACGCCGCCTCGTCGATCAGGTCGATCGCCTTGTCGGGAAGAAAGCGGTCGCCGATGTAGCGGTTCGACAGCGTGGCCGCGGCGATGATGGCGTCGTCGGTGATGCGCACGCCGTGGTGCGCCTCGTACCGTTCCTTGAGACCGCGCAGAATGGCGATCGTGCTCTCGACGCTCGGCTCGCCGACGTACACCGGCTGGAAGCGCCGCTCGAGGGCGGGGTCTTTCTCGACGTTCTTGCGGTACTCGTCGAGCGTCGTCGCGCCCACCACGCGAAGCTCGCCGCGAGCGAGCATCGGCTTGAGCATGTTGCCGGCGTCCATCGAGCCCTCGGCCTTGCCGGCGCCGACGATGGTGTGCATCTCGTCGATGAAGACGATGAACAGCCCGTTGGCGTCGGTGATCTCCTTGAGCACCGCCTTGAGCCGTTCCTCGAACTCGCCGCGGAACTTGGCGCCGGCGATGAGCGAGCCCATGTCGAGCGATACGAGCCGCTTGTTCTTGAGACTCTCCGGCACGTCGCCGTTCACGATGCGCTGCGCGAGCCCTTCGACGATGGCGGTTTTGCCGACGCCCGGCTCGCCGATGAGCACCGGATTGTTTTTCGTGCGACGCGACAACACCTGGATGGCGCGCCGAATCTCTTCGTCGCGGCCGATGACCGGATCGAGCTTGCCTTTGCGCGCGGCCTCGGTGAGATCGCGCGTGTACCGCTCCAGCGCCTGGTACTGGTTCTCCGGCGTCTGGTCGGTGACACGGTGCGAGCCGCGAACGGCCTCGAGCGCCTTCATCAGCGCGTCGTGCGCGGCGCCCGTGGCGGACAGGAGCGTTCGCGATTCCGTCCCCTTCGTATCGGACAGCGCGAGCAGCAGGTGCTCGGTCGAGACGTATTCGTCGCCCAACCGTTTGGCTTCGTCTTCGGCCTTGTCGAAGACCTGGTTGAGCTCGCGCGACATCGTGGGCTGCGCGTCGGTCTGCTTCGGGTAGCGCGCAATTTCGCGCTGCACCGCCTCACGCAGCGCCGCGACGCTGGCGCCGAGCTTCTGGAGCACGGGAACGACAATGCTCTCGTCCTGATCGAGCAGGGCGGCGAGGAGATGGAGGTCGTAGACGGCCGGATTTCCCTGGCGACGCGCCAGGCTCACGGCTTCGTTCAACGCTTCGCCCGCTTTGACGGTGAGTTTTTCTGGATTGATCATGGTGCCGAGGAGAGCAACGTGGGTGCCTCACAACTACGCCAAAGCGGCGGCTTTCGGAAGTGGTTCCGTGCGGTGGCGTGCGGTGGCGGAGCAAGTCGCCTGCCGATCCGGCCGGAAACCGTCGACAAAAAACGCACGAAAAACGCACGAAAAAGCACACGCGCCGAGAGCGAATGCCCTCGGCGCGTGTTGTGTTTGGCGATGCTTTACGATGGTCTACTTGGCGTAGAAGATCTTGCTGGTCGTGATCAACTGCCCGTCGATGAAGAGCTGAACCGCGTAGACGCCGGACGACGCTTCTCGTCCGCTGCCGGTCAACCGTCCATTCCAATACGCCTTGTACGTTCCGCACCCCAACGTGACGTTGGTGAGCGGCAGACCGTGAAGCGACTCGGAGATCGCCGCAGTGGTTCCCGTCGAGCCCCACATCTGGGGAACGACAACCGGCTGCGCCAAGACGTTCAGGATCCGCATCGCGACTACGTGTTGCTCACTTACACCCGTACAGCTTTCGTCTCCAACAGTGAACGGGATGTACGTGTCCGGATTGAAGGGGTTCGGAGAGTTCGCTCCAATTCCCCCGGCACTGTGCCCTCGGGGCTTCTGCGACTGCGTTTGCCCCGCCGCGTTCTTTGGCGTAATCGCACAAAGGGCGAGCACGAGCACCAGTGCTGCCCAGCGGTGGAACATGATTTTTCTCCCGCGCTAACGAAACAGGACCGTTACAGGACTCCTGAGGTGATGTGAACAGGAAACTGCCATGTAGCTCGAAATTACGGATAGGACAGGGACCTGTCAAGCGAGTTGTGGCGTGGACCCTGGTGTCTTGATTGCACTTACGGCCCTCGCCACACCCGGCCGATTGCCCCCCGATTTGTATACCCCAGCCGATCGCAATATTCCAACAAGGGGATCAAGAACTTCCGGGACAGCCCCAGTGTCTCGCGCAATTCCGACGGGCCGAGCTCCACGCCGCCGGACAACGCCCCGCGCATCCGATCTAGAAATAACCTTAACTGTGACGTCTCATAGTACCGATTTTGCTCGACTTGAACGACCTTGCCGTTTCGGTCCAAGTACCGCAGCAGCGGCGACGGGTCGGCGCCCAACGT
This sequence comes from Gemmatimonadota bacterium, assembly GCA_028287235.1. Classification (GTDB taxonomy): domain Bacteria; phylum Gemmatimonadota; class Gemmatimonadetes; order Gemmatimonadales; family Gemmatimonadaceae; genus JAQBQB01. The sequence goes on along the minus strand of JAQBQB010000019.1, from coordinate 100,382 downwards.
GGCCCACAACTCTTCGACGCTCGGTGGTTCAGACTGCGCCGACGCGAGAATGGAAACAATTGTTTGCGTCGCCCGCTGCTCCTCCGCCGAGAGCGATGGGAGCCAATCAGGGAGCGACAGGACGCCGCCCGTCGCCACGAGCTCGCCTGCACCGAGGCTCGACTGAAAGACCGCGTCCATCACTTCCGGCGACGCGTGCAGTCCATTTCGTAACAGCTGCGTCGGGATTCCCGGCTCCAGCCCATGCTCGGCGTGATATCGGCGAACCAGCTCCACCAGCTGTCGTGAGAGATCGGTAAACACGCGCCGCGAGACGATGCGCCCCGCGGCCACGACGAATCGGTCGGTGGCGTCTGCCACGAGCTGCTCGCACGCGGCGGGTGGCGCACCCAATCGCACCGGCAGCGTGCCTGCGTCGACGCCGTGCGATCCCGACTCCTCGACGAGCAGGTCCAGCCGCTCCAGCGCTGACAGCCCGCCGGGCCACGGCCGCGCGCGCTTTGGCGCGTAGGGGTCGGTGACGACCCCGCCACCGATGGTATTCAGCGGCGCCGACGTCCGGAGGACGAATCGGTCGCCGGCGCGAAGCAGCACCGGCGCGTCGAGCATGAGACGCACGCCGACCGGGTCCGACGCCGCCAGCCCGCCGCGGCTGACGATGCGGGCGCCGACCTCCGCGGTACCCACGTGGAGGCGAAACCAGGTGCGCGGCCGCACGGCGACGTCGAGATCGGGAACGAGCGTGACGTCCGCGCGCGCCATCGTCGTCGCGCGCCAGTTGCGGTCGGTGACGATCGTCGAGCCGCGCGCGACGTCGGCAACGTCGAGGCCGGCCAAAGCGACGGCCGTCCGCGTCCCCGGTCCGGCGGCGGCGACCTGCGACCCGTGCGCCTGCACGCCGCGCACGCGCGCGGTGCGGTCGCCGGGGAGAACGCGCGCCGTGTCGTCGCGCTCGAGCTGTCCGGACCAGACGGTGCCAGTGACCACGGTGCCGGTGCCCTTGATCGTGAAGGCGCGGTCGATCGGCATGCGGAAAAGATCGGCGGCGGTGCGCGACGGAGTGGCGCGCGCGAGCTCGGTGAGGGCGGACCGCAGCTCGGGCAGTCCCCTGCCCGTCTCCGACGAAGTCGCGACGATCGGCGCACCGGGCAGCGCGCGGCCGATCGCCGCGCGAACGTCCTCCTCGACGAGCGCGAGCCACTCGTCGTCGACCAAATCGACTTTGGTGAGCGCGACCACGCCGCGCCGCACCCCGAGCAGCTCGAGGATCGCGAGGTGTTCGCGCGTCTGCGGCATCACACCCTCATCGGCCGCGACGACGACGAGCGCGAGGTCGATTCCCGTGGCGCCGGCGACCATGGTTCGTACGAAGGCTTCATGGCCGGGCACGTCGACCACCCCTACCGTACCGAACCCTTCCAGCACGAGCGGCGCGAAGCCGAGCTCGATGGTGATGCCCCGGCGCTTCTCCTCCGGTAGGCGATCGGTGTCCACGCCCGTGAGCGCGCGAACGAGCGTCGTCTTGCCGTGATCGATGTGCCCCGCCGTCCCGAGAATCACGCGACGCCCTCGTGCTTCGTTTCGGCTCCCGTCAGCGTCTCGCGCTCCCACACGTCGAACGCGCGCAGAGGACGATCCTCGCTGAGATGCTCGGCGAGAAACTCGCGCAGCAGCCGCTGATGCGCGCGCGCGGCCTGCGCGTCGGCGAGCGGATGCTCCGCGCCGGAAAGCCAGGCGCGCAGCGCATTGCGCGCCGCCGGCGGCAGGGTGCGGCCGGCGCGCGCGAGGTGGGCGCACCGCTCGCACAGCGTTCCACCCGCCGGGTGGCTGAACATCGCTGCCGCGTCAGGATCGACGGACGCGTGGCATTCGGCGCAATTGTCGACCGTGGGCGCGACACCGAGCTCGCGGAGCACACGCCACGCACCGGCGAGGGTGACGTCGCGCGCCCGCTCCGGCGGCGCCGCGCCGATCGCGTCGAGCGCCGCTTCGACGGCGTCGAAGAGGCCCGGATCGGCGGCGTCGCGCGCAAAGCGGAGCGTGAGCTCGGCGATCGTGCTCGCGCCCGTGAATCGGGACAGCTGCATCGCCAGTTGCGGACGTGCGCGGCGTACGTCGAAGTCGCTCAACGTATCGAGCTCGCGGCCGATCTTCATGTGCAGTTCGGCGCTGCCCTGCGCGTACAGGTCGAGCGAAGTGCCGAAGCGTTTCTTCGAGCGCCGCGCGCCGCGCGCGAGCACCGAGCGCACACCGGCCTCGCGCGTCACCAACTTGAGGATCCGCGAGGACTCGAGGTAGTCGAAGGCGTGCAGCACGATCGCGTCGGTGACAACCAGGCTCATGTCCGAAAGGTACTGCCCTGCTTGAGCGGGAGCTCGATGCCGGCGACCATCAGCGTGACGTCGTCCGCGGCGGTCGCGAGGAGCTGGTTGGCTCGGCCGAGCGCGTCGCGGTAGCGGCGGCCGAGGGGAGTGGGCGGCACGACGCCAAGCCCCACCTCGTTGCTGACGATGATCCAGTGGGCGGACGCCGATCGGGCGATCGTGGCGAGCAGGCCTTCGACACGCGACGCCACCGCCGATTCGGCGTCGGCATCGTCGGAGAGGTCGAGCATGATGTTGCTGACCCAGAGTGTGATACAGTCGATAACGACGACGACGTATTCGTCGCTCGATCGCTGCTCGAGATCCGCGGCGAGGGACAGCGGCGATTCGAGTGTGTCCCACGTCGCGGGCCGTTCGCGTCGATGAGCGTCGATGCGGCGCGTCATCTCGTCGTCGAAGGCCTGCGCGGTGGCGACGAAGAGAACGCGGGCGCTGGGCGCTTGCGCGGCCGCCAGTGCGGCCGCCAGCGCGACCGCCTTGGCGCTCTTGCCGCCGCGAACCCCGCCGAGCAATAACGTGAGGTGCCGACGATTCGCATTCTCTAATTGGCTCATTGCGTTCGTCCGATGGCGGTGAGGCCAGTCATCTCGGCGATGGCCTGCATGTCGACGTTCTCGCGCACCAGCGACGCGAGCCGATCGAGCTCCGCGTCGATCGTGGCCGGTTGAACGCGATCGGGCAAATGCACGCCTTTGCGCTTGGCGAGCGCGACGACCAGCGCATGGAGCAGCGGCGGGTTCTCGAGCAGGCCATGTATGTACGTGCCGGCGACGAGCCCATCGGCCGAGCAGACGCCTTCGGGGCGATCGCCGACGACGAAGGGTGAATCGCCGAGCAATGCACCGGGGATCGATTCCGTGCGCCCCATGTGGATCTCGTATCCGTCCAGCGCGATCTCGGCGAGCGGACCCGGGCGGGCGACATGCGCCGTAACGCGGCGCGTCACCTTATCGGACGAGAAGACCGTGGTGACCGGAAGCAGCCCGAGTCCCGGCATGTCGCCCTGGGCTTCGGCACCTTGCTCGTCGACAATGCGAGTGCCGAGCATTTGGAAGCCGCCGCAAATTCCGATCACCGGCGTGCGCTGCGCCGCGCGGGCGGCGATCGCGGCGTCCAGCCCTTGCTCGCGGAGCCAGGCGAGATCGGCGAGCGTGGATTTGGTGCCGGGGATGATGATCAGGTCGGGCGCCCCGAGCTCCGCGGCGTCACCGATGAACCGGACGTGCACGCCGGGCTCGGCGGCCAACGGTTGAAATTCATCGAGGTTGGCGACCCGAGGCAGGCGCATGACGGCGACGTCTATGAGCGTTTGGTCATGAGCATTCTGATTTCCTGCGCCCCACTCGACGCCGTCCTCGGCGGGGAGGCGAGAGAGATCGAGATAGGGCAGCACACCCAGCGTGGGAACGCCCGTCCGCCGCTCGAGCATCGCAAACCCGGGATCGAGCAGCGAGGGATCGCCACGGAACTTGTTGATGATGAAGCCGCGAATGCGCGCGCGGTCGTCGTCGGGTAGGAGCATGACCGTGCCGTAAAGCGACGCGAAGACGCCGCCGCGCTCGATGTCGCCGACGACGATCACAGGGGCGTCGGCGTGCGCGGCGACCCGCATGTTCACGATGTCGTATTGCGCGAGGTTGATCTCAGCCGGGCTCCCCGCGCCCTCGATCACGACGACGTCGTACGCCGCGCGCAAGCGATCGAGCGCGCCCGCGACCACCGGCCAGAGCTCGTGTTTGAGGCCGTAGAATCCGACAGCATCGGCAGTGCGATAGACGCGGCCGAGCACGACGATCTGCGACGTGCGATCGCTCTGTGGTTTGAGCAGCACCGGATTCATGTCGACGGTCACCGCAACGCGCGCGGCCGTCGCTTGCATCGCCTGCGCGCGGCCGACCTCGCCGCCGTCGTCGGTGACGGCCGCGTTGTTCGACATGTTCTGCGCCTTGAACGGCGCAACGCGATAGCCGGCGTTGGCGAAGAGACGGCAGAACGCGGCGACGAGCGTGGACTTGCCGGCGTGCGACGACGTGCCCTGCACCATCAGCACGCGTCCGAGAGGTAACGATCGTGACATGGCCGCAGTGTCAACGGACGCCGCGTTCCGCGCAACACTTGCGTCGGCGTTCGTGCTCATGGTACTATGAGCGCACAATTGAAGGTGTGAATGGGCCACGCAGTAGGAAGCCGGTGTAACTCCGGCGCGGCCCCGCCACTGTAAGAGGCTCCGTACACACGGAACCGGCAGGCTCGAGTAGTAAGACCCACTGGCGCGTTCGCGTGCTGGGAAGGGTGAGCCTGTCCGCCTCGAGCCAGGAGACCGGTCTCGTTCACTCCCGCATACAACCCTCGAGGGAGGGCGCGGGGTCGAACGTGGCGCCCGTGCTCCCTCGCTGGCCTTCGTCTCCGCCCCCGTCCCCGCTCGATCGAGCCAGGACGGTTTTTTGTTTTCAGATCTGACGTCGGCCAATACTCACAGCCAGCGAACGCGTCTCATGCCGTGGCGGATGATCGCGACCGTCATCATCGCGACTGCGATCGTCGCGTGCGCATCCGAGACCGATGCTCGCGGTGCGCGCAGTACGGCGACGTCCGCTGCGTCCGCGGCGACCGCGGACAGCACGCTTCATGTCACCGACGACAACGGGCACGTCGTCACCTTGCCGGGGCCGGCGCATCGCGTCATCTCGCTCATCCCGAGCGCGACGGAGAGCATCATCGCGCTCGGCGCATCGGATCGCATCGTGGGGCGCACGCGCTACGACGTCGCGCCGCAGGTGGCGTCGCTGCCGAACGTCGGCGGGGGGATCGACCCGAGCGTCGAAGCGATCGTTGCGCTGCATCCGGATCTCGTCATCGCGTGGAACACGGACAAGCGGCAGATCGCTCGCGCAAAGCTCGTCGCGCTCGGCGTCCCGGTCTTTACGATGCGCACGGAGGATACGACCGACGTGTTTCGCGGCATCGCGAACCTCGGCAAGCTCCTGGGGCGCGACACATCCGCGCGGCGCGTGGTGGCCTCGATCCACCGCGACCTCGACGAAGTACGCCGCTCAGTCGCGGGGCAGCCGACGCCGAGTGTGTTCTATGTCGTCTACAACGATCCGCCGATGACGGCAGGGTCGAAGACGTTCATTGGCCAGCTGTTGGGGATCGCGGGTGGTCGCTCGATCTTCGCGGATCTCGACGCGCTGTGGCCGCAGGTGCCGCTGGAAGAAATCATTCGCCGCGATCCGGATCTGCTCGTCGTGCCGATTGGCGAGTTCAAGACGAATTCGCTGGAACATCTCCGCGCGCGCTCCGGGTGGCGCGATCTGCGCGCCGTGCGCGAGGGACATGTCGTGACGGTTCCGTCGGACTTGCTGAGCCGACCGGGTGCGAACATCGGGGAGGCGGCACGTGCGCTTCGCACCGCCATGCATCCAACTCTCGCTGCAGGAGTGACGCGGTGACCGGCGCTCGGCTCGCGTGGCCGGTGGGGGTGCGCTTGGCGGTGTTGGGTGCCCTAGCCGTGCTCGCAATTCTCGCGGGGATTCGGCTGGGCGTCGTCTCGCTCACCACGCGGGCGCTGTTCGACGCCATCGCCGGCCGTGGCGATCCGACGACAGTCACGATCATCCGCCAGCTGCGAGCGCCGCGCGCGCTGCAGGCCGCGCTCGTTGGCGCGGCACTCGCGGTGAGTGGCGCAACGTTTCAAGCGTTGCTGCGGAATCCGCTGGCCGAGCCGTACATCCTTGGCGTGTCGAGCGGCGCGGCGGCGGGCGCGGTGCTGGCGGTCGTCACCGGCTGGGCGGTGCGGTTCGTGTGGGCGTTGCCATTGGCCGCGTTCGCTGGTGCGGTGCTGTCGATGCTGGTCGTCTTCCGAATCGCGTTCAGCGTTGGCCGCGCGCTCGACACGCGGGTGCTGCTGCTCGCCGGCGTGGTGATGAGCTCCTTTCTCGTCGCGCTCATCTGGTTGGTGCTCAACTTCGCCGATACAGAGTCGGTGCGATCGGCGATCTTCTGGATGATGGGAAGCCACGCCGGCGCGTCGTGGCGAAGTGTCGGCATTCTCGTCGCCTGCTTCGTTCCGGCGATGGCGGTGCTCTTCTCGCTTGCGCGGGCGCTCAATCTTCTGGCGATCGGCGAAGCGACTGCCGCGTATCTCGGCGCGTCGGTCGAGCGAACGAAGCTGCTCGCTTTCGCCACGGCGACACTGCTCACGGCGGCATCGGTCTCGGTCAGCGGGACGATCGGGTTCGTCGGTCTCGTGGTGCCGCATGCGGTGCGGCTGCTCTGGGGGAGCGACAACCGAGCGCTGCTCCCGTGCGCCGCGTTGGCGGGCGCGGCGTTTCTCGTGGGGGCGGACACGCTGGCGCGCACGCTCGCCGGCGCGAACGAGCTGCCGATCGGCATCGTGACGGCGCTCGTCGGCGTGCCTTGCTTTGTCAGGCTGCTTCGCCAGCCGAGGGCCGTATGACCTGCGCGGCGCGCATCTCGATCGCGAGCGGACCGGCCTGCTGGGAGCTTCGCGACCTGACCTTCCGGCACCGCGGCACGGGACATAGCGCGGTCGACGGCGTGACGCTCGACATTCCGATCGGCCGCATGACGGCGCTGCTCGGACCCAACGGCGCAGGCAAGTCGACGCTGTTGCAGCTCATGCTCGGCACGCTCTCGCCGGACAGTGGCACGGTGAGCTTCGAGCAACGCCCGCTCGGCGCGTGGTCGCGGAAGGACTTGGCGCGCGCGATCGGCGTCGTGCCGCAAGGCGAGACGGAACCGCTGTTCACGGTGCAGGAAGTCGTGGCGATGGGACGGTATCCCTATCTCGGATCGTGGCAGCGCGAGGGCGATCGCGACAAGGCGGCGATCGCCGCGGCAATGGCACGATGCTCCGTGACCGAGTTCGCCGACCGGTGGCTGGCGACGCTGTCCGGTGGCGAGCGACAGCGCGTGCGCCTAGCGCGTGCTCTCGCCCAGGAACCGACGGTGCTCGTCCTCGACGAGCCGACGACGTCGCTCGACGTTCGGCACGAGATGGCGACGTTCGAGTTGTTGCGAACGCTGCGCGACGAAGGCGCCACGATCGTGCTGGCGACGCACAACCTGAATCTTGCGGCGCGCTACGCCGATCATCTAGTCCTGCTCCATCGCGGGCGAGTCGTGTCGCGAGGCACACCTCAGTCGGTGCTCACCGCCCATCAGATCACTCAGGTCTACGAATGGCCAGTCGACGTGACATCGGGCACCGACGGCGCGCCGCAGGTCGTTCCCTGCTCCGCCGATGCCGGAGTCGGCCGATGAGCCGGGCCCGATCGCTGCTGTCCGTAATGCTCGTCATGACTGTTGCGGGACGTGCGCGCGCTCAGGTGCCCGGCGAGTTGCGCGGACATGTCACCGACGTGCGCACCTCGCGTCCCGTCACCGAAGCGCGCATCGACGTCGTGGGCCAAACGGAGCATGCGGAATCAGGGATGGACGGCGGATTCGTGCTGCACGGCCTCGAGCCACGCAGCTATGGAATCCGGGTTCGTGCCTTCGGCTATGCGCCGTACGACGCCGACGTCGAGATTGTGAATGGACGCGCCACGACGATGAACGTCGTATTGCAACCGGTGGCGTCGCTCCTCGACGCTGTCGTCGTGCGCGAGGGACGCGAGGGGCGCGACAACGCCGGCGCAGTCGTCTTCGATCGGCTGGCGGTCGAACGTTCGGGGCGCCGCGACCTGGGCGAGCTGTTGCAGACGACCCCAGGGGTGGTGATCACGCAGGCGGGCGGACCGGGATCGGCGACCCACATCTCGATTCGCGGATCGAGCGCGAACGAAGTGCTGGTGTTGGTGGACGGCGCGCCGATCAACTCGGTGATCGGCGGCGAAGCGGATCTATCGCGCATTCCCCTCGAGACCGTCGAGCGCGTGACGGTGCTGACCGGCGCGCAATCGTCGCGCTATGGCAATCGCGCACTGGCCGGCGTGGTGCTGATCGAGACACGGCGGCCGAGTCGTGACATATCGGCAACGACGCGGGCGGGCGCGTGGGGCGAGCGCGACGCAAGCGCGACGATCGGCGGAACCCGGCCGATGGGTAACGGAGCTCGGCGTGCGGGCGCGTCACTCACGACCGACTATCGCACCATCCTCGGGGATTTCGCATACGACGTGCCCGCCGTGCGAGGCGGTGGAACGGCCCATCGTGTGAATGCAGATGCCACGACACGAAGTGTCCTCGGCGGTCTCTCGCTCGACGGTGAGGACGGCACGGTGCGCCTGCGCACCGAGTGGCAGACAATGGACCGCGGACTGGCCGGCTCGATCGTGCAACCGTCGCTCACCGGGAGACAGGAGGGCTCGCGGTTGAGCGGCGGCCTCGATGCGCGCCGCCGACATGGCACGATTGCGTGGACGGGCAACCTGGACGTCACACGCGAGCATGCGGCGTTCGCCGATCCCGATCCGCCGTTCGGGGGCACGTACGATGATGTCGTCGACGCGACCGGCGTTACGGCTTCGACTGCGGCGAACGCGGCCCTGTCGCACGGGTCGGCGATGGTGGGCGCCGAAGCGCGCACGCTCGACGTTTCATCGACGATGCTCACGGCCGGCGCACCGCACGAGCAGCGGTCACTCGGAACGTGGGCAGCAGCGCGCGCCGCGCGGCAATGGGCGAACGACGTCGAGATCGCGGGCGATCTGAGCGCACGGCTCGATTGGAACAGTCTGTTGCGCGGCGCCACGGCCTCACCGCGCGCCGGCGTCACGCTGTCGCACGATATCGTCGCGCTATCGCTGTCCGTCGGCCAGGGATACGCGGCGCCGTCGCTGGCCGATCAGTTCTTTCATGAAGGGGTGCTCGTTCGCCCGAATCCGAATCTCCAGCCGGAACGCGTCCGCGGCGAGATCGAAGGGCGCGCCGTGGTGCACGACACGCGAGTTGGGCCGCTCGACTTGAGCGCGGATGCGACGGTGTACCGCGCGAACGTCGATGGCATGATCCTGTGGCTTCCCGATTTTCGCTTCGTCTGGAGTCCGTCGAATTTCGACGTCCATCGCATGGGATGGACGATGAGCGGCCGCGCCGCGCTTCCGGCGGCTGGGGTCGACCTTCAAGGAACGCTCAATCGATCAAACGTGACGTACGCCGGCTCGGTACTCGCCGGCCAAGTGGCGTATCGGCCGCGAACGACGGCGTCGGTCGTCGCGGGTCTCACCCGAGCTGGAGCACGGCTCGACGTCACCACCCGCGTCGTGGGGGAGCGGCGAACCGTGCCCGGCGCGGCGATCAACTCGCTCGAGTCGTACTGGCTGAGCGACGTCAAGGCTGCAGTACCGCTCGTACGCCGAGCATGGAGCCTCGACGGCACCTTCGGCGTGGAGAACGTGTTCGACCACGCCGCCTCCATGCTCGTGGACTATCCGTTTCCCGGCCGAACGTGGACCGTGGCGTTCCGCATGCGCCGCGGCGCGAATTGATTCACACTTTTCTCATTTTCTGGAGCTTCCGCGTGCCTGATTTCTCCCGTGCTGTCCGCGCTCCCCTTCGGCGCCTGTTCATCACGACCGTTTCGTTTGCGCTCGTTGCCTGCGGCGATTCCACCACCGCACCGGCTGCGCCCGGCTTTCTCGGCGGAACGTCGAGCAACCACGAGATCGGTCTCGTCCTGAATTCGACCGGCAAGAATCTCCTGCTCTTCCAACTCGGCGCTCCGACCGTGACGCAGCAGGTGGCGCTCGGGACGAGCAGCACGGTCACGCCGACCGGCTTCTCGGTTCGCGGCCGGCGCGCGGCCGTGCCCCTCGGCGACGCAGCCAGCGTGGCACTGATCAATCTCGAGACGGCCACCGTACAGCGCTTTTTCGTATTCGCGAAGGGCAACGCCACGGGTTCGGCGTTTGCCGACGACACGACGATCATCGCGGCGAATCTGCTGCAGAACATCGTGGGGCGGATGACCGTGGGTCAGCCAAGCGATGCGATCACCACGACGACGACCGTCGCGCCACAGCCTACAGCGGTCGTGACCGCGGGCGCGCGCGTCATGATCGTGTCGGCGAACCTCGACGCCAACTTTCTGCCGATCGGCAATGGCGTCGTAACGGCCGTCGATCCGAAGTCGCTCCAGGTGCTCGGCACCGTTGCCAGCGGTGGAACGAATACGACCGATGGCGCGATCGGTCCGGATGGAATGTTGTACGTCGTGAACACCGGCGATTACGCGTCACCGGGAAGCCTCACGATCATCAACCCGGCCACGCTCCAGGTCGTGACCACCGTGCCGAACATGGGCGTGGGACCCGGCGCGATCACGATCGACGCAAACGGCCTGGCGTACATCTCGAGCTTCTTCTACGGGACGATCGTGTGGAATACGAAGACGCGGCAGTTCGTACGCGGACCGGACAACCCAGTGTGCGCCAAGCTGCCAAGCGGAAGCTGCCGCGGCGCGTTCGCGGCGACGTCGAATGCGGCCGGCAATGTCTACCAGGCATTCTTCGGCAGTGCATCGCAGAAGTTGGCGCCCTACGTCTTCGTCTACAACGCGGGAACCTTCGCGCTGACGGACAGCATCTCGGCCGGCACGTCGCCGTCGGCTATCCAAGTGCGCAGCTTCTAGATGGTCGGACCGGCCGTCGCGGCGCTGTTCGCCGACGTCGTGCTCGGCGAGCCGCCGACTGAGCTCCACCCTACGGTGTGGATGGGTCGGTGGCTTGCCCACGGGCGATCAATGCGTCACTCGCGCCGCGCGCCGACGTCGTTCCTCGAGGGAGCCGGTCTTCTTCTCCGCGGTGTCGCGATCACCGCGATTGCAGCTGGAGCGTTGGACAGGGTGCTCGATTGTTCGGATACCCCCTTCAATGGGGTGTTGCGCGGAGTTGCGCTCAAACCCGCGTTGTCACTGCGTCCGCTGCTCGCTGCCGCAGCAGACGTTCAAGAAGCGCTCGAGCGTCGGCGGCTCGGGGAGGCGCGCCGGTTGCTCGCGTGGCACCTCGTATCGCGCGATACGAGAACGCTGTCGGCGAGCGAGGTGGCCGGCGCCGTCATCGAATCGGTCGCGGAGAATCTGAACGACAGCGTCGTCGCGCCTCTGTTGGCGTTTCGAGTGGGCGGATTGGCGGCCGCCTATGCGTACCGGATGATCAACACGGCGGACGCGATGCTCGGCTATCGCACGGCGGAGCTCGAGTGGTTCGGCAAGGCCGCCGCGCGAATGGACGATGTCGTGGGATTGGTGCCGGCGCGCTGCACCGCTCTGCTGATCGCGGCGGCGGCTCCCGGCGGCGCTGCCTCGCTGCGGCGAGCGGTGTCGTGCGCACTCGCCGACGCGCGGCGCACGGAGAGTCCGAACGCAGGATGGCCGATGGCCGCGATGGCCGGGGCACTTGGAGTCCGATTGACCAAACGCGGCCAATACGCTCTGAACCTCGCCGGACGAGAGCCTCGGCCAAACGACATCGCGCGCGCGTGCAGGATCGTTGGTGGCGCTGCGCTACTTGCCGCCATCTCGGTGGATCTCACGTGATCGCGCCGCGGCCCGAGCTGCTCGCGACCCCGCTGGCCTACCATGGCGGTCGCCATGCGCTCGGCGACCACGTGCGCCTGGTGAAGCACGACTTCAGCGTCTGTCTGAATGCGTACGGCCCCTGCGATGCCGTCAGAGACGCCGCGGTCCGAGCGAGGCTCGACGAATATCCGGATCCGGAATGTCTCGCCCCACGGCGGGCCGCCGCGGAACGGTGGACGCGGCCAATCGACGAGATCGCGTTTGGCGCCGGCGCCGCGGAGCTGATCTTCGCCGTGTGCTTCGCGTACCTGCGCGCTGGTGATACCCTGCTCATCGCCGGCCCCGCGTTTGGGGAGTATGAACGCGCCGCACGGCTGTGTGGCGCGCGTGTCATCACGGTCTTGGGCGCGGCGACGACATTTCGAGCCGAGGTCGAACACCTGCGCCCGCGGCTCGCGTTCCTGTGCTCACCGAACAATCCCTCGGGCGCCTGCGTCGCGCTGGACGCTTTGGCGGCGCTCGCGGACAGCTGCACGCGCTGCGACACGCTGCTCGTGCTCGATCAATCGTACGACGCGTTCGCCGAGCGACCCACGGGCACCCCCGCTCTCCGCGCACACCCGTCCGTGCTGCATCTACGTTCGTTGACGAAGGAGCATGCCATTGCGGGCGTTCGCGCCGCCTTCGCCGTCGGTCCCGCCGGCGTGATCGCTGCGATCGAGCACGCGCGAGTCCCCTGGTTGGCCTCGTCCGCGGCGCAGGGAGCGGCCGTGGCCACGATGACGGACGCGGCGAACGGGCATGCGGAGCGTACGGTGGCGCTTCTTCGCAGCTCCGCGGCTTCGCTCGCAGACGACTGCCGGCGAATCGGCTATGACGCACGCCGATCCGAGACCCACTTCTTCCTCATTCGTGTCGGCGATGCCGCGCGGGCGCGCGAGGTTCTGCTGCGGACGAGCGGAATTCTCGTGCGCGACTGCACGTCGTTTGGTCTTCCCGACTCGGTTCGCGTCGCTGCACGGACGCCCGAAGAGAACGACGTGCTTCTCGCCGCGCTCGGCGCCGCGGACCTTGCACCTTTTCGAACGCTCGCCGCGACGACCTTCTCACCAACCAAACATGACTGACGCCGCTTCACCGTCGCGCACTGACCCACTCGCGCACCCCGTACAGACGGACACGACCACCGGACGGAAGGCCCCGATACCGAAGCGGAAGAAACCGGGCGCGTATCGCGTTCCGCCGCGCGAGCACCGCCATGGACTGCTCATCGTCAACACGGGCGACGGCAAGGGCAAGACCACCGCCGCTCTCGGCTTGCTGCTGCGCGCCGTTGGGCGCGGCATGCGTGTCGGCATGTTCCAGTTCATCAAGAGCGCGGAGACGCGCTACGGCGAACACATCGCAGCCGAGCAGTTGGGGGTGGAGATCATCCCATTGGGCGACGGCTTCACCTGGCTGTCGGAGAACATCGAGGAGGATCGAGCGCTCGCGCAACGCGGATGGGCGCGTGCGCACGATGCGCTGACGGCCGGAACGTTCGATGTGCTGATCCTCGACGAGCTCACGTACTGTCTTACCTTCGGATGGTTGGACCAGGATGAGGTGATCGCCGCACTTCGCGCGCGTCCCGTCGGCACGCACGTCGTCGTGACGGGCCGCGACGCAGTTCCGGCCCTCGTCGCCGCCGCCGATCTAGTGACCGAGATGCGCGTGGTCAAACATCCCTATCGCGAACAGGGGATCGCCGCCCAAGCCGGTATCGAGCTGTGACCGGGATGACCACCATGACCAGCATCTACCTCATTCGGCATGGCGAGACCGACTGGAACGCACTCGAGCGCTGCCAGGGAACATTGGACATTCCGCTCAACGCGCGCGGAGTCGGCCAGGCCGAGGCGCTCCGACACGCGTTGAGGGATGTCGCGTTCGACGCGGCGTATACGTCGCCCCTCACGCGCGCGCGGCAAACGGCGGCGTGCGTGTTGCGCGACACCGGCGTTCGTCCCGTAGCCGTGCCGGAGCTCCACGAGATGTCGTACGGCACGTACCAAGGGCTTGCACCCAACGACTGGCGGGCGGGCGACGCCGCGCAATGGGAACTGGATCCGTGGTCGGTGACGTTTCCCGATGGAGAATCGCTCGCCGACGTTCATCGGCGCGCCACGCCGCTGCTCGATCGCATCGTCGGCGCGCATCGCGGAGAGACGGTGCTCATTTCAGGACACGGCCACCTGAATCGCGTACTGATGCTCCACGCCCTCGCAGAGCGGGTTGATTTCTGGAGCATCGCGCAGCCGAATGGTGGTGGCCATGTACTTCGCTACTCCGGCGTTGACTCCCTGAACCGTCCGGCGGCCACGCCGCTCATCGTCGACGGCACATTCACCGACATACGGCCATGACACAGACCGCCACCGCCACCGCCACCGCCACCATCACCGTCGCCGACGCCAGGCGTGCGATTGACGCCAAGACGAAGCCCCTGGGTTCGCTCGGCAGGCTCGAGGACGTCGCCGTTCGGCTCTCGGTTCTTCAGCAAACGCTCACACCGACAGTCGAGCGCGCGCGGGTCTGCGTCTTCGGCGCCGACCATGGCGTCGCGGACGAGGGAGTGAGTGCCTACCCCCGCGCCGTCACGGGCGAGATGATGCGCAACTTCGATCGCGGCGGCGCGGCGATCAACGTCATCGCCGCCGCCTGTGGAGCGACTGTCGACGTCATTGACGTGGGTGTCGACGCCGATCTCGCATCGTCGGCGAACGTTCGCAACGACAAGGTTCGGCCTGGCTCGCGAAACTTTTTGCGCGAACCGGCCATGACGGACGACGAGCTCGAGGCCGCGCTCTCCGTGGGGGCCAGCGCGGTGCGGCGTGCGACCGCAGACGGTGTGCGCGTTCTCGGACTGGGCGAGATGGGGATCGGGAATTCGACGGCGGCGGCGGCCCTGTTGTCCGCGCTGACGCACGAAGTCTCCAGCGTGACGGTCGGCCGCGGCACCGGCGTGAGCGATGACATACTCGCGCGAAAGTGTGAGGTGGTAGACGCCGCGGTTCGTCTTCACGCATCGCGTCGGGACTCCGAGCCGAATGCGCGAGAGCTGTTGCGATGCCTCGGCGGGCTCGAGCTCGCCGCGATCGCCGGCGCGGCGCGTGAGGCGGCGCGCCACGGCATCGCCGTGGTCGCCGACGGCTTCATCTCAACGGTGGCCATTCTCTGCGCTGGCCGCATGGCAGCCGGCGCCGAGTCCGCGGTCGATCTCGGCGGCGCGGTGTTCTTTGCGCATCGGTCGGCGGAGCGCGGGCATGGGGTGGCTCTGGGGGCATGCGAGGCGCTGAACGGTTGGGACGCTCGCCCATTGCTGTCGCTCGACATGCGACTGGGCGAGGGATCCGGCGCGGCGCTCGCGATACCGATCCTGCGCGCCGCCGCTGCGGTGATGAGCGACATGGCGACGTTTGCCTCCGCCGGCGTATCGGCTGGCGACAACGCCGATCGCCACGCCGGCGACGCGATCGCGTAGCCGTGCATCGACAGCTTCGCGCGTGCGCCGCCGCCTTCGGCTTTCTCACGCGCCTCCCTGCGCAGCGTGTCGTGCCGCACGACATCGACGATCTGCCGGCATCGGTGACGTACTTTCCCATCGTTGGACTTGCCGTTGGTCTCACGGGCGGCGCGGCGTGGTGGCTGGCGACGTTTCTGTGGTCCGCACCGATCGCCGTCATCGTCTCGGTCGCGGTGACGGTATGGATGACCGGCGCCTTTCACGAGGACGCCCTCGCCGATTCCATCGACGGATTCGGCGGCGGGTGGGACCGCGCGCAGATTCTCGCGATCATGAAGGACAGTCGCGTTGGATCGTACGCGCTGATCGGCGTCGTGCTCGTCGTGGCGGCAAAGCTCTGTGCGCTCACGACGCTTTCGGGAACCGCGTTGTCGCTCACGCGTGCGCTCGTGGCGGGACACGTTCTCGGTAGATGGTCGAGCGTGGTGCTCATGTGGAAGCTTCCATATGTCCGTCCCAGCGATGACGCTCCGCGAGCGAGTGCCGGCGGCGCATTCACGAATGGCGCGACGGCGAGTCGGCTGGCGAGCGCGACGATCTTGTCCGCGGCGATCGTCGCGCTCGCGTTGGGGTGGCGCAGCGCCATTCCGATGATTGTCACCATCATCGTGACATGGCTTGCCGGTCGCTACTTTGCAGGCCGGCTCGGCGGAATCACGGGGGATGCGCTGGGCGCGGCGAATCAAGTCGTCGAGCTCAGCGTCTATCTCGCGCTCGCGAGTCGCCCCATGTGGGCGTGACGGTGCACCTCGTGCTCGTACGGCATGGCGTCGCGTCGGGTGTGGACGGACGTTGCATTGGGCATACCGACGTCGCGCTGTCGGCGGCGGGCGCGCAGGCCATGCGTCGGCTCGCGCACTCCTGGCCCGAGCTCTCTGACATTGGACAGCCGGCCCGAATCGTCGCCAGCGATCTACGGCGTGCGACGGAGTCGGCGACGATCTTCGCCGAGCGCTGGGATCTGGCGATCGAGTACGACGCGCGGCTGCGCGAGCTCGATTTCGGAGAATGGGACGGGCGCGAATGGAGCGCGCTCGAAGCCGAGGATGGCGCCCGGCTTCGCGCCTGGATGGATCATTGGACGGACGCCAAGCCCCCGGGGGGCGAGCGGCTCCGCGAACTCGCGGCGCGCGCCGCGCAGTGGCTCGACGAGGCGCGTCGGCATGCGTCCGCCGCCGAGACCGTCGTCGTCGTCTCGCACGCCGGGTGGATCCGCGCCGCCGTCTGTCACCTGTTCGCGCGACCGGCCACGGAGCTGTTCGACCACCCGGCCGCCCACGCGCGGGCGACAATCATCCGACTGGACGCCGGCGGACCGACGCTCGTTGCGTCGAACGCCGCTTCTATCTCAGATTTATGATACTTCTTTACTCATTGTCCGCAGCGGGACCAACGCCGGTGCGCCCACCGCCGGATCGCGCGTGACGACGAGCGGCCATTCGTAGACGCGCTCGAGCGTGTCGGCGCGCATGACGTCGTCCGGTGTTCCCGCCGCGGCGACGGCGCCACGATGCAGCAGCACCATGTGGTCCGCGAAACGCGCCACGAGATTCAGGTGATGGCTGACGAGCAACACCGCGTGCCCGGCGCGCGCCAGCCCGTGCAGCAGCTCGAACACGCCCATCTCGTGACCGACGTCGAGAAAGGCCGTCGGCTCGTCGAGAACGAGCGCCTCCCCGCCCTGCGCCAACGCGCGCGCAAGTCGCACGCGCTGCCACTCGCCTCCCGACAACGCGTCGACACGCCGGTCGCCAAGCTGCTCCACCCCGGCCGCGGCCATCGACGAGTCGATCGCTGAACGATCGCGCTCCCCGGCCGCGTGCCAGATGCCGAGGTGCGGAAATCGTCCGAGCGCGACGTACTCGGACACGAGCAGCGGAAAGGCGAGGTCCTCGCGCTGCGTGACGACAGCGACACGACGGGCCAGCGCGTCGGGGGCGATTGACGCGGCCGCCACGTCGTCGATCGCGATGCGGCCCTGCTGAAGCGGTAGCCGGCCCACCAATGCCCGAATGAGCGTGCTCTTGCCACTGCCATTCGGGCCGACGATCGCGGTCAGCGCGCCTCGCTCGGCCTCCAGCGATACGTCCGCCAGCGCATCGACGAAGGCGTGCGGATAGCGAACGCGAACATGGTCGAACCGAATCATACGAACCGCCGCAGTTTCACGAGGAAAAACGGCACACCAATGAGCGCCGTCACGGCGCCCAATGGAAGCTCGGCGGGCGGACGCAGCACACGACCGAGCACGTCGGCCAGCACCACCAGCGTCGCTCCCGTGAGCGCGCTCCCGACGAGGAGCGAGCGATGGCGCCGCACGCCGGCAGCACGCACGAGATGCGGCACGACGAGCCCCACGAATCCGACCAGCCCGGCCCCGGCCACCGTCGCGGCGGCGATCAACGACGCGAGCAAAAAGACGCGACGAATCGTCTTGTCGACGTCGAGACCAAGACCGGCAGCCGCATCTTCGCCCAGCGAGAGCACGTCGATGTGGCGACCGAGCAGGACGAGCGCCGCGCCGCCGGTGACGACATAAATCGCCAGCGTCGCGATCTGCGGCCACGTTCCCTCCGCCACGGAACCCATCATCCACCAGAGCGCGTTGCGCACGGTGTTCGGCTCGGCGTTCGCGAGCACCACCATGATTGCTGCGTTGGCAAACGCGCCGACGACCACTCCCGCCATCAGAAGTACCCGCGGATCGCCACGAGCGCCGGCGGCGCGCGCCACCGCGAACGCGGCGACGACGGCGACGATCGCGCCGGCGAATGCGGTCAGCGGCAGCAACGCCGGGCCAAGTCCGAATGCGCTGCCGAGCACCGCACCGACCGCCGCGCCGCCGGAGACGCCGAGCAGATAAGGCTCGGCGAGCGGATTGCGCATCGTTCCCTGCAGTGCCGCGCCGGACATGCCGAGGCCTGCGCCGACGAAGATCGCGAGGGTAACGCGCGGCAGGCGCAGCGTGCGCACGATCACGTCGGGCATGCTGTCGCCGGCGCCGGTCAGCGCATGCCACACCTCGGATATGGGAATGCTGATCGTTCCGACCGACACCGCCAGCAGGGCCGCGACGAGGAGCGCGCCAACGAGACCCGCCCAGCGCCAGGCCGACATGCTCAGCGCACCACGCCGGGGTGCAGCAGCTTCGCGAGCGATACCGCGGCCATCCCCAGCATCACCGACGGCCGGCCGACGAGCACCGTATCGTACACCAACAGATGTCCGCTTCGCACGGCGGGAATCGAGCGCCAGCTCGCGCTCATCCTGATCTTGGGCGCCGCGACCGGACTCGCCATCACGTAGTCGGGGTTTCGCTGGACGATGTCCTCGAGCGTCACGGGCGCCGACGCCGCGACGATGTCGGCGTAGCTGTTGCGCGCGCCGGCGATCTCGAGCAATTGGCTCATGAAGCTGCCGCCGCCGATCGCGATGATCGGCTTGTCCCACGCGTGGATGAACACCGTAGGATGCGGCAGCGACGCGGTCGCGGCGCGCACCCGCGCCAGCGTCGCCTCGATCGAATCGACCAGCGTGCCCGCACGCGCGGAGTCGCCGGTGATCCGCCCGATGATCCGCGCGTCGCGCGCGAACTGCTCGATGCTGTCGATCTTGAACGCCACCGTCGCGATGCCGGCTTGCTTCAGCCGATCGAACGCCGGCCGGTTGTCGTTGCTCGCGTACAGCACCACGAGATCGGGCTTCGCCGCGATGAGCGCTTCGACATTCGGGCGCAGGGCCTGCCCGAGGCTCGGTACGGTGAGCGCCGAATCCGGGAACACGTCCCACTGCGAGCGGCCGACGAGACGGTTGGATGCACCGATCGCGAACAGAATCTCCGTCGTCGTCGGATTCAGTGAGACGATGCGCCGCGGAGCGTGCTGCAGATCGATAGCCGTTCCAAAATCATCGCGCAGCTCCCCGCTCTGCGGCGGCCGCGACTCGGGTGCGTGACAGGCCGCAAACACCACGACGAACGCGAGAGCACGCAAACGAAGCACAGGAATCCTCTCGATGGTGGCTACGCGCGACGCCGACTGGCGGCGAGCACGACGGACAGCTCCGCTTTGAGTGCGGCACGTTTCGTTTCGTAGCCAGCCCGCGCGTCATCGTCGGCGAACGTGCCGCGCTCGAAGTCGGCATCGAGGTCGGCGATCGCGCGCAGCAGCGCCTCCGCGGGCGACGGCTCGGCGCGGACACGCCTCGCAAACGCCAGCTTGGGCGTAGAGCGACGCGCGGCGAAGACGAGCGCCAGTGTCATCGCCGCGAGGAGCGTGAGCGCGACGCCGAGGTACACCTTTTCGCGCTCGGCTCCGATCATGCGCGGCAGGTCGATGCGCGCCACGCTGCTCCCCTCGAGGTCCTGCGCGAGAAAGCGGCGAAAGATTCGGCCGTCGGTGCTCACCGGCGCCATCTCGCGAATAGGGATTCCCGAGATCTTCGCCGACGGTTCCTGTACGAGCAGCTCGAACACGCCCGTGGGCCGCTCGGCGGGAACGCTCAACGGAAATGCATCGGCCGGCAGCTCGTAGGTGAACGCCACCTGCCGAATGCCCGGACTCACGGGGGCGAATAACCCCACCGTCGATCCGCGCCGCGTCACGGCGCCGGCCGCGAGATCGCCATTCGTATTGAGCTGAAACCCCACGGCCGCCGCGGGCAGGTGCGCGAACCACACCGGCGTGACGCTGTCGCGCGAGATGACGGTGACGGTGCTGTCGTTCTCCAAGTCGTACACTTCGCCAATGGGCCGGCGCCCGTTCGCCTGCGGAGCCCCGACCACGAGATGACGTCCGCCAATCTTGACCGCGACGGGCCCGGACGTCGTGTCGAACACGGTGATCAGCGCGTCGTCGCCCTTGACGACCAGCGCGCGGAGCGGCGACGTGAAATAGGCGACACCGCCATACGACGTCGACGCGAAGTACAACGCCGTACTGTCGCCCGACGCGCGATAGCGCAGCGCGTACCGACCGCTGGCGTCCGTGCGCACGGAGTCGAGCGGGCCGGCGCGATCGGGGCCGACACGATGCAGCACGACCCACTGGTTGCCGACCGGCAGCGGGCCCTTGCGCGTACCGCGCTCGATGTGGCCCTCGACGCGACGAAGCGCGGCCGAGGAGTCGGCGGTCTGTGGTGGAAAGCTCACAGGTTGAACTTACCGAAGTCCTCGGGACGCAGATGCTCGAGATACTTCTTCAACTGCTCGGCGTTGAACTCCGAGCTGTCCTGCGCCGGAGGCGACGTGAACGTCTCGTCGCCCGTCGGCTCGTCCTCATCGTCGTCCGGAAGAACGAGCAGGGTTTCGGCGGCAAAGATCGGCGCATCGAAGCGCAGCGCGATGGCGATCGCGTCCGATGGGCGCGAGTCCACCTGCACGATCGCTCCGGCGCGCTCCAGGTGCAGCTCGCCGTAGTAGGTGTTGTTCTCAACCCGCGTGATCTGCACGCGTCGGAGTGCGGCGCCCAGTCCCACGATCAAGCTCTTGCAGAGGTCGTGGGTCAACGGCCGGGCGTGCGTGATGTTGTGCATGTGGGTCACGATCGACTCCGCCTCGGCTTGCCCGATCCAGATCGGCAACAGCCGCGCGCCGTCCTTCTCCTGCAGCACGACCACGTAGGTCTGCTGGTTAGGATCCATGCCGAGCCGGGACACCACCACTTCGATCATGCGTCACCTGCCGATCAACGGACGGCGCGGGCCAGCGCCGTCGCACGGTCCGCGCGCTCCCAGGAAAACAACGTCATCGAGGTCTTACCCTTTCCGATCTTCTTTGGTTCGCGGCCGAAATGGCCGTACGCCGATGTGGCGCTGTAGATCGGCTTGCGCAGGTCGAGCGCCTCGATGATGCCGCGCGGCGTGAGGTCGAACTCCGCGCGCACCGCTTGCATGATCCGCGCTTCGGGCACCGTGGAGGTGCCAAAAGTATCAACCATGACGGACACCGGTTCGGCCACACCGATTGCATATGCGAGCTGAACCTCACAGCGGCGAGCGAGCTTGGCCGCGACGATGTTCTTCGCCACCCATCGCGCCGCATAGCAGGCCGAGCGATCGACCTTCGACGGATCCTTGCCGCTGAACGCACCGCCGCCGTGCCGGCCCATGCCGCCGTACGTGTCGACGATGATCTTGCGGCCGGTGAGGCCCGCATCGCCCTGCGGACCGCCGACGACGAAGCGGCCGGTCGGATTGACGTGGATCTTCATCTTCTTCTGGCGCATCTCTTCGGGGATCATCGGGTTGATGATTTCCTCGATGATCGTGTTGCGAATCGTCCGCGACGAGACGTGGTCGGCATGCTGCGTCGAGACCACGACCGTGTCGACGGCGATGGGCCGCTTGTCTTCGTACACGACCGTGACTTGTGCCTTGCCGTCGGGCCGCAGCCACTTGATGTCGCCGTTCTTGCGCCGATCGGCCAGCGCCTCCGTGAGCCGGTGCGCGAGCAAGATCGGCATGGGCATGAGCTCGTCCGTCTCGTCGCTGGCGTAGCCGAACATCATGCCCTGGTCGCCGGCGCCGCCCGTGTCCACGCCCATCGCGATGTCCGGCGACTGCCGGTCGATGGTGCTGATCACCGCGCAGGTGTTCGCGTCGAAGCCCGCCGAGGGGTCGTTGTAGCCGATGCGCGCGATCGTCGCCCGCACGATGTCGGCGACCGGCACGTACGTGGTCGTCGTGATCTCGCCCGCGACACAGGCCAGGCCGGTGGTCACCAGCGTCTCACACGCGACCCGTGCGCGCGGATCGTCGGCGAGAATCGCGTCGAGGATCGCGTCGGAGATCGCGTCGGCGACCTTGTCGGGATGCCCTTCGGTAACGGACTCGGACGTGAAGAGATGACGATCGTACATGAACCTGGCGTCTAGGGTTTCGCGGCAAGCATCGGTGAGCCGTGTTACAATCTAGCCGCCGGGAGCCGTGCGTTACACGCTTGTGCTACACGCTTCCGTCGCCGAAGAAGACGTCGGCCCCCATCACACCCGCGAGACGGCTCCGCAGCGCTGCCTCCGCCTCGGCCGCCGTCCCGGCGGCGACTGCCGCTTTCGCCGCATCCTCCGCCACCTCGACGGAGATTCCGCGCACGATGCGCTTCACCAGCGGAACGGACCGCGGCGCGACGCTCAGCTGGCGAACGCCAAGACCGATCAGCGCGAAGGCCATGAGCGGCTGCGACGCCATCTCACCGCAGACGGCCACGTCGAGGTTGTGCCGGTGCGCGGTGACGATGGTGCGATGAATGAGCTTGAGCACGGCCGGGTGCAGCGGCGTGAAGCGCGACGCCAGGTTCGCGTTGCCGCGGTCCACGGCGAGCGTGTACTGCACCAGGTCGTTCGTCCCGATGCTGAAGAAGGCGACGTCGTTCACGAAGGTGTCGCACGCCACGGCGGCGGCGGGCGTCTCGATCATCACGCCGAGCAGCACATCGCGGCGGAATTCGGCGCCGCGCGCCTCGAGATCGCGCGCCGCCTGGTCGAGCAGCTCGCGCGCGGCGCGGACCTCGTCCACGGTCACGACCAGGGGCAGCATGATGCGCACGTCGCCGTGCACCGCGGCGCGAAGCAGCGCGCGAAGTTGAATGCCGAACAGCTCCGGCTGGTCGAGGCACATACGGATCGCGCGCCACCCGAGGAACGGATTCGCCTCGGTCGGAAAGCCGCCCACGGGCAGCTTGTCGCCGCCGATGTCGAAGGTTCGAATGACGACCGGACGTCCGTTGAACGCTTTCACCACGCGCGTGTAGGCGCGGTACTGCTCCTCTTCGTCGGGCATCGCCGCGCGCCCCACGACGAGAAACTCCGTACGCATCAGCCCCACGCCCTCGGCACCGCTGGTCGCGGCCAACTCCGCTTCCTCGGGCAGGTCGACGTTGGCGCGCAGCGTGATGCGCACGCCGTCGGTCGTGATGGCCTCGAGCCCAGCGAGGTGGCGCAGCTCTTCGCCAGCCAGCTCTTCCTGGCGCGCCCGCTCGCGGTAGGAATCGATGTCCGCGACCGACGGATTGATCGCCAGCAGCCCCGTCGAGCCGTCAAGGATGGCCGTCTCGCGCCCGCTGAGTTCCTGCGTGGCAGTGCGCAGGCCGACGATGGCCGGCAGACCGAGCGAGCGCGCGAGAATGGCGACGTGCGACGTCCGCGTGCCCGCGTCGGTCGCAATGCCGGCGATCGCCTCCCGGTCGAGCTGCACCGTGAGGCTCGGCGTGAGGTCGTGCGTGACGAGGATCGCGTTCGTGCCTTTCGGGATGTCGACCGGATCGTGATCGGGCAGGTCGAGCAACAGGAGCAACACGCGAATCTCGACGTCCTTCAGGTCGCCCACCTTCTCGCGCAGCATGGGGTGCGCGGCCCGGCCGAACT
This sequence comes from Gemmatimonadota bacterium, assembly GCA_028287235.1. Classification (GTDB taxonomy): domain Bacteria; phylum Gemmatimonadota; class Gemmatimonadetes; order Gemmatimonadales; family Gemmatimonadaceae; genus JAQBQB01. The sequence goes on along the minus strand of JAQBQB010000019.1, from coordinate 76,589 downwards.
TCTGCCCCCACTCGATCATCACGATCTCGAACGCTTTCTCGGCGGCGAGATTCTGCTTGATCAACGCTTCGACCGCGCCAACGAGCTCCTTGTCGTCGAGGATCGAGCGCTGCACGTCGAAGATCGCGGCTTCCTGCGGGCCCGCCGAATGTTCGACGCGGTCGCGGATCTGGGCCAGGCGCTCCTGCGCGCGATCGAGCGCCACGTGGAGACGCGCCAGCTCCCCCGGAATCGCATCGTCCGCAATGATGCGATGCCGAATTTCCGGAATCTCCCAGCGCAGCAGATGCACCGGTCCAACGGCGATGCCGGGAGACGCGGGAATGCCGAGGAGCTTTCGATCCACTCAGCTCTCTCCGAACTTGTTGCTCACGAGTGTGCTGAGGGCATCGAGCGCCTGGTCGGCGTCCGGTCCCTCGGCCCGAAAGGTAATATCGGAGCCAAATTCGGCCGCGAGCATCATGACGCCCATGATGCTCTTCCCGTTCACGTCGAGATCGTCCTTCACCACGGTGATCTCGCTCTGGAACTTGGCCGCCAGCTTCACGATCTCCGCAGCGGGCCGCGCGTGCAACCCGTTCTTGTTCACGATCTGGACGGTCCGTTCTGGCATTAGCGAATCACCGAGATGAGGACGAAGGCGGCGAGAACGACCAGTGACAGCCGCCAACCTTCGATGCGACCCTGCAACCGCACGATCAGGAGCGAGCCCAGCGCGACGGCGATCAGTACACCGCCCATGAAATTGCGCCCAGGGCCGATGATGCGCCCGAGCGCCAACGGAATGGCGATCCCTGTCGCCAGCGCCGCGAGCCGGCCGATCTCCTGCGGACCACGGCGCAACACCGGATTGCCGAGCGACGCCGCGACCCGGAGACCGTGATTCCACCCCGTGTTCAACCCCCAGACACGCAGCGCGACGTGTCCCGCGTTGTACAACAACAGAAATACGAGCACCACGGTCATGGTGCTTGCCCCAAGCCCAAAGAGGGCCAGCGACAGGAGCGAACAGAACGGAAGCCATCCCGCCCAGACGAGGCGATCGCCCACGCTCCCTAGCGGGCCGGCGAGGGCCGTACGAAAACGCTCGATGCGTTCGGGCGGCTCCCCATCCAACTCGGCACGGGCAAGCGCGCCGACCGCGACCGACGCGAGGTAGGGATGCGCGTTGAAGTACCGGCTCTCCCGGGCCAACGCCGCGTGAAACGCCGGCGAGTGCACCCCGCCCGGCAAGCGCCGGAGCGCCGGCTCCATGCAGAAGCCGATGCCGTTCCCGAGGAGCGTTTCATAATTCCACGCGCCTTGTATGGCGAGCAGCCGCACGAAAATCGCAAGCCGGGTGCGCAACGGCAGCTCAGCGACGGGCCGTGCCGGGATGGACGCTGCGGTCATCGGACGAAGAGCATGAAGAGCCCCAGCCCCAGGCCACCGATGAAAAACCAGCGCGCGCCCGCCGTGGAATGAAAGAGCTTCCACGCCGCGCCGCCGGCCACGCTGGCCGCGGTGGCAACGACGATCGCGCGCGACAGCCTGATGTCGGTCGACCAGATGTTGATGCACGCCGTCGCGACCGGCGCCAGCAAGCCGAACGCAATCGCGGTGAGCAGCGCGCCGCGGATGAGGTCCGCGGTCATGCCCATGAGCTGCAGCTCGATCACCGTACCGCGTGCGCCCGCCTCGAGCGCGGCGCGGCGGCGGCCCGCCCAGACCGCGTTCAACTGGCGAAGCTTGACCATCGTCCAGCCGCCCACCCACGTCGTGGCGAGCGCGCACAACATCGCCAGCGTGATGGCCCCTCCCTGTGTGGACCCCGGGTGCGACGCATAGATCGCCCCGCCCACCACCGACGCAGACCCCCACTCCGGATAGCGCGACGCGCCGAATGGCAGCGTCTCGAGCGCGATCAGCTCGAGCGCCGCGCCGAGCAGCAAGCCGCTCGACGCCTGCCCGATCAACGCCCCGCCGAGCGTCGCGGCGACCAACGGCCGGGAGATCATCGCCTGCGGAAAGCTCACGACGTCCAGGCCGAGCACTCCGCCGAGCAGCGCGATCGGGATGAGGTCGAGAATCGCCATCATGGCTCGGCGCCGGCGATGAGATCGTCGAGCGACACGGGCCGCGCACCCGGAACGTCCTGCGCCGTCACCGTCGCGCCCCGCGCGGCGAGGTCGCGCAGCTCCTGCTCCTCTTGCGGCGTGAGGAAGACGTAGCGCATGCGCTGGATGCGCCCGGCGCGCGAGTGAATGCCGCCCACGTTCACCGCGTTCACCGCGGCGCCGTCGACGAGCCGCCGCATGGTCGCGATGTCGCCGGTGAGCAGAATCCCTTTGCGCGAATCGGCGCGATACTTCGGCAACGCCGCGATCGCGTCGGTGGCCGAATGGAAGTACACCTCCATCTCCGGCGGCACGCCCATGCGGTAAAGATCCTGCTCCCACTCGCTTGCCGCGACCATGTCGTCCACGAGCACGATGAACCCAATGTCGAGCGGCTGTCCCCATCCCACGACCACCTGACCGTGAATCAGGCGGTCGTCGATCCGGTACAGCACGAGCGTCACGCGCCGGCTCCGTGCGCCGAGATCGCCGCCCGTCCGCGCTCGGCGGCGTGGCGTGCCGCCTCAGGTGCGGTGCGCCCCTCGGCGAACACGAAGTCGAGCAGCGTGGGAAGATTGGCGCCCGCGATGAGCACCGCGTCGTCCATGCCGCGCAAAATGCGGCGCGACGCCATCGTGCAGCTTCCCGCCTGGAGGTCGGTGAAGATGACGCGCACGTCGGCTTCGACCATGCGCGTGCGCAACAGATCTTCGATGTCCTGCACGCTCAGCTTGTTCACCGCAACCGGAATGAGCTGTGCGCCGCGGCCGGTGATCTGCTGCACGGCCGACACGAGGCCGGCCGCGAACTCGCCGTGGCCGGCGACGATCGCGCGCGGCCCTACGATGGGCGTCGATTCGGTGGTACCTACGATTGGGCTACTCATTGTCGCCTTGGAGATATTGCAACACGTCCGACTTGTCGCGCATCTGGCGCATGAGACGCTCGTTGAAGCGCTCCGCCGGATCGACGCCGCTGTACTTGAGAAGATGGTTCATCGCGATGACTTCGGCGATGACCGTGATGTTCTTGCCGGGATTCAGCGGCACGCGGACCTTCGGCAGCTCCACGTCGAGGATCGACGTGGTCTCGGCATCGAGGCCCGTGCGGTCGACGGGCGCGCCGTTCACCCACTCCTCGAGCTGCACGACCACCTCGATGCGCTTCTGCTGGCGCACGGCACGAATGCCGAAGATCGACGGAATGTCCACGAGGCCCACACCGCGGATCTCCATGTGATGGCGCTGCAGCTCGTGGCCGCGCCCGATGAGCACGTCGTTTCCGCGGCGGCGAGCGATGACGAGATCGTCGGCCACCAACCGATGCCCGCGCTCGACGAGATCGAGCACGCACTCGGACTTGCCGATGCCGCTCTTGCCGACGAACAACAGCCCCACGCCGAACACGTCGGAGAGCGAGCCGTGAAGATTCGTCGTCGCCGCAAACTCTTCCTCGAGCCACGGCTTGATGCGCGTGTAGAACTCGTTGGTCTTGAGCTGCGAGCGAATCAGTCCGATGCCCGCGGCCGACGCGAGCTCGACCAAATCCGGTCCCGGCTCCTGCCCCTTCGTGACGAACACGCAGGGAATCGGGAACGAGTAGAAGGTCGTCAAGTGCCGCCGCCGCGTGTCCGCGTCGAGCGACTTCAAGTACGTGATCTCCGTCTCGCCAAGCACCTGCAGACGCTCGGCGGGAAAGCGCTTCACGTACCCGGCGAGCGCGAGACCGGGGCTCGACACGTCGGGGTTGTCGATGGCGCGTTCGAGCCCGCCCGTGGCCGTGACGTGCTCGAGCTGCAACGCCTGCTGCATGCGCTCGACCAACCGACCGACCGTGAGCTTTGGTGTGGGTGTCATCGGCGACTCGGCTCCTCGACCACGCGTGCAAGGTGACGGTGGGTCTCTTCGGCCGCGTGCTCCCAGGTGAACCCTTCGGCGAACGAGAGCGCGGCGTGGCCAAGCGTCGCGACGAGGTCGCGCGACTCGGCGAGCCGGCGCAGCGCCGCCGCCATGGCGGTCACGTCGCCGTGCGGCACGAGAAAGCCGGTCGAGCCGTTCCGCACCGTCTCGCGGATGCCCGGCGAATTGGAGGCGACGACCGGCGTCGCGCACGCTGCCGCTTCGAGATTCGTAATACCCCACCCTTCCTTGGGTGACGCGAACACGAGGGCCCACGACCGCCGCAGCAGCGCGAGCTTCTCCTGCTCCGAGATGCGCCCAAGAAACCGCACGCGGTCGCCGAGGTCAAGCGACTTGGCCAGCGCTTCGAGCGCCGGGCGATAGTCGCCGGCGCCGGCGATCTCCAGCACCGCATTCGGCATTCCCAGCTTCGCAAATGCCCGAATGGCGAAATGTACGCCTTTGTACTTCTTCAACCGTCCCAGATAGGCGAACACCGGTGTGGGCGAACGCTCGGCGGGATTCGGCGTGAACGCGCGCGTGTCGATGCCGGGATAGATCACCTTGACGAGGGCGCGCGGGATGCCGCGGCCGGTGAGGTCCTCCGCCGTGCTCTCGCTGATCGCCTCGAATGGAATGCCGCGATAGGCGCGGCCCAGCGGGCGTTCGGCGGTCCACACCGCGGCGGCGAGCGGCGCGGCAAGCTCCTGAAAGGCCGTCGAGCCGAAGAGGTGCGGCACGAGCGCGACGGTCCGCTTGGCGCCCCAGCGGGGCGTATACAACGGCACCTTGTTGATGTCCTCGACGAGCACGTCGGGCCAATCACAAAGATGCTCGATATAGTAGCGATGTGCGAAAAATGGAAACGTGTGCCGGGTGCCGACGCGGTGCACGTCGATGCCGTCGAGCTCCGTGCGCGGCGGGCAGCCCGGCCATCCGCCGCAGAGGAGCCGCACGTCATGCCCGCTCGCCGCCAACCGGCCGAAGATCTCGTGCAGGTGAATCTCGGCGCCGCCAGCCTGCGGGTTCTCGCGATCCTGCCAGTTGACGAGCAGAATTTTCACTACATTCGCCCCATGCGGCGGGCGAGCGCGTCGAGCACGCCGTTCACGAACTTCGCGCTCTTCACCGATCCATACCGCTCGGCCAGACGTACCGCCTCTTGAATGACGACGCGCGGCGGCGTCTCGCCGTGCTGCAGCTCCGCGGCGGCGAGACGCAACACGCAGCGGTCGATCACGCCGAGCCGCTCCAGCCGCCAGTTCGCGGTGACCTCGGTGATCTCGGCATCGAGCTCCGTGCCGTGCTTCGTCAGCGTGCGCACGAACTGGCTGGCGAGCTTTCGCTCGTCGGGGGGCACCGAGAGGTCGTCCCAGATCTGCGTAGCGACGCGCTCGAGCTGCTGCTCGCCGCGAAGGTCCCATGCGTAGAGCGCTTGGAGCACGCGAGCGCGTGCGCGCGTTTCAACTCTCGTCCGCGGCATCCATGCGTCCAAAAAGATCGGCCATCTCGAGCGCGGCGAGCGCCGCATCCCATCCTTTGTTGCCATGCGCGCCACCGGCGCGCGCTTCCGCCTGCTCGTCGTTGTCGCAGGTGAGCAACCCGAAGCCGATCGGCGTATCGAACTCCACGCTCGCCGTCTGCAGTCCGCGCGACGCTTCGCCGGCGACGAAGTCGAAGTGCGGCGTGTCGCCGCGAATCACCGCGCCGACGGCGACGAGCGCGTCGTACCGCTCCGAGGCGAGCAGCCGCCGCGCCGCGAGCGGCAGCTCCCATGCGCCCGGCACCCATACGACGTCCACGTCGGTCACGGCGACGCCGTGCCGCACGAGAGCGTCCAGCGCACCATCGACGAGCTTTTCGACGATCTGGTTGTTGAAGCGGCTGGCGACGACGGCGAAGCGGCGATGCTCGCCGGCTGGCGTTCCTGAGAATTCAGCCATTACGACGCGAGCAGGTGTCCGAGCTTGTCGCGCTTCGTCCGCAGATAATCCGCGTTCTCATCGTGCGCAGGCTGAATGATCGAGACGCGCTCGCCAAGGCGGAGCCCATATCCCTCGAGGCCCACCATCTTGCGCGGATTGTTCGTGATCGGACGGATCGACTTGAGGCCGAGGTCGAGCAGGATCTGCACGCCGATGCCGTAGTTGCGCAAATCGGGCTTGAAGCCGAGCTGCTCGTTTGCTTCCACGGTGTCGGCGCCTTTGTCCTGGAGCTCGTACGCCTTGAGCTTGTTCAGCAAACCAATCCCCCGTCCTTCCTGGTCGAGATACACGATCACGCCGCGCCCTTCGCCGGCGATCATCTCCATGGCCTTGTCGAGCTGCCATCCGCAGTCGCAGCGCATCGAATGGAAGACGTCGCCGGTGAGGCACTTCGAGTGCATCCGCACCAGCACGTTCTCGCCACTGCTGATGTCGCCGTGCACGAGCGCCACGTGCTCGTGCGAGTCGACGTCGTTCTTGTAGCCGACGATACGCCACGTGCCATGCTCGGTCGGCAAGCGCGCTTCGGCGACGCGATGCACGAGCCGCTCCTTCTGCAGCCGGTGCGCCACGAGCTGCGCGACGCTGACGAAGGTGATGCCGTGCTCCTGCGCGAACGCCTCGAGCTGCGGCCGCCTGGCCGTGGTGCCGTCTTCATTCAGCACCTCACAGATCACGCCGGCGGGCTGCAAGCCGGCCAGCCGCGCGAGATCGACCGCGGTCTCCGTATGGCCGACGCGTTGAAGCACGCCGCCTTCGCGAGCGCGCAACGGAAAAATGTGTCCTCCGTGGCGCAGGTCCGACGGTACGGCGGCCGGATCCACGGCAACGCGAATCGTCGTCGCGCGATCGGCGGCGCTGATGCCCGTGGTCACGCCGAAGCGCGACGACGCGTCGATGCTCACGGTGTACGCGGTGCGGTAATCGTCGGGATTGGTCTCGGCCATGGGGGCGAGCCCGAGTGAGTCCACCCGCTCGCCGGTGAGGGCGAGACAGACGAGACCGCCCGCCTTCTTGATCATGAAATTCACCATCTCGGGCGTGATGAGCTCCGCCGCACAGATGAGATCCCCTTCGTTCTCCCGATCCTCGTCGTCCGCGACAATCACGAACTTGCCGTTGCGAACGTCGTCGATCGCCTGTTCTATCGTTCCGAAGACCATGTCGATTCCTTGAGCAAACGCTGAACGTATTTCCCAAGCATGTCGGCCTCGACGTGCACCTGGTCACCGACCACGAGGTCGGCGAAGGTCGTGTGCCGAAGGGTGTACTCGATCAAGGACACCTGAAGCAGATCCGGGCCCGGCAGCGCGTTGACGGTCAGGCTGACCCCATCAATAGTGATCGAGCCGTGCCGTACCGTAAGCTCGGCGAGCCCCGTCGGCAGAGCAAGGTCAACCAGGCGCGCATCATCTTGCTGGCGCACGTCTTCCACCGTCGCGACGCCGTCTACGTGGCCTTGCACGAAATGACCCCCGAGCCGGTCGCCCACACGAAGCGCGCGCTCGAGGTTCACCTTCCGGCCGGCGCGCCACCCGCCAATCGTCGTGCGGCCGAGCGTCGTGACGACCGCGGCAACGGTGAACCAGCCGGGACCTTGCTCGCGAACCGTGAGGCACGCGCCGTTCACGGCGATCGATTCGCCGTCGGCGAGGTCGGAGTAGCGGCAGTCGATGCGGAACTCGCGCCCCGCCTCGGTCTCGCTGACCTCCGCGATGACCCCAACGTCGTCGATCAATCCGGTGAACACGGTACGTCCTCGAGCGCGTAGATGGTCATGAGATCGTCTCCGAACCGCCGCTCCTCGACGATGCGGAAGCCGGCGAGCGACGATGCGAAGCCCGGCGGCGAGAACTCGAACGCGGCCGGGGCGCCGTCACCCAGGACGGCGGATGACCGAAAGATAATGAGGCGGTCCACCAGCGAATTGCGGAGCAGCGACCCAGTCAGGCGCGGACCGCCCTCGACGAACAGCGAACGCACTTCTTCCTCGCGCAGCGTGCGGAGCGCGCTGTCGAGCGACGGCGCTTCGAGCACGCGCACGCCCGCGCGCTTCACGGCCTCCAGTCGGTCGCCGAGCCGGGAGAGGCTCGGCACCACGATCGTGGTCGGAACGTCGTGCGCGGTGCGGAGGAGCGCCGAGTCGAGCGGCGTGCGCAGCGACGAGTCGAACACGATTCGCCGCGGCACCACGCGCGGCGGCGCCGCATCGCGTACGGTGAGCGACGGATCGTCGGCGAGCACCGTGCCGATGCCCACCGCGATGGCGTCGGCGTTGGCCCGCAGCCGATGCACTTCGGCGCGCGATTCCACGCCGGTGATCCACCGCTGCTGCCCGGTGGGATCGGCAATGCGGCCGTCGGCCGAGAGCGCGAGCTTGAGCGTGACCCATGGCCGGGTCGACGCGTGCGCGTTGAAGAACGGCGCGTTGAGCTCGAGCGCCGCCTCATGTTCGGCGCCGACGTCGACGTGAATCCCCGCCGCGCGGAGCTTGTCGATTCCGCCGCGCGCGATCGCACTCGGATCGCGCACCGCGATGACGACGCGCGCCACGCCGGCCGCGATCACTGCATCCACGCAGGGAGGCGTCTTGCCATGGTGCGCGCACGGCTCGAGCGTCACGTACATGGTGGAGCCGCGCGCGCGTTTGCCCGCGTGTTGGAGCGCCACGACTTCGGCGTGCGCCTCGCCATAGCGGGCGTGATAGCCTTCGCCGACGACATCACCTCCGGCAACGACGACGGCGCCGACCATGGGGTTCGGCGCCGTCTGTCCCCACCCGCGATGGGCGAGAGCGAGGGCGCGTCGCATGTGGACCGAGTCGACCTCGGTCGACGGCGCGACGTCCCTCATTCGTGCATTACCAGCTCAGGCGGAGACCCACCGAGCCGTAGACCTGCGACCGGTCGGCGCGACCTTCGGAGAACGAGTTGTACGTGTTCACCGTTCCGCCGCTCGCCTGGCCGACTTCGCCGACGATCTTGAACAGCGGCAGGTTGAGCGACGCGTCGAAGAACGCGTTCGTGCGCTTGAGCGTCTGCGAGGTGTTCGGCACGCTCGTGGTGCCGGTGAATCCGCCCTGCGACACCGTGGCCGAGATGGCGGCCGACTGATCGTAGCTGTCCTGACCCACGCCGGCGGCGAGGCCGAAGATGATGAAGCTCTTGCTTGCCACGACGCGCCACGCCGAGGTCTTCACCTTTGCGTCCGCGACCGTGAGCGAGTTCCCGTTCGACGTGCCGAGAATCGTGGTGGTCGGCAGGTCGCGCTCGATCCAAGTGACGGACACGCCCGGCACGACGATCGACTCCGACAGCAGCCCAACGCGCGCGCCGTAGCCGAACTGCCAGTTCTTGTCCGGCGTGATCGACACGTTGCTCGCGGTGATCGACGGCACGTAGGACGCGCTCACGAGCGCATCGATGCCGAGGATGTTCGTGAGCGCCAGCGGGAGCCCCTTGAAGATGCCGATCGCGGCGTCGGCGGTCGGCAGGCCGAGCACCTGGCTCTTCGCCGGGAGCACACTCTGGCGCGCACCGTTCGTGTTCTGCGTGAACTTGTCGACCTGCGGCAGCATGCCGTTGAACACGTTGCCGCGGACGCCGACCGAGAAGTGTCCCAGGCCACCGAGCACGCTGCCCTGACCGATCGTCGCGTTGCCGCCGGCGAGGGCGAGACCGAGCTGCGGAGCCATGACCTGATACAAGTCGTACGCCTGCTGACAGGCGTCCTGCGCGACTCTCTGCGAGCTCGGAATTCCAAGCGTCGTGGTGCCCGCCGGGCATACGGACTGCGACAGCCCCTGCGCCGCCACGCTACCCGCCGACAACGCGAGGCCGAGACCGGCCATGACGAAGCCTTTCTTCATTCGAGTTCTCTCCTAGTTGAGAATGACCTGACCAGTGCCTGACTGCACGTCTCCGAGCCGCCACGCGCGCACACCGTGCGCGGCTGCGGAATCGAGAATGTCAGCCGCATGCGACTCGGCGGCGATAACGATCATGCCGACTCCCATGTTGAACGTTCTGAACATTTCGCGGCGATCGACGCCGCCAGCTTGCTCGAGCTGCTGGAAGAGATTGGGGATCTTCCAGCTGGATGTTTCCACGACCGCGTCGAGATGGGGCGGTAGAGCCCGGTTGAGGTTTCCGGGGATTCCGCCGCCCGTAATGTGTGCCATAGCATGCACTTTGGGCAACACCGGCCTCAGCGCGGACAGATAGGAGCGATGGACCGCCAACAACACTTCGCCAACCGTTTTTCCCTCGCCGGGGAACGGATCGGCGACCTGCAATTTCATTCGCTCCGACACGATGCGGCGCGCCAACGAATATCCGTTCGTATGCAGTCCGCTGCTCTCGAAGCCCATGAGCACGTCGCCCGCTTGAACCCGTTGGGGTCCAAGAACGGCGTCCTCATCCACATAACCGACGATGAAGCCCGCCAAATCGTAATCAGGCGGCGTGTATACACCCGGCATTTCCGCCGTTTCGCCACCGAGCAGCGCGCAGCCGTTCTCGCGGCAACCCGCGGCCACGCCGGCCACCACTCCCTCCACGGCCGCCGGATCGAGCGCGCCGAACGCGACGTAGTCGAGGAAGAAGAGCGGCGACGCGCCCTGCACCAGGATGTCGTTCACGCAGTGGTTGACCAGATCGTGGCCCACCGTGTCGTACCGCCCCGCTTCGATCGCCACCTTCACCTTGGTTCCGACGCCATCGGCGCTCGACACGAGCACTGGCTTGGGAACGTCGGTGGGCACGCGGAACATGCCACCGAAGCCGCCGAACTCGCCGCGAGTTCCCGCCGTGAGCGTCGAGAGCACGTGCGCCTTGATGCGCTGCTTCGAATCCTCGGCCGCGTCGATGTCGACGCCTGCCGAGCGATAGTCCAGCGAGTCGCTCACGCCACGTCCTGCTCGAAGTTGCACAACCGGTGAATGTCTCCCACGCGGCGCTTGATGTCCTCGGGGGTGATCTCCAGCAACCGCTCGACGGAGAACTTCTCGACGGCGAACGAGCCCATCGCCGAGCCGTAGACCACGGCGCGGCGCAGGTTCGCCTCGGAGAGGTCGCCGCTCTTCGCCAGATAGCCCATGAACCCGCCGGCGAACGAATCGCCGGCACCCGTGGGATCGAACACCGACTCGAGCGGATACGCCGGCGAGAAGAAGATCGTGTCCTTCGTGAACATGAACGCACCATGCTCGCCCTTCTTGATCACGACGTGCTTCGGTCCGTGCTGCATGATCCAGCGCGCCGCCTTCACGATGTTCGCCTCTTCCGTGAGCTGCCGCGCTTCCGCGTCGTTGAGCGTGATCAGGTCGACGTGCTCCAACAACTTCATGAGATCGGGCCGGCGGCTCTCGATCCAGAAGTTCATCGTATCGCAGGCCACGAGCTTCGGCTTGGCCACTTGCGTGAGCACGTCGAGCTGGAGCCGCGGATCGATGTTGCCGAGGAAGACGAAGGGCGCGTTCCGAAACTGCTCAGGAATCTTCGGGCGGAAGTTGGAGAAGACACCGAGGTGCGTCTCCAGCGTCTCGGCGACGTTCAGGTCGTGGCGATAGCGGCCGCGCCAGCGGAACGACGCGCCCTCGGCGCTCTCGAGGCCCGCGATGTCGATGGGCCGGTTGGCGAACGCGGTCTTCAGCGTGTCCATCGGATAGTCTGTGCCGACCACACCGACCAGCTGCACCGGCGACAGATGGCTGGCCGATGCCGAGAAGAACGTGCCCGAGCCGCCGAGCACGTTGTCGGCTTTGCCGAATGGCGTCTCGACCGAATCGAGCGCGACGGAACCTACGACGAGGACGGACATGTCTCAGGATACAGGAGGATAGTGAACGGCGCTCAGGGACTACATCCGCTCGGGAGCGGTGATGCCGAGGAGATCGAGACCGTTGCGCAACACGAGCTGCGAGGCGCGAGCGAGAACCAACCGCGCGCGCAGGATCGGCTCCGGCTCGTTCAGCACGTGCGCCTTGTGATACCACAGGTGGATCTTCCCCGCGGTATCGTGCAAATAGGTTGCGACGCGATGCGGCTCGAGCGCCTCGGCGGCGCCGGCGACGAGCGCGGGATAGTCGAGGAGCGCCTTGATGAGAATTTGCTCTTCGGGCAGCGAGAGCACGGACAGGTCCACGTCGGTGCCGGTGATCGCCGTTGCGTCGATCTCGCCCACGCGAAAGATTCCCGACACGCGCGCGTGCGCCATCTGGATGTAGTACACGGGATTCTCGTCCGACTGCGACCGCGCGACGTCCACGTCGAACACGAGCTGCGAGTCGCCCTTCCGCATGAGGAAGAAATAGCGCACCGCGTCGCGGCCCACCTCGTCGATCAGATCGCGCACCGTGACGTAGCTGCCGGCGCGCTTCGAGATCTTGACCTCTTCGCCGGCGCGCATCACGGTCACCATCTGGTGCAGCACGTATTCGGGGTAGCCTTGCGGGATCCCCATGTCGAGCGCCTGTAGGCCGACGCGCACGCGCGTGACGGTGCTGTGGTGATCGGCGCCCTGCACGTTGATGGCGCGCGCGAACCCCCGCTCCCACTTCGTGATGTGGTAGGCGACGTCGGGCAGAAAGTACGTCGGCTCGCCACCCTTCTCGGCGCTGCGGCGCATGACGCGATCCTTGTCGTCGCCGAAATCGGTGGTGCGGAGCCAGAGTGCGCCGTCTTTCTCGTACGTGTGGCCGGCGGCGATCAACCGCTTGATCGCGTCGTCGACGCGCCCGTCCGAGTACAACGACGACTCGAGGAAGTACACGTCGAACTTCACGCCGAACGCCTGCAGATCGAGATCCTGTTCCCTGCGCAGCTCGCGAACGGCGAACTGGCGCACGGCGTCGAGGTCGTCGGCGTTCGGGTCGGACGAGTGCTCGTCGATGTACCACTGCGCGAGATCGCGAATGTATTCGCCGTGGTAGCCGCTCTCCGGCATCGCCGCGTCCACGCCGCCCAACTGGCGCACGCGCGCTTGGACGCTGAGCGCGAGATTCATGATCTGCGCGCCGGCGTCGTTGTAGTAGAACTCTCGCGTCACCCGCCAGCCCGTGACGCCGAGCAGCGACGAGATCGCGTCGCCGATCGCCGCCTGGCGTCCGTGGCCCACGTGCAGCGGGCCGGTGGGATTCGCCGACACGAACTCGATGTTCACCGGGCAGGCGTTGCCGGCATTCGACCGGCCGTACTGGTCGCCGGCGGCGATCAACGCACGGAGTCCCTCGGCGAAGACGTCGGCCGCGACGCGGAAGTTGATGAACCCCGGGCCGGCGATGTCGGCCGCGCTGATGCCGGCGCGCGCGAAATCCAGCCGCTCGATGATTGCCTGCGCAAGGTCGCGCGGCTTCGTGCCGAGGCGCTTGGCGAGCACCATCGCGAGGCTCGTCGCCCAGTCGCCGAACGACGGGTCGCGCGGCCGTTCGATCACCGGGTCGACGTCGTCAGGCGCGCCGAGCGACTGCGCGGCGCGTCTCAGCTCCGCGCGGAGAAGATCCGTACCGTCCATTACTTGTCGGACTTGGTGCTGGAGGAGCTCGACGTTCCCGGCGACGCGCTGGGCTTGGACTTGGACTCGGTCGACTTCGATTCGCTCGACTTCGATTCGCTCGATTTCGATTCGCTCGATTTCGATTCGCTCGGCTTCGATTCGGCGGACTTACTCTCGGACTTCGACTCCGAAGGCTTGGACTCGCCACCCTTGTCGCTCTTCTCGCCGCCGCCCGACTCACCGCTCTTCTTTTCCGCGGCTGCTACGGTCTCGCCGCCGCCGGCGCGGTGCGCATTCTTGCCGTAGTCGGTGAGGTAGAAGCCAGAGCCCTTGAAGACCAGTCCCGCGCCGCCCGAGAGTTGCCGCGCGGCGATTTCCCCGCATTCCGGACAGGGGAGCTCGGCCGCGGATTCGCTCATTTTGGCCATGCGATCGAACTTGTGTCCGTTAGGGCAGCGATACTCGTAAGTCGGCATTCGGCTATGACTTAGGCGGGCGTGCGGGAGTGTCCAAAATTAGCCCCGCGGCGTGGGTCGTACAAGGGTGACCGCCCTATGCCGGATGGTACGTTCCCCACTCGTCACGCAGCGTGTCGGCAATCTCGCCGACGCTCGCGCGAGCGCGGACGGCGTCGATGATGAGCGCCATGAGCGGCGCGCGCGGCACGCGCGACGCCGACGACGGCGCCGCGTACGCTCGGCTCCCCTCGCGCAGGGCCGCCATCGCGGCGGCAACGCGCTGCGGATCGCGCGCCGCGCGCACCGCGGCCAGGCGCTGCACCTGGTCGCGTTCCAGCGCCGAATAGTCAGGCGTCGCGATCACCGGCGGGTCGTTGGCGTCTGCGTACTTGTTCACGCCGACGATCACCGTTCTGCCGCTTTCGACGCTGAGCTGGTACTCGTACGCGCTCCGCGCGATCTCTTCCTGAAAGAACGACGCGCCGATCGCCTTCGCCGCGCCGCCCAGCTCGTCGACCTTCTGCAGCAGCTCGACCGCTTTCCGCTCCAGCTCATTCGTGAGATGCTCGACGTAGTAGCTGCCTGCGAGCGGGTCGGCCGTGAGCGCCGCGCCCGATTCGTTGGCGACGATCTGCTGCGTGCGCAGCGCCAGCGTCGCCGCCTCTTCGGTGGGAAGCGACAGCGCTTCGTCGTAACCGTTGGTGTGGAGCGACTGCGTGCCGCCGAGCACGGCGGCGAGGGCCTGCACCGTGACGCGCACGACGTTGTTCAGCGGTTGCTGCGCCTGCAACGTGACGCCGCCCGTCTGGGTGTGAAAGCGCAGTCGCGCGCTGGCCTCGCTCGATTGAAAGCGATCGCGCATGATGCGCGCGTAGAGCCGGCGCGCGGCGCGGAACTTCGCCACTTCCTCGAACAGGTCATTGTGCGCGGCGAAGAAAAAGGACAGCCGCGGAGCGAACGTGTCCACGCCGAGCCCCGTGTCGATCGCGCGCGTCACGTACTCGATCGCGTTCGCGAACGTGAAGGCCAGCTCCTGTACCGCCGTCGCCCCCGCCTCGCGAATGTGATAGCCCGAGATCGAGATGGGGTTCCAGTTCGGCACGTCGGCCGCACAGAAGCGGAAGATCTCGGAGATCAGCGCGAGGCTCGGCTCCGGCGGGTAGATGTACGTGCCGCGCGCGATGTACTCCTTCAGAATGTCGTTCTGGATCGTTCCGCTCACGCGATCGCGCGGAATTCCGCGCTCTTCGGCGACGACGATGTACATGGCCAACAGCGTCGACGCCGTGGCGTTGATCGTCATCGACGTCGAGACTTTCTCGAGCGGGATGCCCTCGAGCAGGACGTGCATGTCTTCGACGGTATCGATCGCGACACCCACGCGCCCCACCTCGCCCAACGCGCGCGGCGAGTCGGAGTCGATGCCCATCTGGGTGGGCAAGTCGAACGCGACGCTCAGCCCGGTCTGGCCGGCGTCGAGCAGCATGCGGAAGCGCCGGTTGGTCTCGGCCGCCGTGCCGAAGCCGGCGTACTGCCGCATGGTCCAGAGCCGTCCACGATACATCGTCGGCTGAACGCCGCGGGTATACGGGAACTGGCCGGGGTCGCCCAGGTCCCCGGCATAGTCAACGGGATCGTCGTCCGGCCGATAGACCGGTCGAACGGGAAAGCCCGACGGCGTGGTGAATTCGCGCTCCGACATGCATAGAAAGTAACGAGTGCCGGTCTCGACGGCGGTTGCCGTGTTTCGATCCGGACCGTAGCATCAAGCACGGCGCAGACGCCGTTACGCCCATGCATCCCTCCACTGGCGAGAGCTTTCGATGACCGGTCTCCGCATTTTCACCACGGGCTCTCTGCTCGTGTCGCTCGGCGCCTCCGTGACGCACGCCCAGGCAGGCAAGCGTCCGATGACGTTCAACGACATCATGGAGCTCAAGAACGTCGGCGCAGTCGCGCTGTCTCCCGATGCCTCGCAGGTCGCGTACGCGGTGAGTGGATGGGAGCACCCGAATGCGCGCGCCTCGAGCGATCCGACCAAGCCGGATACCGCCAAGGGCGACAAGCACGACGTGCGCTCGCACGTCTGGGTGGTGCCGACGAACGGCGGTGCTCCGCGGCAGCTCACCTTCGGCGAGCGCGGCGAGTCGTCGCCGGCCTGGTCGCCCGACGGACGCTCGCTCGCGTTCCTCACGGCGCGCGGCACCGGTGAGGACGTGAAGACGCAGGTCTGGATTCTTCCGATGAGCGGCGGCGAAGCGTATCAGCTCACGAGCTCCCACGAGCCGATCAGCGGATTCGCGTGGTCGAAGGACGGCAGCCGCATCGCCTTCCTCGCGGTCGACTCGCTGGCCAAGGAAGACGACGCAAAGCGGAAGCGCCGCGACGATCCGCAGGTGTACGAAGGCGGGCTGCGCCTCTCACATGTATGGATGGTCGACGTGGGCACGAAGAAGTCGACGGAGCTCGTGCACGGCGACTTCACGGTAAAGGGTGCGCCAACCTGGTCGCCCGACGGGCAGCGCTTGGCCTACCAGGCGTCGCCCACGACGCTGCTCCGCGAGACGCGGACGAACGCGTACATCGTGAATGTTGCCGACCGTCGCAACGAGAAGATTTCGGGAACGTCCGACGTGGCGTCGACGCCCGCCTGGTCTCCCGATGGGCAGACGCTCGCCTACACGATTCTCCCGCAGAGCCACAAGGCGCGCGCCGACAGCATCTCGGACGTGCAGATCGGGAACAACCACCTCCTGCTCTACGACGTGGCGGCGCGCACGACGAAGGACGTGTACGACCCGAAGGCGGATATCTCCGAGGGCGCGCCGACCTGGCTGCCCAACGGCAAGGCGCTGATCTTCACGACCGGCGAACGCGCCTACAACGCGGTGTACACCTACAACGTCGCGTCGGCGGCCCTCACCCGGGTCATTGATAAAACGCTCCTTCGAGGACTCTCATTCTCCGCCGATGGACAAACGGTGGCGTTCGCGATGGACTCGCCGATGGCATCGGCCGACGTCTACGTCTCCAAGGCGCCCTTCTCCGGCGAGCAGAAGCTCACCGACGTCAACCCGCAGCTGCGCGACATCGCGCTCGGTGAGACCGAGATCGTGACGTGGAAGAGCACCGACGGCACGCCGGTCGAGGGCATCCTGGTCAAGCCGGTGGGGTACGTGCAGGGCCAGCGGTATCCGTTGCTCGTCGAAGCGCACGGCGGCCCCACGGGCGCCTCGAACGCCGGCTTCAAGGCGAATTGGGGATCGCCTGGACAGGTGTGGGCTGGCGCGGGCTGGGCGACGCTCTACCCGAACCCGCGCGGCAGTACGGGCTACGGCGAGAAGTTCACGCGCGCGAACATCATGGACTGGGGCGGCGGCGACTACCGCGACATCATGACCGGCGTGGACGAGCTGGTGCGCCGCGGCGTCGCCGACTCGACCAAGCTCGCGTTCGAAGGATGGAGCTACGGCGGGTACATGACCGCGTGGACGGTGAGCCAGACGAGCCGCTTCAAGGCGGCGCGCATGGGCGCCGGCCTGTCGGACCTGCAGAGCATGTACGGCACGACCGACATCCCGGGCTACATCGGCACCTTCTTCAGCGGCGTTCCCACGCAGAAGACGCTCGACTTCTACCGCGCGCGCTCGGCGATCACGTTCTCCGATCAGGTCACGACGCCGCTGTTGATTCTCCACGGCGGCAGCGACGAACGCGTGCCGACGGGCCAGGCGATGGAGTACTACCGTGCGCTGAAAGACCGCGGCAAAACGGTGCAGCTGGTGTTCTATCCGCGCGAGGGGCACGGCTTCGGCGAGTACTACCACCAGCTCGACAAGATGCGCCGCGAGTACGAGTGGATCACGAAGTACACGCTGGGTGGGAACGGCAAGCAGAGTGCGTTGTTGCCGTAACACGCTTGCGACGAATCACTCTATCCTGACGCGCGCTGAAAAGCCTCACACGGAGAAAAGGGGACTTCGTGGAGGCTTTTCAGCGACCTTCGCGCTAGAGTGATTCGCCCAGCTGGCCCGGAACCCTCGATGCTACGCGCCCACCAGCTCCGCCGGTTGGCTCAACACGCGCTGCGCGAGCTCCACTTCATTCTTGCTCCCGATGTACAGCGGCGTCCGCTGATGTAGCTCCGTGGGTTGCACGTCGAGAACGCGCTGCGTGCCGTCGCATGCGGCGCCGCCCGCCTGCTCGACGATGAATGCCAACGGGTTCGCTTCGTACAACAGGCGCAGCTTGCCGCGCGGGTTCTTCTGGTTCGCGGGATAGGCGAAGATTCCGCCGCCGAGCAGGTTGCGATGGAAGTCGGCCACGAGCGAGCCGACATAGCGCGTGCTCAGCGCCTTGTGGTCGCCGTCGAGCCCCTTGTACTTCCGCATCACGGTGCGCACGCCGTCGCTCCAGAGCTGCTCGTACGAGTCGTTCACCGAGAGATATCGGCCGTTCTCCGGAATCCGAATGTTCGGATGGGAGAGCAGGAACTCGCCGATCGACGGGTCGAGGGTGAACCCGTGCACGCCCTGCCCGGTGGTGTACACCATCATGGTGCTCGATCCGTAGATCACGTAGCCCGCCGCTACCTGGCGGCGCCCCGGCTGGAGCATGTCTTCGAGCTCGCCGTGGCGGCCGCGCGTGATCTTGCGAACGACGGAGAAGATCGTGCCCACCGGCACGTTGACGTCGATGTTCGACGAGCCGTCGAGCGGGTCGAACATGAGACAATACTTGCCGCAGCGGAATTGATCGGGGATCTGAATGATCCCCGGCTCCTCCTCAGACGCCATGGCGCAGAGGCGTCCGCCGTGATCCATCGCCTTGACGATGATGTCGTTCGAGAGCACGTCGAGCCGCTGCTGCACTTCGCCCTGCACGTTTTCGTTCTCGGTGGCGCCGAGAATGTCGGCGAGGCCCGCGCTGCGCACCTTGTTGGCGATCATCTTCGCCGCGAGCCCGAGATCGTACAGAATGCCCGACAACTCACCCGTCGCTTCGGGATGGTTGCGCTCCTCTTCGATGATGAAACGTTCGATGGTGACCACCGACGTTGCGGTATGCTTGACCACGTTGAGCATCCTCTCGGAAGAAGAGTTATTACGGTTCTCGAACACGTCGCGCGGCGTACTGGCGCGCGTCGACCTCGAAGCGATTCCTAACATAGCCGTGGCGTAGCGACTGCCATAGGTACGCCAGCGGGAACAGCGCACTCGCTTCAAACTGGTCGACGTGTCGGAGCTCGTGCAAGAGCAATTCGTCCGACGGCGAGACGTTCGGCGCGAGCCAGATCGTGTGCCACAGCGTGATCGCCGACACCGACGCCCGCCCGAGGCACCACCCTCCGACGCGCACCGGCAATCCGCCGCGCCGCCAGGTGGCCCGCGCGAGCTCGGGATACCGCTCGAGAAGATCCGCGGGAAGCTCCGTCGGCCGGCCGATCAGGGCCGTTGTGAGCGCGGCGGCAATTCCCATGCGTCTCCTGCGGTCTCCACGAAGATCCGGTGTCCATCGGTGCGGGCGACGATCGTTCCCAGGCGGTCGGTGCGCAATACTTGCGCCCCCTGCGCGGCGAGGGCACGCATGATGTCGGGCGACGGCAGGTGGTAGCTATTCCCCGCCCCCACCGAGACGAGCGCGAGCCGCGGGCGCACGGCGCGGAGGAAGCGCGGCGTACTGCTGGTCGCGCTGCCGTGGTGTCCCACCTTCAGTACATCGGCCGACAGTGCGGCCGAGTCGTGCGCGAGGAGCCAGTCTTCCTCGGGCCGCTCGGCGTCGCCCATGAGGAGCATCCGAACGTTGCCGACCCGAACGAGCGCGACCACACTGGCGAGGTTGGGATCGACCAGCCCCGCGGTCCACGCCGAATCGGGCGCGAGAAAGGAGAGCGCGACGCCATCGATGGTGAGCGTATCGCCGGGATGTGCGCGCACCCAGCGCACGTGCGCGTCACGGGCTGCGTCCAGCGACGCACGATACGACTCCGCGGGTCCGGGAAAGCCCGCATCCACGTACGCGGCGGGATGCAGCGCTCGCAAAATGCTCGGCGCGCCTCCCACGTGGTCCGTGTGCGGATGCGACAGCACGAACAGATCGAGCGTGCCGCCGCGCCGCCCGAGGTATGGAATCACGGTGGAGCGTCCGGCGTCGCCACCGCGCCAGGCGCCGCCCGCGTCGAAGAGAATCCAGTGGGCGTGCGGCGTACGCAGCGCGATCGCGTCGCCCTGCCCCACGTCGATCATGTGCAGCTCGACGAGCCCTTCTTCGGCCGGCGCGACGGGCAGCCACACGAGCAACATCGCCGCGAGCGACGCCACGATCGCGGGACGCGTCCACTCCGCTAACAGACAGGCGACGAGCACTCCCGCTGACATCGCACACGCGATGAGCGCGGCGATCGCCGTGGGGGCCACGGTGATCGAGGCGTTCGGGATCGACGCGCTCGTCGTCGCGACGAACGTGAGGCCGGCGAGGATCGGATGCGCCGCGTCGGCGATGAGCGCGGCGAGCGGATGGATCGGCGAAAGCACCAACCCGCAAAAGATCATTGGCTGCGCCAGCGCGATGAGCGGCGCCGCCGCGAGATTGCTCAGCGGCGCGATCACGCTGACCCGCCCAAACACCCACGCCACGATTGGCGCCGAGGCAATCGTCGCGACCGTCGTGCCGATCAACGTCACGAGAATGGCCTTCACGATCTCGGACCGCCGGTGCGCACCGAGCCGCTTGCTCAGCCGCGCGCCGGCGATCATCGCCGCGACGCCGACGACGCTCAACTGATACCCGGCATCGAGCACGACGCGCGGCGCGAGCACGGGCTGCGACGCGCCGAGCGCCACGATGGCCCACCGCGACGTGGGACGCTGCACGAGACGGCTGAGGAGAAGCGTCGTCAACATCGTCGCCGAACGAAGCGCGGGAATGGGTGCGCCGATCATTGCGACGTAGGCGATCACGACGACGATCGTGACCACCGCGGCGCGGCGGCGCGGCACGCCGGAGAGCTCGAGCGCCAATGCCAACGCCGCGGCGATGATCCCGATGTGCAGCCCGGCGATGGCGAGAATGTGCGCGAGACCGGCCGCGGCGAAGCTGTCGCGCACTTCAGGAGTCAGCTCTCGGCGGTCGGCAATCAGCAAGGCGCGTACGAGGGGTGCGTCGCCGCGAAACGTTCGATCGATGGCGTGGCCCGCGGCCGTGCGCAATCGGCCCAGCAGCGGCGGACCTCGCACCACGACGATCGCCGCGTGTTGCACGAGGAGCCCACGCTGCGACGCGAAGATCTCGCCGCGCGCCGTGATGGTACTGCCCGCGCTCGCCTCGCCCTGCTCCACCGCGAGCCATGCCGAGCCCTCGCACCCGTCGAGACGCGCGCGGCCGTTGGTGCCCGGTCCAACGCTGTCGTCGAGCACGAGCGTCAACACGACTCGATGCGCCGCCGTGGCGAGACAGCGCTCGTCGGTCGCCGTCGCGGTCGCGGCCACCAACCCGCCGGCGACGACCAGCGCGCCGAGCGCAAACGCCCGCCCTCCGTCTCGGCCGCGCCGCATGCCGATCGCCACGGCGGCCGTGAGGCCGCCGATTGCGAGAACTACCGAATGGGCAAAGCCGGCCAGCAGGCCGGCGACATATGCGGCGAGTGCGATTGCGACGAGAGGCATGTGGCGCGGAGTGTCGGCTCCGGCGCCGCCACGCCTCTCATCATTGCGTTGCGAGTGGAATCACCCGGCCATCGGGAGCGGCCGGCGCTCGCTCACGATCTGTCCGGTGAACGTCGAGCCGGTGGTGCCCGTGAGCTCGACGTTCAAGTACTGGCCGATCATGCTCGCGTCGCCCGGCACGAGCACAGTCTTGAAGTCACGCGTGCGCGTCTGCACGAGATCGCCGCCGCGGCGCGCTTCTTTTTCCACGAGCACCTCGCAGCGGCGGCCGAGCAGTCCCATGTTCTCGACGCGCGAGTGGGCCCGCATCGTCGCGACGAGGGTGGCCAGTCGCTCGCTCGCCACCTCGTCGGGCACGGTGAGCTCGGCGGGCATGCGTGTGGCCGGCGTGCCGTCGCGCGGCGAGAACTTGAAGGTGAAGCCTTCGGAGAATCCAACCGCTCGCACGACGGACAGCGTCTCCTCGAAGTCTTCGTCGGTCTCGCCGGGAAAGCCGACGATGATGTCCGTCGTCACCGACAGCCCGGGGATCGCGCTGCGCAGCCGGTCGACGCACTCCACGTAGCCTTCGCGCGTGTACCGGCGCAGCATGCGCTTGAGGATCTTCGTCGAGCCGGATTGCATGGGGAGATGCACGTGCTCGCACACCGCGTCGACGGTCGCCATGGCGGCGATCACGCGGGTGCTGAAGTCGTTCGGATGCGGGCTGGTGAAGCGCAGGCGCCGCACACCGGGCACCGCGCCCACCGCCCGCAGCAAGTCGGCGAAGTCGCTCTCGCCGTCGTGGTACGAGTTGACCGTCTGTCCGAGCAGCACGACTTCCGACATGCCCTCCGCGACGACGGTCTCCGTCTCGCGCACGACGTCGGCGAGCTTGCGGCTGCGCTCGGGACCGCGGGTCGTGGGCACGATACAGTAGGTGCAGCGATAGTCGCACCCGCGCTGCACCGGAATCCACGCCTTCACGTTGTCGAAGCGCCGAGGTTGGAAATCCTCGTAGTGCTCTTCGAGGTCGAAGGTGGTGGCGCTGGCGCGCTGGCCGCGACGCGCGCCGTCGATCAGCGCGGGCAGCGCGCGATAGCCGTCGGGTCCGATGACGAGGCTCACGTGCTTCGCCTTCTCGAGCAGCACTGGGCCGAGCCGTTGTGCCATGCACCCCGTCACGCCGACGATCGCGCCCGGCTTCATGTTGCGCCTGAGCTCACCCAACCGGCCGATGACGCGCGTTTCAGCGTGCTCGCGAATGGCGCAGGTATTGACCAGGATGACGTCCGCACCGTCGGGATGATCGACGGCGTCATAGCCATGCGCCGCGAGCTTGCCGAGCATCAGCTCGGAGTCGCTGACGTTCATCTGGCAGCCGTACGTCTCGACGTAGACGGTGGGACGAGGGTCGGTCATGAGCAGCGGTCAGCGGTCAGCAATCGGCGGTCAGCGCGAGCAGGCGGTCGCGCTCCATGGCGAGCCGGCCCGTGAAGCGAGCTCCACGCGGAAGCGACGGGTCGGCTGGGGTGACCGTAAGATAATCTCCGGTCAGCCCTTCGCGCTCCCCGCGCGACCCGAGCACGACGACGTCCGCGGTGCCGCCCGAGCGGCTGGCGGCGTAGCCGGCGGCCTTCCGCGCACCAATCTCGCGCAGCTCCGCCGCGCGCTGCTGCGCCACCGGCGGTGCTACGTGGTTCGGCAGCCGGACCGCCGCGGTACCTGGACGCACGGAGTACGGAAACACGTGCAGGTACGTGAACGGCAAATAGTTGACTAAGTCAACTGTTGCCCGATGGTCGGCATCTGTCTCGCCGGGAAAGCCGGCAATGACGTCGGCGCCCAATCCAAGAATGCTCATTCGGCCGGCCAGGGCCTCGACGGCGGATGAATAAGTAGCACTTGTATACCAATTCCGCCCCATGCGCCGAAGCAACGGATCGGAACCGCTCTGGAGCGGCGCGTGCACGTGAGGAACGAGCTGTCGCGGCGCACCGGCGAGCAGATCGACGAGCGTGTCGTCGAGCTCCGTCGCCTCGATCGACGACAGCCGAAAGCGCGCCTGCGGCACCTCGCGCACGAGGCGCGTCAGCAACGCGCCGAGCGACGAGCCGATGTCGGCGCCGTAGCTGCCGATGTGAATGCCGGTGATCACGATCTCCGGATGGCGTTCGGCCAGTCCGGCCGCTTCGCGCACGACGTCGTCGAGCGAGCGGCTGCGACTCGCGCCGCGCGCCATCGTCGTCGCGCAGAAGGTGCAGTGCTCGTCGCAGCCGTCCTGGATGCGGAGCAGCGCACGCGTGCCACTCTGCGTGCGCGTGACGACGTTGGCCGAACCCGGCGGCAGGGCGAGCGCCGCGGCGATCGCCGGCATGTCCGCGCCGGCGACGACCTGCTCCACCGACGGCAGGCCGCGCAGTTGGAGCGCCACAGGCCGATCGTCGTCGAGCGCGGCGGCGCAGCCCATGACGACGCTCCGAAGCGCCGGCTGCTCCCGCGCCGCGCGCCGCACGACCTTTCGCAGCTCCGCCTCGGCGTCCGACGTCACCGCGCAGCTGTTGAACACCGCAACGTCCGCGTCGGCCGCCGAAGACACGATGGCGTGGCCGCTCTCCTCGAGCATCGTGCGAACCGCTTCGGTGTCGTACTGGTTCGCGCGACACCCGAAGGTGCGCAGGTACACCCTCACGCCGGCACCACTCCGCCGGCCGTGACGCGCACTTCGCGGTGCGGCGGATGGATGGGGAGCGTGAAGTGAAAGGCGCTTCCCTCGCCGTCGCCGCCGCTCTGCACCCAGATGCGGCCTCCGTGCGCGTCGATCACCAGCTTGCAGAAGGCCAGGCCGAGCCCGGAGCTGCGCGTGCGCGGGATGTTCGGGTTCTTCACGCGCTCGAACTTGCGGAAGATCACTTCGTGGTATTCCGGCGGAATGCCCGGTCCGTTGTCGGCAATGGTGAACAAAATCCCATCGCCCTCCCCGCGCGCCGACAGGTGCAGCGTGATGTCGTTCGCCGAATGCGTCACGGCGTTCTGCACGAGGTTGCCGAGCACGCGCTTGAGCAGCGCCTTGTCCGCCTCGAAGACCGGCGCGTCGTCGGCAACGTCGACCGTGGCCGTCGCCTTCTCCTGCTGAAAGCGGATCGACCACTCATTGACGACTTCGTTCAGGAGCGCCGCGGGCGCGATCGGCTGCAGGTCGAGCGACATCGTGGCCTCTTCGATCCGCGACACCTCGAGCAGGTCGCCGATGAGCGCCAGCAGATCTTCGGCCTTCCCCTCCGCGTCGGCGAGCATCTTTCGCTGCTCGTCGTTGAGCGGGCCGAAGTCGCCGTCGATCAGCATCTCCGTGGTCGCGAGCACCGCGGTGAGCGGGGTCTTGAGATCGTGCACGATCATCTTCATGAGATCGTCGCGCATCTTTTCGACTTCGCGCAGCTTGCGGAGCGTGTCCTCGAGCGAATCCGTCGCCGCCTTGAGCTTGAGCAGGCTGCGCACGCGCGCGCCGAGCACCAACCGGTTGTGCGGCTTCGTGAGGAAGTCGTCGCCGCCTGCCTCGATCGCCTTCACGCGATCGGTCGTGTCGTTTAGCGCCGTGACGAAGATGATCGGAATGCTCTTCGTGCGCGGATCGCGCTTGATCCGGCGGCAGACCTCGAACCCGGTGGACCGGTCGTCGACACCCAGGTCTCCCGCCGGCATCGACACGTCGAGAATGCACAGATCGGGACGATGCTCGAAGCAGGCCGCCAGGGCGCTCGGCCCGTCCGACGCCGCGATCGCGCGGAAGCCCAGCACGTGGAGCTGGTCGAACAGCAGCTCCACGTTGGCCGCGACGTCGTCCGCGACGAGGATCAGCGGTGCGGTGGCGAGCAGCGGGGCGTCGAGTTCCACGGCCGGCTCACGGACGAACGCTGAGTCCAATGCTGATCGTCCACGCGTGCTCCGTGGCGGGCACGTTGACCGCAGTGCGGTTGGCGTGAACCACGGCGAGATCGGCGAGGATGTGCGCGTTCGCGAACGCGGCGCCCAACCCGCCGCTGAAGCTCTTCTCACGGACGATCTGGTTCGCGGCCTCGAACGGCAGCGTGCGATCGCGAAAGCCGCCGCGCAAATACAGCGACTGCTGTCCGAACCGCGGGCCAGCGATGTCGGCGCCGATGCTGGTGTCCCATGCGTCCACGCCGATGAGCCCTGGCGATCCGAGGTTGCCCAGCGCCGACCAGCTGTCACGGTCAGCTCGAACAGAGATGGCCGAGCCGGCAATGCCGGTGTAGGCGATCGATCCACCGAACCGGTCCGGAACCCTCGCCCGCGAGACCACAGTGTCTTCGGCATTGAGGCTGAGCGACCCGCCTTTGCGCGCCGATACCGACGCCAGCCACGCCTGCGACACGAACTGAACACCCGCCGACAGCGCGGAGCCGCTGAAGCCGAGCACGCGCGATTGCGTGAACGCCGCGAACGTGACCGAATCGGCGAACTTCTGCGACAGGTTGATCAGGTTGTGCCCCGTGATGGCGTGCACTCCGAGGCCGACGCGCAACCAGCTCACCGGCGCCCACGCACCGGCGAGGCGGACGTCGTCCATGGCGCCGTCGATGTGGAACGTCGTCGTCATCGGCACGCTATCGTGGCCCGACAGGAATTGCGTCGAGTTGAACGAGGTCGTGGCCGTCCGATCGAGCAGCGTGGACGCGCCGAGGCTCACCACAAAGTTGCTGCCGATCGGCAACGCGCCGAAGACGTTCGGGTAGCGCGCCGTGGTCGTGCGCTCGGTGCCCGCGGCAGTCGTGACGGTGCGGTACTCCGGCTCGATCTGGAAGTACAGCATCCGCGACCCGATCAACGCGAGGCTGGCCGGGTTGACGGGCGACAGCGGATCGATCTCGCTCAGCGCGCCACCGGCACCCAGCGAGCGCGCGCTCTGCTGGCCGACCGGATAGCCAAATCCCTGCGTGCTCAGATTCGACTGCGCATGAAGCCCAACCGCCGGCGCGGCGATCAACGCGAAAGAAAGTACCGTGCGACCGCGAACGGCGCGCGCGAGTCGAAGTATCCGTCGCATGGTCATGGCAACCCGTAGCTTGTTTGCGGCACGTACGTGATTCGAAGGCGAGGCCTCAGCCCGGCCGGGCCCTTCGTCGAAAAGAAATCGAACTGCGCCGGAAGCTGCGCCTCCGCTCCGCTTCGCAACGCGATGCTGCGCGGGCTCACCGTGAGCGGCTGGCTCCGCCAGGTCCGCACCAGCCCCGCGATCTCGAACGAGCGGAGGCCGCTGTCCGAGGGAGCCATGCGTACCGAGTCGAGCCCGAACTGTCCGTTCCCCCCGAGAAACTGCAGTGCGCTCGCGATATCGGTCACGACCGGCGCGGCAAGCACGGCGAGCGGAAATACGTACACCGAATCGCGCTGATCCACCCGGCGATTCGGCACCTGGGTGAGGAGCAGCGACGCTCGCACGATCGTCGTGGAGTCCACGATGTGCGACGGAACGTTGAAGTGCAAAAAGGCGCGCCGCGACGGTACGCCGCCCACCGACAACAGCGTCGGAGGCGTCGTCGTCAATCCTTTGAGCACGATCGTGTAGTCAGCGAGCGGGCCGGCGATGAACGGCTGGTCCGTCGGCGTATTCGACAGCGGCGTGACGACGACCGGCGTTGCCGTCGTGTCCTTGGACGCTTTGATGCGCAGCGACACTGCCTGGCCGTTCTGCGTCGTGCCGATGCGGATGTCGTATCCCGGCGTGCTGCGCAACCGGTAGCCGACGCGAAGCCGCTTGCCGTTCTTCACCCGGTCGAGCACGGAGTCGGTGGAGATCGGGATTCGCAGCGTATCGAGCAGCGATTCCGGCGCGAAGGTCTTGGATCCGAGGAACCGGTCGGGTCGGAAGAGCGACCCGAGGATCGACGACACCGTGTCCGTCGCCGCGGTATCGACGTCGTAGACTTCGATCGTCACCGGCGACGTTGGACGGTGCGCCGAATCCGGCTTCACGATGGGCGTGACGAGCGTCGCGCTGTCGATCGACACGATGGTGCTATCCGTGCCGCTCTTCGTGTACGTCTGAGGCAGCGTGTCGAAGCGAACGATCGCGCGCGTCTCGAGCGTGTCGCCGTGCGAAGCGAGCATCAAGTACGTCTCGGTGCCGATCGGCGGCAGACCGAGGACCGTGGTATCGACGACCACCGCGTCGATCGTCGTGTCCAACAGGGTCACCGCCTGCGTGGGGCAGAGCAACGGGCACGATTTTCCGGCCTCGAGCTTTTCGCTGCACGCCGCGATGGACACGACGGCCGCGACGGCCGTCAGCAATTTCACAACCTTCTTAAGCAAAACGATCTCTCCGGTTCATCGCCGGTCCAGTGAATGCGGGGTAAACGCCTTCGGGAGCAATTCGTCCAGCGTCCAACGCGCCTCGCGACCACCGCGCGTGACGCTCACGACGAGGAGATGCGGCGCAAACTCCTCGAGTACCTGCCGGCAGATTCCACACGGTGGAGTCGGCTCGTCCGCCTCGGTCGCGATGAGGACCGCGTCGAAGCTTCGATTGCCGCGCGCCACCGCCGACGAAAGCGCCACGCGCTCGGCGCAGATCCCGGCGGGAAATGCGGCGTTCTCGACGTTGCATCCTTCGGCCACGCTGCCGTCCGACGCGAGAATCGCGGCACCGACGCGAAAGTTCGAGTACGGGGCGTACGCGCGCTCCATGGCGGCAAACGCGCGCTCGCGAAGTACGGTCAACGTCCGATCGTCGCCGGGAAGCTGCGTCCCCGGCCGCTCGTCGACTGCCATGCTAGCGAGCGACCAGCTGGGGAAGAAACGACGTTCCTCTGCCCCGAAATGGGACGTCAAGCCATTCCCCGACCGTCGCGCCGAGATCCGAAAAGGTCGAGCGAGCCCCGAGTGGGGCCGGTCGCACCGGCCGGCCGAGCGCCAGGAGCGGCACGCACTCCCGTGCGTGATCGGTCGACGGGGTCGTCGGATCGTTCCCGTGGTCGGCGGTCAGGAAAAGCAGATCGTCCTCGCGTAAAAGAGCCAGCAGCCCCGGAAGGGCGGCGTCGAACTGCCGCAACGCTCCATAGAACCCCGGAACGTCGTTTCGGTGCCCGAAGGCTTGATCGAAATCTACTAGGTTGGCGAACAGTAACCCACTTGGTGCCTCCGAGATCCACTTCCGGATGGCCTCGATGCCCTCGGCGTTGTTCGCCGTGTGGGTCGACTCGATGGCCCGGCCGGCGAACAGGTCGTCCACCTTTCCCACCCCAGCCCGTGAAACACCCGCGGACTTCAGCGCGTCGAGCAGCGTCTCGCCGGTGGGGGCGATGGAAAAGTCGCGACGATTCTTTGTTCGAGTGAATGCCCCCGGCTGCCCGACGTATGGCCGGGCGATGACGCGCGACACGTCGTGCGGTGCAACGAGCATCTCGCGCGCGGTCTGGCAGGCGCGATACAGCTCGTCGAGTGGAACCACCGCTTCGTGGGCCGCGATCTGAAAGACCGAATCGGCGGACGTGTAGAGAATCCAGTCGCCCGTTCGCATCTGCTCCGGTCCGAACCGGTCGATCACGGCCGTACCGCTGCCCACCACATTTCCAATCACGCCACGCCCGGTTCGCCGTGCGAATTCGGCGACCACATCGGCCGGAAAGCCGTGCGGATAGGTAGGAAACGCCTTGCCCAGGTGCACGCCGGCAATTTCCCAATGCCCGGCGGTGCTGTCCTTCCCCGCCGACTGCGGCACCATGAGGCCCCAAGCGCCGGTGGGAGCGAATGCGGGCTCGACCCCATCGAGCGCCGCGATGTTCCCGAGGCCGGCCGCCGCGAGGTTGGGCAGATCCATGCCGCCCACCGCGCGCGCCACGTTGCCGAGCGTGTCGCTGCCCACGTCGCCGTAGCTCGATGCGTCTGGTGCGGCGCCGATGCCGACGCCGTCGAGAACGATGATCGCCGCGCGCCGCATCAACCCTCGCCTCCCACGTACCGCCGCGGCAAACGGCCGCGCAGGCCGGTGAGCACTTCGTACGGGCTCAGGTCGCCCAGCGCGGCAACGTCGGTCACGTCGATCCGCTCGTCGCCGTCGGCACCGATCAGCGTGGCCACATCGCCCACCTCGCATTCGACGTCGGTGACGTCGACCATCGTCATGTCCATGGTGACGACGCCGGCGACCGGCGCGCGCTTTCCGCGCAGCAGCACGCTCGCGCGATTCCCGAGCACTCGGCGGTAGCCGTCGGCGTAGCCGATCGCGAGCGTCGCGATGCGGCGTGTGCCGGCGGCGCGATAGGTGCCGCCGTAGCTCACCGTTTCGCCGTCGTCGATCGTGCGCAGATCGACGACGCGCGCGCGCAACGATGCCACCTGCTCGGGGCGAATCTGCGGCGAATTACCGCTGCTCACCCCGTAAAGGAAGACGCCTGGCCGCACGACGCTCCATTCCGACGCGCCGCCATGCTCCACCGCCGGACTGTTCTCGGCATGCACCATCGGCGGCCGAACGGGCAGGCGCGCCACCGCTTCGGCAAACCGTTTTTCCTGAACGGCGCGCGTTGCGTCGTTGCGCTCGGCGGAATGGAAGTGCGTGAACACGCCCTGCGGCGGAACGTCGCGAACGACGGCGAGCAACGCGTCGATCTCGTTCCACTGCACACCTGCGCGACTCATTCCGGTATCGACGGCGAGCTGCCAGGGGCGGCCCGTCTCACTCCAACGCGTGATGGAATGGACGTCGCCAAGGGTGGGCGTGAGGTCGGCTCGAATGGCGGCGTCGAACTCTTCGACGAGGAGCGGCGTAAAGACGAGGACCGGCCGCGCGATCGCGGCGCGACGCAGCTCTTCGCCTTCGCCGATCGTCGCGACACCGAATCCCCACGGGTTCAACTGCTCGAGCGTTCGCGCGACGCGCACGGCGCCCAGCCCGTACGCATCCGCCTTGACCATTGGCAAAAGCGGAACGCCGGCGTGCGCCGCGACGGTAGTCCCGTTGCGTAACAACGCGCCGAGGTCGATATCGACCCAGGCGCGTCTCATCAAGCTATGCATTGACCCATGATTCGCAGGTCGGGTAGTATACCGGAGCCGAGGAGGCTATGCAACCGAAACCAACACTTGAAGATACGCTCGCGCTGATGCGCGATTTACGTGCGCGCTGCGACTGGGACGCGGCGCAAACACATGAATCGCTGCGACCGTACCTCATCGAGGAAGCGTACGAAGTAGACGACGCGATCCGCGCCGGCGACGACGCAAAGCTCCGCGAGGAGTTGGGCGACCTCCTGTTGCAGGTCCTCTTTCACTCAGTCGTCGCTGAGGAGCGCGGCGCCTTTACGATGTACGACGTGGCGCAGGGCTTCATCGCGAAGATGCGCGGCCGGCATCCCCATCTGTACGGCGACGGCGTCAAACAGTCGTGGGAGGAGATGAAGGCGAAGCGGCGAGAGAGTATCGTGGACGGACTTCCCGTCGATCTCCCCGCCCTGCACCGAGCGTTTCGGCTGCAGGATCGCGCGGCCGGCGTGGGATTCGACTGGCCCGATGTGGAGGGCCCGATTCAGAAAGTCGAAGAAGAGCTTCAGGAAGTCCGGGACGAGCTGGTCGCCGGGCCGTCGTCCGAGCGACTCGAGGAGGAGATGGGCGACCTGTTGTTCGCCGTCGTGAACCTGTCGCGCAAAGCCGGCGTGCACCCCGCGCTGGCGCTCGACAAGGCGAACGTGAAGTTCGCGCGCCGGTTCGGGCTGGTGGAGTCGATCGCCAAGAAGCGCGGCCTCGAGGTGGGCAAGGCGTCGCTCGAGCAGCTCGACGAGATCTGGGACGAAGTGAAGGCGCGGGAACGGCTAGGATGACACCTACTCGGCGGCGTGCCCTACGGCCGTAGCCGGTGCATCATCCGCGGGAACGCGCTCGCCTCGCGGATGTGCGGCAAACCACAGATCCACGCCACCGTGCGCTCGAGTCCCAGGCCGAAGCCGGAATGCGTGAAGGTGCCGTACTTCCGCAGGTCGAGATACCACCCGTACGCGTCGAGCGGCAGCCCTTCCTCCTGAATGCGGTGGAGGAGCTTGTCGTAGTCGTCCTCGCGCTGTGACCCGCCGATGATCTCGCCGTACCCCTCGGGCGCGAGGCAGTCGTCGCACAGCACGGTGCGCGGGTCCGCCGGGTTCTCCTTCATGTAGAACGCCTTGGCTTCCTTCGGATAGTTCATCACGAAGACCGGACGGTCGTAGTCGGCGACGAGCAGCGACTCGTCCTCCGCTCCGAGATCGTCGCCCCACTTCACGGCGCTTCCCTTTTTCTGGAGAATCTCGACCGCGTCGGTGTAGCTCACGCGATGAAAGGGCGCCTTCACGCGTTCCAACGCAGTGGTGTCGCGCTCCAGCTCCGCGAGCGCCGCCGCGCAGCGCACCAACACCCGCTGAACCAGGTATGAAACGAAGTCCTCCTGGAGGCGCATGTTGTCCTCGGAGTCATTCCACGCCACCTCCGGCTCGATCATCCAGAACTCGGTGAGATGGCGGCGCGTCTTCGACTTTTCCGCGCGGAACGTGGGGCCGAACGTGTAGATCTTGCCGAATGCGGCTGCCGCGGCCTCGCCATAGAGCTGGCCCGTCTGCGCAAGATAGGCGTTCCCTTCCTCGAAATACTCGGTCGAGAACAGGCCGCTCCGCTCGCCGATGGCCGCCGTGAGGATCGGCGTGTCGAGCCGGAGGAAGCCGCGCTCGTAGTAGAAATCGTGAATCGCCTGCTCGATCTCGTTGCGGATCACGAAGATCGCGCGCTGGCGGTTGCTGCGAAGCCAGAAATGCCGGTGGTCGAGCAGAAAGTCGATCCCGTGCTCTTTCGGCTGAATGGGGTAGTCGATCGGGCTCGCCCCGATGACGGTCAGCCCCGTTACCCCCATCTCGAACCCGCCGGGCGCACGGGCCTCGGCGCGCACTTCGCCCGTCACGTGGACCGACGTTTCGAGCGTCAGCTCCTTGAACCGCTCCCAGACCTCCGGCGGCAACTGTGTCTTCACGAAGACGGCCTGCATGATCCCCGTGCCGTCGCGAATGACGGCGAACGCGACCTTGCCGGACGACCGGACGTGGGTGACCCACCCGCGGACGGTCACGGTTTGACCGGCGTAATCGTGGAGCTCGGCGATGCGAGGAGTGCTGGTGTCGGCCATGAGGAAAAACGGGCTAAGCATTTGGCGGGGCGAGGTATAACGCTACACTTCTCATTCGGACGACGGTACCCCTGCTAGCGGCGTCGTCCTTGCGGTGTCCACGTTGTCATACGCCTTCCGCTCCCGACCGCTTCCGACCGCTTCCGACCGCTCTCCGCACCGAAATGACCTTACGTTCGAGGCTCGCGATTGGCCTCGTCACCATCGCGATCATCCTCGTTGGTCCACTCCTCTTCGCCATTCAGTCGCTCTATCGGCTGCATGACGACGCGAAGGCGTTGCGCGACCAGGAATTCGCCGCGTCGCTCCTGATCGGCCGCCTGCGAGAAGGACTCAACGACCTTCGCCGCCAGGAGCTTGCGCTCCTGTTTTCCAAGGACGTCGCCGCGCGCGACGCCATGGACAAGCAGGTGCGCCACGTCGCGGCGATGGCGGACTCGATGAGTCACTATCAGTTGCCCGCCTACGCGCGAGACATCGGGAGTTCGATCCGGCAGGTCGCCGAGGCGGCGCCGGCGGAGTATGAGGCCGCGCTGGCCAACAACCCCAAGGTGGCCGATTCCCTGTCGGCGCGCGTCTTCGTGCCGGCGCTGAGCCACGCCGACTCCACGGTGATCGTGGCCGAGCACGAGCTGCAGAATCGAACGACGGCACGGGTGGCGGCCCAAGCGACGACGATCTCGCGAACCGCCAGCGTGTCGATGATCGCCCTGATGCTCGCCCTGCTGGTGGCGGGCGCCGTCGCGTTCTGGCTCACTCGCTCGATCAACCAACCCATCCACGACTTGAAATCGGGCATGCAAGCCGTGGCCGACGGTGATCTGGAGTACAAGCTCCGGATTCCGCCCGATCGGTCGGACGAGTTCGGCCAGCTCGCCCAGAGCTTCCTCGAGATGACGCGACAGCTCGGCGAGTTGGACAAGCTCAAGGCGGAGTTCGTCTCCGTTGCCTCGCACGAGCTCAAGACGCCGATCAACGTCATGCTCGGCTACCTGCAGCTGATGGAGGAGGGCATCTACGGCCCGCTCACGCCGAAGCAGCAGGACGTCCACAAGACACTCGGCCTGCAGGCGAACACTCTGCTTCGCCTCGTCAAACAACTCCTCGACGTGAGCCGCTTCGAAGCGGGCGGCGGACGCGTGGAACCCAGACACATCAACCTCGAGAACATGCTCGCGGAGCTCGAGGACGCGTTCCACGTGCTCGCCGTGCAGCGCGAGGTGCAGTTCTGCATTCGCCGAAACGGCGACCTGCCGCGAGAAGTCGTCTGGGATCAGGACCGGATCAACGAGGTGCTCGGCAACCTGCTGTCGAACGCGTTCAAGTTCACGCCGCGGGGCGGGACGATCGAGTTGAGTCTCGAGCAGGTCGACGGCGGCGGCCGCTTGCTCATGGAGGTGCGCGACACGGGCGCCGGCATTCCACCCGAGCAGCTCCATCGGATCTTCGACAAGTTTTACCAAGCCGACAACCAAGGATCCGCCCACGCGAAAGGGACGGGCTTGGGACTTGCCATCGCAAAACAGATCGTCGACGCGCATGGAGGCACGATCTCGTGCGAGAGCACTCTCGGAGTCGGTACCACATTCAAGATCACATTGCCAACGCGCGTTGCTCGGCGGTCGTCCATGCAACGCGCGCTATCGGAAACCGCAGGATGACGAAGACCGCAACGCTTCGGCGGTACGCAATCGTCGCGGGTGCCGCGGTCGCGGCGATGCTCGCGGGCGGCTGCTCCGCGCTCAACGCCCGCACGACGGTCGCCCCCGAACGGGCGTGGCCCACTGCGTTGTCGGCGGCGCAGAAGGACGTTGCCGACGGCAGATACGACACCGCCGACAGCGTGCTCGCCGATTTTGCTACGCGCTACCCGGGCACGCCGGAGGCCGTCGAGACGACGTACTGGCGCGCGCTCCTGCGCATGGACCCGAACAATCCGCGCCAGTCGCTCACGACCGCGATGGCGTCGCTGGATGGGTACCTCGCCGACCAGCGCCCGCGCCATCATGTCGCCGAGGCCACCATCATTCGCAGGGTGGCCGGTCAGCTCGATGGCCTGAACAAGCTGGCCGCCAACGCGATGGCGCAGGCGAAGGACGCCACCTCCACGGCGAAAGACGCCAAGGCGCAGGCGGCAGACGCCGCGGCCGCCGCGGCTGCAGCTACGGCGAAGGCAACCGACGTTCCTCCCTCGGCGGACGCCGAGATCAAGCGGCTCAAGGACGAGTTGGCGAAGGCGAACGCCGAGTTGGATCGCATTCGGAAGCGACTCGCGCAGCCGCCGCCGAAGTCGCCCTAGCTAGCCTACCCGGAACAACTCCAGCGAGCGCGCGTAGCGCTCGCCCAGCACGCGGCGCAGGCCGGCATGCTCGGCGCGTTCGAGTCCGGCGTCGCGCGCCAGCAGCGCTTCGGCTGCTTCGCGCGCGCGCTCGTTGAGCTCTTCGTCGCGAATGGGATCGGCGATCTTGAACGTCGGTACGCCGCTCTGACGCTCGCCGAACAGATCGCCCATGCCTCGCATGCGCAAATCCTCACGCGCGATCTCGAAGCCATCCTCGGTGCCGGTGAAGATCTGCAAACGGTCGGCGACGTCGGGGCTCACGTCGCCCAACAAAATGCAGTACGCCTCGTCGGCGCCGCGCCCCACCCGTCCGCGCAGCTGGTGCAACTGCGACAGCCCGAACCGCTCCGGGTGCTCGATCAACATCACCGTGGCATTCGGCACGTCGATGCCGACTTCGATCACCGTCGTCGCGACGAGAAGATCGAGCTCGCGGTCTCGGAAGCGGCGCATGATGTCGTCGCGCTCGTCGCCCGGAATTCGGCCATGCAGCAGCGCGACGCGCCGCTCGGCGAACGGGCCGGCGGTGAGCAGCTCGAACATCGTCGTGGCGGCCTTCAGGTCAGTCTTCTCCGACTCCTCGATCACCGGATACACGATGTATCCCTGACGCCCCTGCTCCACCTGCCGGTCGACGAACTGCAGCACGCGCGCGCGTCCCGACTCGCGGCGGAGCGCCGTGGTGATCGGCTTCCGCCCGGGCGGACGCTCGTCGAGCATACTGAGATCGAGGTCACCGTACAGCGTCAGCGCGAGCGACCGCGGGATGGGTGTCGCCGACATCAGCAGCACGTCGGGCGATTCGCCCTTGGCGCCGAGTGCTTTGCGCTGCTCCACGCCGAAGCGGTGCTGCTCGTCGATCGCCGCGAAGCCGAGGTTGGCGAACGACGTCGCGTCCTGCACCAGCGCGTGGGTGCCGACGACGAGCACCGGCTCGCCCGTCGCGAGTCGTTTGGCGATGGCCTTTCGCTCGCGCGCCGGCAGGCTGCCGGTGAGGAGAATGGGCTCGATGCCGAGGGGCGCGAGCATGCGCGTCATGGTGCGCGTGTGCTGCTCGGCGAGCAGCTCCGTGGGCGCCATGATAGCCGCCTGGTAGCCGTTCTCGATGGCCAGCAGCGCGGCGAAGAGGGCGACGATCGTCTTGCCGCTGCCGACGTCGCCCTGAAGCAGCCGCTGCATGCGGCGGTCGCTCGTCATGTCGGCGAAGATCTCGCGAATCGCCCGCACCTGCGCGCCGGTGAGCTGGAAGGGCAAACCCTCGCGCAGCGTCGTGGTGAGCGTGCGCTTGCTGACGAACCGGATGCCGGCGCGGCGATCGCGCGCCAGCTCCTTGGCGCGCTGGTGCAGCAGCTGGACGAAAAACAACTCTTCGAACGCCAGCCGCGACCGTCCCGTCATCGCCTCGGCGATCGACGACGGGCGGTGGACCATGCGCAGCGCGTCGGCGACGCCGGGGACGCCGGCTTTTTTCAGGACGTCGGCCGGCAGATACTCCTTCACGAGCGGCAGCAGCGCATCGAGGTGCGCATCGACGATGGACCGGATCAGCTTGAACGACAGCCCGTCCGTGGCCGGGTACACCGACAGCACGCGCCCCTGCGCCATCGCCCCGTCTTCCTCGTCGCCGAGGTTGATGAACTCGCGCGGCTGGAGCTGGCGGCCGTGGAAGAAGCGCACGTTGCCGGTGACGAGCAGCACGTCGCCCTTGGCGATGGTCCGGTCGAGGAAGGGCTGGCCGGGCCATGAGACTTCCATCATTCCAGTTTCATCACGAAGCACGGCCTGGAAGATTCGCAGGCCCTTGCGCGTGGGAATGACGCCCTTGGAGATGACCGTGCCGACAATGGTGCCCTGCATCCCCGGCTCGAGGGCGCGGATGGGCGTCACGGTGCTCGCGTCCTCGTACCGGTGCGGCACGTGAAAGACCAGATCGCCCGCGGTGACGATACCGAGCCGTCGCAGCGCATCGGCGCGCACCGGCCCGACACCCTTGAGATACGTGACCGGCGTGTCGAGGAAGAGTCGCTGCTTCCCCGGCGCCGTCATCCCTCCAACAGTTCCCGCGCGAAGTCCGCCGCGTCGAAAGGAACGAGGTCGTCCGCGCTCTCGCCCACGCCGAGGAACTTGACCGGCGCGTCGATCGCCTCGTGCACGGCGACCACGACGCCGCCGCGCGCCGTGCCGTCGAGCTTCGTCACGACCAGTCCCGAGATCGGGACGGCTGCGGCGAAAATCTTTGCCTGCTGCACGGCGTTCTGGCCGATCGTGCCGTCGAGGACGAGCAATGTCTCATGCGGCGCGCCCGGCAGCCGCTTCGTGATGACGCGCGCCACCTTCTTGAGCTCCTCCATGAGGCCTTCGCTGGTGTGCAGCCGGCCGGCGGTGTCGACGATCAGCACGTCGACGCCGCGGGTCACCGCCGCGTCGATGGCGTCGAACGCGACCGAGGCGGGATCGGTGCCCGCGCTGGCGCCGACGAACTCGGCGCCGGTGCGCTCCGACCACACGCGCAACTGATCGATGGCGCCGGCGCGGAACGTGTCGCCCGCCGCGACCATCACCCGCTTGTGCTCGTCGCGAAAGCGCGCCGCGAGCTTGCCGATGAACGTCGTCTTCCCCGCCCCGTTCACGCCGACGACGAGAATCACCGTGGGGCCCGACGCGGCCGTAGCGAGCCCGGTGTCGCTCGAGCCGCCGCGCAACGCCGCCTCGATGCCGTCGGCAAGCGCCGCCTGGAACTCGTCTTGAGTCTTTACTAATCCCCGCTTGGCGCGCCGCTCCACTTCTTCGATGAGCCGCAGCGTCACGGGCACGCCGAAGTCCGCCTCGAGCAGCAACTGCTCGAGCTGCTCCAGCGACCCCGCCGACACGCCGCCCTTCGCCAGCACGGCGACGTCCATCAACGCGACGTCCTTGATGCGCTGCCAGAGCGAGCGCTTCGGAACGTCGCCGGATTTACGCAGTAACCGCATGACCCTCAGCCTGATTCACCATCTCCACCTTCACAGTCCTCATCGCATTCCCCGCCGGCGCCGCAAGATCCACTCGGCGCAGAGCATCAGTATCGCGAGCGCGTACGCCCACCCCGCACCGCGCAACCGCGGTGCCGCGTCGGCCGATACCGCGCCGCGAATGCCGGCCGTCGTGACGCGAGGAGCGCGCGGCAACCACTCGCGCGACGGATTCACGGCGAGCAGCGCGGTGCCGCCGCGCGTACCCACGTCGTAGATCCCCTCCGGCAGCGGGCGCGACTCCACGATGGTTGCCGCACTCGAGAAACGGAGCGTCACCGTATCCACGCGCGTGCCACCGCGCGGCTTCAGCGTGACCGAGACGACCGAGTCGGCGGCCGATCCCCGCCGCCAGCGAACGGGATCGCCGGCGCGCAGGAGGCGCTCGTCGGGCACGGCGGCGCGACGATCCGCCCGCTCCGCGGCCAACCAGTCAAATATACTCCCCCACAACGCCGTGAACGCGTCGGACGCCACTCCGCCGCGGAAGCGCCAGCGCCACAAGCCCGAGGCCGCAACGATCACCACGCGCCGCGGCTGGTCGCTGCCCACCACGATGGGCCGCCGCTCGTCGCCGCGCCCGCGGCGCGCTTCCACGCCTTGCCAGTCGCCCTTGGGCTCCGTCGTCGCCACGCCGACGGGAGGCAGGCTGTCCCATATCAGTCCGGACAACGCGGGCGCGAGCGGCGATGCCGGCGCGGCGGAGGGATACCACTCGCCGTCGGTCGGCGACGTGATGATCAGCGCGAGGGGCCCGAGCGTGACCGTGCGGGGCGCACCGAACGCCGCGGTGTCTCCGTGAATGATCGCGACGGGCGCGTCGCGGAGCGCCTGCCGAACCTGCGCCTCCGGAATGGGCGTGAGGGCGCCTTCCACGCGCCACTCCCCCGGAGCGACTCGAAAAAATCCGCGCGTCGGAATGCCGAGCGCGCCGCGCAGCACGGCGAGCGAGTAGCGCGCGTCGAAGTCGGGCGACGTCGAGACGAAC
Source organism: Gemmatimonadota bacterium (assembly GCA_028287235.1). Classification (GTDB taxonomy): domain Bacteria; phylum Gemmatimonadota; class Gemmatimonadetes; order Gemmatimonadales; family Gemmatimonadaceae; genus JAQBQB01. Next base: position 37,508 of record JAQBQB010000019.1, on the reverse strand, counting down.
ACGGCGCTCGCCGCGCGCGACAGATCGATTGCCGCCGCGAGCGTATCGTTGCGCGGCTCGGCGTCGCCCGGCGAGCTCGCGACGGCGCGAAGCACCACCGGGCCCGCAGTGCCCTCGAGCTTTGCCTTCACGACGATCGTACGCTCGCCGAAGGGCGGCAGCGAATCGACCGGCGTCGCGGCGACCGGCAGCCCGTCGAGCGACAGCGAGAGCGTACCGGGCCGCGCGCCGCCGCCACCTGCCACGACGCCGATGCGCATCTCCACCGTGTCGCCGCTCACGACGGCGCGCGGCACGTCGATCGACGCAACGGCGAGATCGCGCCGCGCGGCATGCGGCAGCACGATGATGCGCGATCCCGCGGGGAGCGTGCGCGCCGCGTCGGGATCGTCGAGCTCACCGTCGGTGACGACCGTGAGCGGATGGCCCGCGCCCAACGCGCGCTCGATCATTGGCCGTAGCAGCGTGGCCTCGTCGTGCGGTGCGCTCGCGGTGTCGCCTCGGCGCACCGAGTCGCCGAAGACGAAGAGCGACTCGGCATGCGTCGCCCGCGCCGAATCTCGCGCGGCGCGCCAGAGCGTGCTATCGCCGCGCGCCATGCTGAGCGATCCGTCGAGCGCCGCCCAACTCGACACCGGGCGCGCACGCGACGCGGGTGCGTCGAGGAGCAGCGCGACGATGAGCGTCACGGCGCCCACGCGCAGCAGCACCGCGGGAAACGCGGCCCATCCACTACGCAATTCGCGCCATCCGTATTGGATGAACGCAACGACGAGTCCCACGATGAGCGCGAGCAGCCATGGCGACATGGCGCGTAAGCTAATCTGTCGTCAGGAAACCCGTGTCATCTCGAGCGGCGGTTGTCATCTCTCGACTCGCCACGCTCGCGCGGGATGACAGCGGCTAGTGCAGCCCGAGCTTCGTCACGCCGGCCACGGGCGGCTCGATCGACGCAAGCAATCTATCGCGCAGCTGCTGGAAGGCGGCGCGCTCGGAGTCGGGAACGGGATCGCCGCCGGTCTGCTTGAGCGCCACGCGCGGATCGCGCTGCTGCCCGTTGACGATCACCTCGAAGTGGAGGTGTGGCCCGGTGGCCAAGCCGGTGCTGCCGACAAACGCCACCGTCTGGCCGATACCCACGTGCGTGCCGACGCGAATGCCCGATGCGTAGCGGCTCAGATGCCCGTAGCGCGTGACGAATCCGTTGCGGTGGCGAATCTCGAGCAAGTTGCCGTAACCGTTTCCCCAGCCGGCGCGAACCACGACGCCGTCGCCGATCGCGCGCACCGGAGTGCCCGTCGATGCGGCGTAGTCGGTTCCCTTGTGCTGCCGCCATCCGCCGAGGATCGGATGCTCGCGTGCACCGAATACGCTGGAGATGCGGCGAAACTCGAGCGGCGCGCGAAGGAAGGCGGCGCGCATCGACTTGCCGTTCTGGTCGAAGTACTGTCCGCTCACCGACTCGCTCGCGAAGCGCACGGCGTCGATGAAGCTGCCCGAGAGCTTGAAGGTCGCGGCGATCACCTTGCCGATGCGCACCGCCCCAGTCGGAGCGACCGAGCGCTCGGCCACGACCTTGAACTCGTCGCCGGCCTGCAGGTCGCGGCTCATGTCGACGCGGTACTCGTACACGTCGGCGAGCGACCAGGCGAGCTGTTGGCGCGCGCCGGTCGGCAGGTCTTCCTTGGCGCTCGTGTTCATCGCGTCGTAGAGATTCGACGCAATGGTTCCGCCGACGACGATGGTGTCGGTGGTCCACGGCAGACGCTCTTCAGTCCCCTGCCAGGTGTCGCCCGAGCGGCGAAGATGGAGTAACCTGTCAATTGCCAATTGAAGGGTTACTTCAGACGGCGTGGAATCCGCCGCCTCAGACTTGATCGTCACCGGCATGCCGGCGGGAATGCGCCGCTGGTCGAGCGACGTTGCCGCCTGGAGCGCGCGCGTCGCTGCGACGTCGGTCAGACCGCCGCGGCGTAGGAGCGAGCCAAGCGATTCACCGCGGCCGAGCGTGTCGAAGCGGAGCTTCCACGTTGGCGTGCCGGCCTGCTCGACGAGAACGTCGGCGGCTTTGGCTTCTGGCTCGGGAAGCTGAGGGGTAAAGCGAAGCGCGCCGGCGAGAGCCAGCGCGACAAGGCAATACAATCCGATCCGTACGACGCCCAGCTTCAATCCATCTGTCTCCGAATGAAGGTCGGGATCTCCATGTCGCTGAGATCCTGAGACCCTTTCTCAGTGGACTGCCGAGGGGTCCTCGGCGTTTCATTCGGGCGAGCAGCTGAGCCCGTCACGCGCGCCGGGCGATTGCCCGGGAACGGAATGACCGGCGAGCCCTTGCTCGGCAACGCGGTGCCGTTCGGCTTGCCGTCGTATGCGGAGGGCGAGCTGCCGCCGACCGCGAGTGCGCGATCGAATCCGGTCGCGATGACGGTGACGCGAATCTCGCCCTGCATCGCCGGCTCGTGAACGGCGCCGAAGATGATCTCCGCGTCGTCGCCCACGGCGTCGTGAATGATCTCGTTGATCTGGTGCACTTCACCGAGCGTGAGGTCTGCGCCGCCGGTGATGTTCACCAGCACGCCGCTCGCGCCCGAGATGCTGACGTTGTCGAGGAGCGGCGACGCGATCGCCTGCTGCGCGGCTTCCATCGCGCGGTTCTCGCCGCGGCCGACGCCGGTGCCCATGAGCGCCGAGCCGCCGGCCTGCATGACGGTGCGCACGTCGGCAAAGTCGACGTTCACGAGACCCGTGACGCTGATCAACGACGAGATGCCCTGCGTGGCGTGCAGCAGCACTTCGTCGGCCTTCTTGAGCGCATCCTGGAACGGAATGCCCTTGCCGACAACGGCGAGCAGGCGCTCGTTCGGCACCACGATCATCGTGTCGACGTTCTTCCGCATGTCGGCGATGCCCTGCTCCGCCTGACGCATGCGCTTCCGTCCCTCGAAGAGGAACGGCTTGGTGACGATGCCCACGGTGAGCGCGCCGGCTTCGCGCGCCAGCTCCGCGATCACCGGAGCCGCACCGGTGCCGGTGCCGCCGCCCATGCCGCAGGTGATGAACACCAGGTCGGCGCTCGAGAGTGCGCGCGACACTTCGTCGCGGTTCTCTTCGATCGCCTGACGGCCGATGTCGGGACGCGCGCCGGCGCCGAGGCCGCGCGTGAGCTTCTTCCCGATCTGCACCTTCACGTCCGACTTCGACGTGAGCAACGCCTGCGCGTCGGTGTTCACCGAGATGAACTCCACCCCTTCCAGGTGCTCGTCGATCATTCGGTTGACGGCATTGCCGCCGCCACCGCCGACGCCCACGACCTTCATGCGGGCGTTCTGGGTCGCGCTCTCTTCGAACTCGAAGATCATTGAGAACGTCCGGACATCGAAGTGGTGTGAACCGGAACAGCGGGAAGGAGTGCTGCGACGGCGGGAAAAACGCTCGGGGAATATAACGCTTTCCGTATTCCAAGCTACCCGTTTTTCAGACGACGGAGCTTAGAAAAAATCACACTGTCGTACGCCGAAAGTTTTCCACAGGCGCCGGGCTGGGATCACGTTTTTGATACTGCAGCCGGCGCGGACGAACGGCGACACGCGCGGACCGCGCAGCAGGCGCTTCGTTCGCGCATGTCCATTCGTATCCGCCGTATCCGCGTTCGTGCGGTCAAAAGAAATCCTGGAGCCAGAACTTCACCTGCGCCACGATCTTGTCCATTCCGCCGCCGCCGATCTTCATCCGGCGAGCGCTCGACGTCACGCCGCCCAGCGCGATGCGGTTGGCGCCGTACTGCGCCAGGCCCGCGACCGTCGCAAACCGGGGCGCCTCGACCGAATCCACGAGACCGGAAATATTTTCCGACGGAATCCCGACGCGCACTCCGGTTCCAAAGACGTCGCTCGCCAGCTCGGCCACCCCTTGCATGGCCGCGGCGCCGCCCGTGAGCACCACGCCGGCGCTCAGCTTTCCGGCGAAGCCCGCCGAGGAGATGTCGCGCTGCACGAGGTCGAAGATCTCGTCCATGCGCTGGTGGATGATGTGCGCCAACAGCTCGCGAGGAATCTGCCGGTCGCCCTGGGCCACGGTGCTCGGCAGCTGGATGACGTCGGATGGGTCGACGAGCCCCTCGTGCGCGCAGCCGTAACGCTCCTTGAGGCGCTCGGAGTCCACCTGCGTCACGCCCAGCCCGTGGACGATGTCGCTCGTCACGTTGTTACCGCCGAAGTTCACGGTGCCGAGGTGGCGAATCTTTCCTTCGTGAAAGACGGCGAGGTCCGTCGTGCCGGCGCCCATCTCGACCAGCGCGACGCCGAGCTCCTTCTCGTCTTCGGTGAGCACGGCGAGCGCGCTGGCGAGCGGCTCGAGCACCAGCTCGCGCACCTTGTAGCCCGCGCGCTCCACCGACTTGCGCAGGTTGATGGCCGGCGAGCTGCCGATCGTCACGAGATACATCTCCGTCTCGAGACGCGTGCCGCTCATGCCGATCGGATCGCGGATGCCCGTGTCCTTGTCGACCGTGTACTCCTGCGGAATGGCGTGCAGCAGCTCGCGGTCCTGCGGAATCGACTGCGCGCGCGCCACTTCGTTCGCGCGGTCCACGTCCGACTTGTTGATCTCGTCGTGGCTCACCGCGACGATGCCCTTGCTCGTCATCGCCTGCACGTGCTCGCCCGCGATGCCGGCGTACACTTCCTGCACCTCGGCTCCCGCCATGCGCTCGGCGTCCTGCATCGCCTTCTTGATCGAGCGGGTGGTCTCCTCGATGTCGGAGACGACGCCGCGGCGCATACCCGTCGTGCGCGCCTGGCCGACACCCAGGACCTTGATGGTCGGGTGCTTCGGGAGGTCGCCGACCACTTCGGCAATGATGGCGGTGGTCTTCGCGGAGCCGATGTCGAGTCCAGCGACGAGGCGTTGTGGCGGCGGAGTCATTGCAGTCTGGCGATTACCTGGTCACGGTAGCGAAGATCGATCTCGGCCACGCGAAGCTGTTTGTGCAGCAGATCGGCTTCGACGGGCTCGATTTCGGCAAGGCGGTCCAACGTCACATCCTGCAACGCCCGCACGGGTTGCAGCGGGAACTGGAACATCAACTCGCCGTTCGCCACGCGGCTCACGGCAATCACTCTGGCGTACATCGCCGGCATCCGGTCCCGCATCGATCCGAGCAGCCGAAGCAGCGCGGTATCGCGCTGCATCAGCACCGGCGCGTCGATCGGAACCCGCGCCGGGTCGAGCGGCAGTGGGATTCCACGTGCATCATACACGCGAAAGCCTCCGTTCGCCTGCACCAGCGCCACCGGGATCCGCTCGGTGACCTCGATGACGAGGGTACCCGGCATCTTTCGGCGAACCACGGCTCGTTCGATCTCCGGATGGCCCGCCACACGCAGCTCGAGCGGCGCCATGGGATCCCAGACCGACGCCGTGGTATCGACGTGCAACCGAGCGAGAATGTCACTCGGGGCAAGATAACGAGTTCCGAGAATCTCGATGCGGCGGACGTGGAAGAACGCGATCCGCCGTAGGAAGAGCGGCGCCCACAGGGGCGAGGCGACGAAGAGGAGCGCGGCGATGCCGACGAGGGCCAGCTTGACGCGCTTCATTCTCATTGCGCGAGCCGTTCCAACAACTCGGGCCCCGTCTTCGTGATGTCGCCCGCGCCCACCACCAGCACGATGTCGCCATCCCGCACCGAGGAGGCCAGGGCGTCCGCGAGATCGCGGCGCTCACCGCGCCACGCCACGGACCCGCCGGACGACGTCAATGCGTCGGCGACGAGCTGCGACGTCACGCCTTCGATTGGCTGCTCGCGCGCCGGGTAGATCTCCGTGAGAAACACCGTGTCGGCGCCGGCCAGCGATGCGCCGAACTCCTTGGCGAAATCGCGCGTGCGGGTGTAGAGATGCGGCTGAAAGGCGACGACGAGCCGGCGTCCCGGATAGGCGAGGCGCGCCGTGGCGACCACCGCGGCCACCTTGCCCGGATTGTGCGCATAGTCGTCGACGACCGCCACGCCGCGCGCTTCGCCCAGGCGTTGAAAGCGGCGCTCGACGCCCGCGTACGTCGCGAGCCCACGCGCCATGTCGGGCACCGTCGCGCCGAGGGCGAGTCCGCCCGATAGCGCGGCGAGCGCGTTGAGCACATTGTGACGACCGGGAATTCGCAGCTCGACCGCGCCGAGGTCCTCGTCGTCGAACAGCACGCGAAACGACGAGCCGTTTGGCGTGAGCGTCAAGCCCTTCGCCACGACGCGCGCATCGCCGGAGTCGATGCCGAAGCGGATGACCTCCCGGCCCGTTGGCGTCTTGAGCGAATTGGCACCGGCGTCGTCGGCGCAGAGCACGATGGTGCGCGCGCCGCGCACGAACTGCGCGAACGCGTCCTTGATGTCGGCCAGGTCGGTGTAGATGTCGAGGTGGTCGGCCTCGATGTTATTCACCACGGCGACAGTGGGCGTGAGCGCGAGAAAGGAGCGATCGTACTCGTCGGCCTCTACGACGTAGAGTCGATCGCCGCCGGCGAGGAGATTCCCTTCCCATGTGGCGACGCGTCCGCCCACGAGCACCGTGGGGTCGCCCCCCGCCGCGGCGAGCGCGGTGGCCGTCATCACCGTCGTCGTCGTCTTGCCGTGCGTGCCCGCGATGCCGACGAGCTCTCGATTGGCGGTGACTTCGCCGAGCGCCTCGGCGCGGCGCACCACCGGCACGCCCAGCTCGCGCGCCCGCACGAGCTCCGGATGGTCCTTCGCCATTGCCGACGTCACGACGAGCGCACGCGCGCCGTCGACGTGCGCGGGATCGTGCGGTCCGACGATGACACCCAACCGTCGCAGGTCGTCGGCGGCACCGGGGTTCGCGTCGCAGCCGGTGATCGGCACGCCGCGGCGCAGAAACAGCTGCGCCAATGCGCTCATGCCGGCGCCGGCAATTCCCACAAAATGAATTGGACGCGCGTCGGTGGAGTCGAGAAGCGGCATGTGAATGAAATTACGTCGGCGAGTGGAACAACGCTTAGACGCCGTCCACGATCGCTACAATCCGCTTCGCGATCTCCACCGCTGCCTGCGGCCGTGCCCGTGCCCGCGCGCCCGCGGCGAGGCGCGCGAGCTCGGCCGGATCGTGCATGAGCCGGCCCAGCGTTCCATCGAGCCGTTCCACGGTGAGCTGCGTCTGCGGAATGTGAATTGCCGCGCCGGCGCGCTCGAGCGTCACCGCGTTCGTCGCCTGGTGATCGGCGGCGGCGGTCGGCAGTGGAATGAGCACGCCGGGAATGCCCCACGCGAACAGCTCGGCGGTCGTCATCGCGCCGGCGCGCGCCAACGCGACGTCCGTCGCCGCGTAGGCGTCGCCGATCGGCGCCAGGTAGTCGCGCACGCGCACCTGCGGACTCTCGAAGTGCTTGAACTGCTCGTACGTCGCGCGGCCCGTGCCCCAGATCACGTACAGATTGTCCGGCAGGCCGCGGTCGATCCACTCACCCACCGCGCGATTGATCGCCAGCGACCCCTGACTTCCGCCGTAGATCAAGAGCACGTGCCCGCCCGATCGCGGAAATCCCCAGCGCTCCCGGGCGAGGTGCTTGTCCGGCAGCGGAGCAGGCGGCGGCTCGATCGGCGCGCCCGTATCGACGAGCGAGCCCTCGTGATGCGCCTGGAGCACCCGCGCCGCCTCGGGAAAATTCAGGTATATCTCACGCGACCAGCGGCTGAAGGCGCGCGCGGTGAGACCCGGAACGCTGTCGCCCGCCTGCTGGACGATCGGTAGCCGGTGTACGACGCTGTACGCCAGCATGATCCCCGCGGCGTAGCCTCCCGTTCCCACGACGACCGCCGGCCGGTCCTCGGCGACCATGGCGCCAATCCGCCGCCACGCGCCGGCAGCTCCGGCAACGGTCTTCCAGTTGTGCCACACCGCCGGCCGGTAAAGCGGATGCAGGTCGAGCAGCAGGTGCGGAAATTCGGTCTTCGGCAGCACCTCGCGCTCGATGCCGCGGAGCGCGCCGACGAAGAACGGCTCGATCGACGAACGTTGGCGCACGAGCGCGCGCGCGATCGCGATGCCCGGATACAGGTGGCCGCCCGTGCCGCCGCCCGCGAAGACGATGCGCGTCACGCTGCCGCCCGCTCCGCGCCGGCGCTATGCCGTGGCAAGCGCCAAGGGATCAGTCGCACCACTTCCGATGACGCGCTCCTTGTTGCTCCCGATGTTCACGAGAATTCCGGTAAAGAGCATCGTGAGCACGAGGTTGGAGCGCCCGAACGACACGAACGGGAGCGTCAGCCCCGTGGTCGGCAACAGGCCGATCACGACGCCGATGTGCAAGAAGGCCGTGAGCACGGTGGTGAAGGTCAGTCCGACCGCCACGAGTTGGAGGAACGGGCTCCGCGCCTGCCGCGCGATCCGGAAGCCGAGCAGGGCGTAGAGAGCAAAGGCAATCGTGATGCCCGCGATCCCGATGAAGCCCCATTCCTCCCCGACCACGCTCGCCACGAAGTCGCTGTACGGAAAAGGCACGAACGACGCCTGCTGCATGCCCTTGCCGAAGCCCCGCCCCGTGAGCTCCCCCGAGCCCACGGCGATCAACGATTGCTGAAGCTGGAAGCTCACGGTTGCCGGCGCGTTGCCGGGGTGCAGAAACGCCGTGATGCGCGCGACCGCGTACCGCCACTTCTCGATCTTGGTCAACGCCATTGGCAGGCACATGGCGGCCAGCGCGACGAAATGGCTCATCCGCGCCCCGCCGACGAAGAGCAGCAGCGCCATGAGCAAAGTGTAAAGCATGGCGACCGACAGGTCGGGCTCGAGCGCCGCGAGCACGTCGAGCAGGCCGATGATGACGAGAAAGGGCACGAGCCCCTTCGTCAGCCGGCGCAGGCTGTCGCCCTTCTTGACGACGAGCATCGCAACCCAGACGACCACCGCGAGCTTGCCGAACTCCGACGGCTGGAACGAGGCGCCGAAGAGAAACCGGCGCGAGCCGTGGATCGTGGGGGCAATCCTTTCCGGAAGAAAGAGCACGGCAGCCATCGTCACGATCGTGAACCACATGATCGGCCAGGCCCATTCGCGCAGCTTTTCCGCGTCGAACTTCGCGGCGACCGCGAACGCGACCATCCCCGCCGCGACGCCGGTGAGCTGCTTCGTCAGAAAGTACGCGCTGTTGCCGCGCTCGTTCATCGCCACGAAGGCGCTCGCGCTGTACAGCACCGCGAGCCCGAATGCGATGAGCACGGCACTCACGAGCATCAGGCCGCGCGCTTCCGGGCCCATGCGCCAGCGCTCGCGCACGTCGGCCGTGATCGCGGCGGCCCGCGACTGCGCCCGCGATTGCGTTCGCGACTGCTTCGAAGGGTTCCTGCTCATCGTATTCGAGATGCTCAGCGGGCTCCCGGCGCCATCTGCTTGAACACGCTGCCCCGCTGCTCGTAATTGTCGAACATGTCGTAGCTCGAGCAGGCGGGCGACAACAGTACGACGTCGCCCCGCTGCGCGAGCCGCCGCGCCGTGGCGACGACTTCCTCGAACGACGATCCGAGGCGCGTCAACGGCACCGCGCCGCCGAGATCTTTCTCGATCAGCGGCGCCGCCTCGCCATAGGCGACGACCGATCGGCCCGTGCGCCGGAGCTCGGGGATTAGATCAGTGTAGGGCTCGCCTTTGTGCTTGCCACCCAACAGCAGTACCGTCGGCCTGGACATGCCGCGCAACGCCACCAGCGTCGACGCCACGTTGGTCGACTTGGAGTCGTTGATCCAGCTCACACCGTCGAACTCGCCCACCGTCTCGATACGATGCTCGAGGGCATTGAACGTTTTCATCGCGCTCCCCATCTGCTCGAGCGCGCGAGGAGTCCGATGCTCGCGGTCGGCGATCATCACCGCCAGGCAGGCGGCAAGGGCGTTGGCAACGTTGTGGTCGCCGAGGAGCGGCAGCTGATCGCGGTGAATCAGCGGGTGGCCGAGCACCACGAGCTGCGCGGCCGCACGATCGAAGTAGGCGTCGCTCTTGCCGCGGACGGAAAAGCGGCACTGCATTCCGGCCACGTGCTCCGTCATCGACTGCACGTCGGCGTCGTCGGCGTTGGTCACCCAGTGCGACTCGGCCGTGGCATTCCGAAAGAGCTGCGCCTTGTCGGCGAAGTACTCGTCGACGCTGTCGTACCGGTCGAGGTGGTTCGCGGACAGGTTCGTCAGCACGCCCACGTTCGGCTTGATGCTCGGCGTATCGTGCAGCTGGAACGACGAGACTTCGAGCGCCACCCAGTCGGGGGGCGACTGCTGCATCGCCAGCTCGGTGAGCGGCGTGCCGATGTTGCCCGCCGCCGCCGTGCGCCGCCCGATCGCCTCGAGCAGATGGCTGACGAGCGCCGTGGTCGTCGTCTTTCCGTTCGTGCCAGTGATCGCGACGTAGCTCAGGCGCGGCAGAAAACGCAGCCCAATCTCGACCTCGCTCACGATCTCGACGCCCGCGTTTCGCGCGGCGACGAACGGCGGCGCATTCGGTGGAACGCCGGGACTCGCGACGACGAGCGATGCCCGCGCGATGCGCTCCAGGTCGTGTCCCCCCAGCTGGACGTCGACTTGGTCGTGGTGGAGCTCGACGGCCGTGGCCTCGAGCTCGGGCGACCTGCCCGCATCGGACGCATACACATCCGAGCCGGCCCGGCTCAGCAACTGCGCGGCCGCTCGGCCACTTCTCGCCAGGCCCACGACGGCAATCTCGCCGCGCAGCCATTCCGACCGCATCGCCGGATCTGAATTACGTGCCATGACTCTATTCTAACGAAGCTTGAGGGTGCTCAAGGCAAAGAACGCGCAGAGAATTCCAAGAATCCAAAACCGGACGACCACCTGGGTCTCCTGCCAACCGGTCTCCTCGAAATGATGGTGCAGCGGCGCTCGTTTGAACACCCGGTGCGCCTGGGCGTACTCCAGCCCGTGTCGCTTCTTGCGGTATTTGAAAACGAAGCGCTGCAGGATCACCGACATCATCTCGGCGACGAACACCGCGCCGACGAAGGCGAGGACAAACTCCGACTTGAGCAGGATCGCCACCGCGCCCAGCGCGCCGCCGAGCGCGAGCGACCCGGTGTCGCCCATGAAAATCTGCGCCGGGTGGGCGTTATACCAGAGAAAACCGATCAGCGCGCCGACGATCGCGAGGCAGAACACCGTCAGCTCGCCGGAGTCCTGGAGATAGAAGAGCTGGAGATATCGGCTGTAGTCCACGCGGCCGATGATGTACGAAAAGATCGCGAACGTGCCGAATGCGATCGCCGACAACCCGGCCGCCAGTCCGTCGAGACCGTCGGTAATGTTCACGGCGTTGCTGGTGCCCACGAGGATGAACGTCGTGAACGCCACGTACAGCCACGGCACCGTGAAGATCACGATGATGTACTTGAAGAACGGCAGCGTCGTCGACGCCCCGGGCAGATTCGGCGAGAGGGGCACGTGCCAGAGGTAGAACCCGAGCGCCAAGCCGGCCGTGAGCTGCCCCACGAGCTTGTAGCGCTCGACGAGTCCGCGGTTTTTCTCCCCGCGCTTCTTCTGCTGCATCTTGAGAAAATCGTCAAGAAAGCCGATCGCGCCCATCCACAGGGTGACGAGGATGGCGATGAACAGATAGGGGTGGCTGAGGCTGAATCGTCCCCACAACAGCACCGACACCAGCGCGCTGTTGAGGATGATCAAGCCGCCCATCGTCGGCGTGGTGCCCTTGCCGGCGTGCGACAACGGCGTGCCTTCGCGCACGACCTGATTCACGGATTGGTTCTTCAGCGCCCGTAAGATGATGGGGCCGAAGATGAACGACAGCAGCAACGCCGTCACCGCCGCGCCAACCGCGCGCAGCGAGATGTACGACAGCACGTTCAGAACCCGGAATTGTTTGGCGAGCGGGTAGAGGAAATGATAGAGCACGGAGAAGCAGGGTCTAGGGTTGAGGATCTAGGGTCTGCTTCGCCCATTCGGAGATCGGAGCCACGAGGCGCTCGAGACGCATGCCGCGCGAGCCTTTGAGGAGAATAACGGCGTCCGGTGCGAGACGCGACGACAGCTTCGCCCAGAGCGCGTCGACGTCGTCGGCAACAATGACGCGCGAATCCCCTGGCGCGATACGCCCCAGCGCCGAGGCGAACTCGCCGATCGCCGCCACGACCTCCACGCCGCCGGCGAGCGCGTCGCCCGCCACCTCGTCGTGGAGGCGCGGCGTCTGCGGCCCGAGCTCCAGCATCGTGCCGAGCACCGCGACGCGCTGGCGCCCCGCCCCGGCGTGCTGCAACAGCTCGAGCGCCGCCCGCGCCGAGCCGGGATTGGAGTTGTAGGCGTCGTTGATCAACGTCGCCGAGCCGTGCTGCTCGACGTTCACGCGCATGGGCGGCACCGGCATCGCGCCAATGCCCCGTCCCGCGTCCGCGATCGACACACCGAGCTCGCGAGCCACGGCCAGCGCGAGCATCGCATTACGGAGATTGTGAACACCGCGGAGTGGCAGCGTGATGTCCACGCCGTCGACCGTCATCCGTCCGCGGCCGTCGGGATCGACACTCCACGCCGTCGGCTTCAGGTCACCGTCGGCGAGGCCCGCCGCTACGGTACGCTTGGCGCGGATGCGCGCGGCGTCCACGACTTCCGGTTGCGACGACGGGACGATCGCGACCGGAACGCCTTCGGCCGCGGACAGCTCCTCCTTCAGCACTCCGGCGAGGTCGCCAAGTCCCTCGAGATGTTCCTCGGCCACCGAGGTGACCACGGTCACGTTCGGCTCGACGATGGCGCGCAGCCGCGGCACCTCGCCGGGCTGGTTCGTCCCCATCTCCACCACCGCCACGTCGGCCGCGTCGGGAATCGCGAGCAGCGTGAGCGGAACGCCGATGAGATTGTTCAGATTGCCCGTGGTCGCATGCACTTCGAGGACGCTGCCCAGCGCCGCCTTGATGAGCTCCTTGGTGCTCGTCTTTCCGTTCGTACCCACGACTCCCACGACGGGCTTGTTCCAGGCGCGCCGCCGAAAGGTCCCGAGTGCGCCGAGCGCCACGAGCGTATCGCTCACCTGATAGACGGGCACACCGAGATCGCGCGTCGTCTCGACCTTCGAGACGACGACGCCACTCGCGCCCTGCGCGACCGCGTCCTTCAGGAAATCGTGGGCGTCGAATTTCTCGCCGACGAGCGCCACGAACAGGTCGCCGGGCTGAATCGTGCGTGTATCGGTCCACACGCGGCCAAACACGCTCGACCCGCGCGGCACGTTCACCGGCGACAACGGCCCGAGCGCGTCGGCGGCGCGGTTCATGGTCCAGAAATCCGACGGCGCGACGGCTGGCGGCGTCGTGCTCATCGGTCGGGACCGAGGTCGTGCGACAGTTCGTTCACGATGATCTTCTCGTCGAAGGGCAGCTTGGTGGTTCCACGAACCTGGTACGTCTCGTGGCCTTTTCCTGCGAGCACGATCACATCGCGAGGCGTGGCGAGCTTCAAGGCGCGCGCGATCGCCGCCCTCCGATCTTCGATGCGCTCGTGGTTGTCCTTCTTCATTCCCTTCTCGATGTCGTCGAGGATCGCTTCGGGATCCTCGGTGCGCGGATTGTCGCTCGTCACGATGGCGATGTCGGCCTTGTCTTCGGCGATCGCCCCCATCTCGGGACGCTTGCCGCGGTCGCGATCTCCGCCGCATCCGAACACGACGATCAGCCGGTCGGGCGTAAAGGGACGCACGGCGTCGAGCGCGCGCGCCAACGCGTCGGGCGTGTGTGCATAGTCGCGCAGCACCGTCGGCGCGTCGCGCAGCACCTCGAGGCGGCCAGGGATCTGCGGCATCGACGACAGCCGTTCGGCGACCCGCGTCGAGGGCAGCCCCAGCGCGTAGGCCGTGGCCGCGGCACCGAGGGCGTTGATGACGTTGAAGTCGCCGATCAATGGAAGGTGTACCGGTGCGCGTTCCTGATTGAGTCGCACCGTCCAGTCGCTGCCGCGCGAGCTGTAGCGCACATTCTCCGCATGCACCTCGGCCGATGCCACGCGCTCGCTGAAGCCGACGCGCCGGCGGTCGGTTTTGAGAGCGGTCCACGCTTTGTCGTCCACGTTGTAGACGACCGTGCCGTGGGGCACCAGATGGTCGAGCAGCTTCGCCTTGGCGGCGAAGTAGCTCTCCATCGTGCCGTGGTAGTCGAGATGGTCGCGCGTGAAGTTGGTGAACGTCACGACGTCGAAGAACACGCCTTCCACGCGGCCCTGGTCGAGCGAGTGCGACGAGACCTCCATCGCCACGCGCCCGATGCCCGCGTCGAGCAGAGCGCGAAAGAGTCGCTGCAGCTCGATCGGTCCGGGGGTCGTCAAACCACCGCCGCCGTCGAGCGGCGTGCCTTCGCTTCCGACCAACACGCCGAGCGTGCCGATCGATGCGCTCCGCACCGCGCTCTCGTCGAGGAGATGGCGGAGCATGTTCACCGTGGTCGTCTTGCCGTTCGTGCCCGTGACGCCGACCAGCTGCAGGTCGCGCCCCGGGAAGCCGAACGCCGCCGCCGCGGCGACGGCGGCCGCGCGGCGTCCGTCCTTGACGACGAGCGACGGAAGCGTCGTTCGGGCCGGGTCCTGAACGATGGCGGCCGAGGCTCCGGCCGTCGCGGCCGCATCGAGGTAGTCGTGCCCATCGCGCTCCGTACCGCGCACGGCGACGAACAGTCCGCCGGGGCTCACTGCGCGGCTATCGTCGGTGATCCCGGACAGCACCGGCGGTAACGCTCCGCGGCGCTCGACGAGGAGGCCTGCCTCATCGAGCGCCTTGGCGATCGTTTCTATGTCAGCGTGCATTTAGTAATCGAAGTGCAATCGAACCAACGCTCCAGTGGGTATCAGCGCGCCGGCGGCGGGTTCGGTGCTGGGAGCGCCTCCTCCCCGGGCGAGCTGAACGCGAAAGCCAGCACTGTGCAACGAACGCACCGCGTCGCGGAGGTTGAGCCCCCGGACTTCGGGAATCGGCTTGATGAGACGCGGAATCGGCTCTTCGGGCGGCGCCGGAAGGTTCACGACGAAGGGAATGCTGCCTCCCTGGTCCGGCGCATCGTCGCCGGCGGCGTGGGTCGGAACAGCGGGCCTGGTAAGGCGAGAGGCCAGGCGCTTCGTGGTGTCGCGCCGCATCGGCACCACGCTCGACGCGAGCTTGGAGCGATCGAGGGCGGCGTCCCGCGCGGCGATCGCGGCTTGGAGGATCGCCTTCGTCACCGGCGCCGCCGTCGACGCGGCGTAGATCGAGCTCGTCGGTGCGGTGAGCTTGACGATCATGACGTATTGCGGAGCGTCGCCGGGAAAGAGGCTGACGAAGTTCGGGTTGTACCGGCCCTCGACGTAGCGGCCGCGCACCGACACGCGGGGCGTACCGGTCTTGCCGGCCAGCAGATAGTTGTCGAGCGCGGCTTGGAGCGCTGTCCCCTCATCGACGACGTCGAGCAGCATGTGGCGGAGTTTTTCAGCCACCGCTTTCGACATCACCCGGCGCACCACGCGCCTGGAATGCCGATACCGCACGGCACCATCGGGCCCGATGATCTCCTTCACGAGCGCCGGCTCCACCAGCTCTCCGCCGTTCGCGAACGGCGCGTATGCCACGGCGAGCTGCAACGGGGTGACGGCGATCTCGTAGCCCATCGCCATCGAGTTCGCCGATGCCAGCGACCACGTCTTGGGCGGACGCAGGCTGCCCGACGATTCCGTGGGGTACGGCAGCCCGGTCGGAGTACCGAACCCGAAATCACGCAGCGTTTCGAATTCCTGCTGCGGCGACAATCGCTCGGAGAACTTCACGATGCCGATGTTGCTCGACCATTGGAGCACCTTGGCCAACGGCGCACGCCCGATGAGGTGATCGTCGTGGATGGGCTGCGACCGTCCCTTCACCTGCAGCACGCCGTTGCCGGTGTC
Source organism: Gemmatimonadota bacterium (assembly GCA_028287235.1). GTDB lineage: Bacteria > Gemmatimonadota > Gemmatimonadetes > Gemmatimonadales > Gemmatimonadaceae > JAQBQB01. Next base: position 21,595 of record JAQBQB010000019.1, on the reverse strand, counting down.
GACGGAGTCTTCGTCGCGCACGAGGCCGCGCTGGAGCAGGCCCGCGGCGAGAAAGGGCTTCATCGTGGATCCCGGCTCGAACGGCTCGGTGAGCACCGCGGCGGACGTCTGGCGGTCGAGACGCCGGCTCGCCATGGCGAGCACCTCGCCGTCGTGCGGATCGAGAATGACGATGTCGCCGCCTTCCGCACCCATGCGGACCACGGCGTCGGCGAGCGCCTTTTCCGCGATCTCCTGTAGGTCGGCATTTATTGTCAGAACGACACTATTTCCCTTCGTCGGCGCGGTGCCCGGCGCGATCGGCGACTCGCGCACCTGGCCTTTCGAGTCCTTGTATACCGTGGTGGTGCCGGCGATGCCGCGAAGGATGGAGTCGAGCGAGAGCTCGAGTCCGTCCACGGCTTTGTTGTCGGCGTCCACGTGGCCCACGATCCCTTCCGCGCCCTGCGACGCGGCCAGTGCGCGCATGACCGTGGCGTACGAGTGGACGCCGCGCAGCGACGTTGCATCCGCGGCATCGACCGCGAGAAAGCGCCCGGGGATCGTTAGATACTTCGCCGACGTATCGAGCGCGCGGGCGATCAGCGCCTTGTCGATGTCGAGCTTGGCCAGCGCCGCCCGCAGCTTCGCGGGCTCGGTGACTTCGCGCGGCGCAATCTCCAGCCGCACCATCTCGCGGCTCTGCGCGAGCACCCGTCGCGTGGCGTCGAGAATCTCGCCGCGTGGCGCCGGAATGTTGCGCGCCGTGGTCTGTTGCCGCTCCGCCTGCGCGAGCCACTTGCTGCCATGCACGAGCTGCACGCTCGCTGCCTTCCCGAGGATGGCGATGGCGAAGAGCGCGAGCACCGTGTGCGCGAGCTTGATCCGTCTAGAGCGAATCATGCGGCGGCCGGGCTGCGGGGACCGGACTGCGTTTCAGAAACACCTGCTCTTCCGGCTTGGGAATGTGCATGTTCAAACGTTGCTCGGCGATCGGCTGCAGCCGGTTGCGGCTCGACGCGTCGCGAATCGCGCCGTCGAGCCGCATACGCTCCGCGTCGAGGGCATCGCGCGTCCGCTGCAAATCGCGAATCTCCCGCTGCTGTTGGAGACCTCGCACTCTGCGAGCAATGACGCCCGTGGTCACCAGGACGAAACCAACAAGCAGCACGGCGATGAGCGACCGCCCGCGGCGGCCCGAGCTCACGGCGCGCTTCGCCATGCGCGGAGCCTGGCGCTGCGAGCGCGCGGGTTCTGAATGACTTCGTCTTCCGAGGCGATGCGCGCGCGGCGCGTGACCGTCGTACCGAGCGCCACGCCGCGGCAGGTGCAGAACGGGTGCTTGGGCGGACAGACGCACGCCGAGCTCCAGTCGCGGAAGGCGTTCTTGACGATGCGGTCCTCTCCCGAGTGGTAGGCGATGACGACGAGCGTGCCGCCCGGCGTCAGTCGGTCGCGAAGCGCCGGCAGCGCGCGAACGAGGCCGGACAGCTCGTCGTTGACGGCGATGCGCACTGCCTGAAAGAGCCGCGCGAAGTCCCCCGACCCGCTGCGCGCGCCGAGCACCGCGCGGATCGCGCCGACGAGATCGTCGCTCGTCTCGAACGGTCGGTTCCCGCGGCGGCGTACGATCTCGCGCGCGAGCCGGCCCGCCTTGGGCTCGTCACCGTAGTCCTTGAAGATGTTCGTCAGGGTCGCTTCGTCTTCGTGGTTGAGAATTCCGGCGGCGTCGGCCGCGACGTCGTTCTCGCCGCCCATGCGCATGTCGAGCCGCGCGCCGAGACGGAATGTAAATCCACGCTGCTCGTCGTCGATCTGGTGCGACGAGATTCCGAGGTCGAGAAGGATGCCGTCGAACGACATCCCCTCGAGCGACGGAAGCTCGTCGATCGCCGCGTAGTTCGATTCCACCGCCGAGAAGCGGCCTGCCTCGGTAAAGTCGTGCAGCCGCGCGGACGCGGCGACCAAGGCGTCGGGATCGCGATCCACGCCGATCACCGTTCGCACGCCGGCGTGCAACAGCGCCGCGCTATGGCCGCCGCCGCCGAGGGTGCCGTCGAGCACGCGTTCGCACCCCCGCAGCAGCTCGGTGACCTCGCTGGCGAGCACAGGCGCGTGGTATGCGTTATTTAGCGACATGCCTTCCAAGCACATTGCGCTGATCGTCCACGGCGCGCGCGCCGACCGCTCCGACGTGCGGCACCTCGTGAGCTGGGTGCGCGACAAGGGCCATCTCGTCGAGGCGAGAGCCACGTTCGAAGCGGGCGAAGCCGCCGCGCTGGCGACGGAGTTCGCCCGGCGCGGGGTGGACGTGGTTGCCGCCGCCGGCGGCGACGGAACGCTCAATGAAGTCGTGAATGGTCTGGATGGCTATGACGTGCCGCTCGGGATCATTCCCCTCGGAACGGCGAACGATTTTGCGCGACAGGTGGGCATACCGGCGGACGCCGATCATGCCATGGATGTTATCCTCCAACGCAAGCCCAGGCGACTCGACACCGCGTCGCTGAACGGGCGCCGGTTTCTGAACGTGTCGATCGGTGGCGTGGGCGCCGAAGCCACCGCCGACACGCCGGCCGAAGCGAAGGAATCCCTCGGCTCGCTGGCGTACGCCATCAGCGGCATGCGCAAGTTCGCCGACCTCCAGTCCACGTACGCGAAGTTCACCGCCGACGGTTTCGAATACGAGGGCGAGTTCCTCATGTTCGCCGTGGGCCTTACCCGATCCACCGGCGGCGGCACCATGGTCACGCCAATGGCGTCGGCCACCGACGGCCTGCTCGACTTGTGCGTCGTCGAGGGAATGTCGCGCAAGGACTTCGCGCGCACGGTGTTCAAGGTGAAGCGCGGCGAGCATGTCGGCGAGGAAGGCGTGCACTACGCGCAAGTACGATCGGTGACGATCGAGGCGCGCGAGCCCATGGCCGTGAACGTCGACGGTGAGACGTCGAACGCGCAGCGGCTCACCTACCGCGCGCGGCCGCGCGATCTCTGGGTGCACGTGGCGCGTTTGCCCGGCGAAGAAGAACAGGCCTGAAAAGCGAAACGCCCGTCGCGCATGCGACGGGCGTTTCGTCAGCGAGAAAGCTGCCCCGCGATTACCTGCAGAAGGCCTTCTTGACCTGAGCGATGTAGTCGGTGTACTGCGTGACGGCGCCGAGAATCTGGCCGGCGATCGCCGCATCCACCTTTCCGCCGGCGGGCATCGCCACCGACGTCTTGGCCAACAGATCCTCGGCTTGCTTCGCGTTGCTGCAGGCTTGCGCCTGATCTTCTTTCTTCTTGCTCTTCGCGAGCGTCTGGACTTCGTTCATGACGTCCTGCGCCGCCGAGAACGACGCCACGCCGATGAAGAACTTGCTGTTCGGCGTCGGTGCAATTGCGTCGACTGCCTCAGCGGCCTGCAGCGCGGCCAACCAATCCTCGCGCGTCTTGGACGCCTGCGCCTTCTTTACCGCATCGCTCGCGGGACCAAGCAGCGCCGAGCCGAGCGTCGTCTTGTCGACACCCGCCGCGATCGCCTTTTGCGCCCACGCACTTGCGCTGTCGGCCATCTTCAGGTCGCTCGCCGTCACGATGGCGAACAGCCACGCGTTGGAGTTCTTCGGATCGATCTCGGTGGCCCGACGAGCCGACGCGAGCGCCTGCTGCAGCTGGCCTGCCTTCCGGTAGTTCTGCGCGAGCAGCAACGGGAAGCTGGCGTCGGTCGGGAACTTCTGGCCGGCACGTACCGCGAGCTGCTGGACGGCCGCCGTGTTGCTGTCCGACTGCGCGGCGCCGATCTGACGGTTGTAGTAGTCGAGCGTCGCCTGGGCCGTGTCGGCCTTGATCAGCTCTTCACCCGTGGCCAACGCCTGCTTGTACTGCTTCGCGCGAAGCTGCAACAGCCACTTCGTGCGCAGCATTCCCGGATCCGCCGGGTTGTCCTTGAGCAGCGAGTCGATGATCGGCAGCGCTTTGTCCGGTGCGCCCGACTGCGCGAGCTGCTGCACGATCGACTGCGCGACCGCCGAGTTCGACGGATCGTTGCGGTAGATCGCGAGGTTCGTTTCGATCGCCTTGGCCGTGTCGCCCTTTTCCGCATAGGCGGCGGCGAGGTTGGCCAGCGAGATCATGCTCGTCTTGTCGATCGCCAGCACGGCGTTCGCCGCGGTGATGATCGAGTCGGGCGACATCTTGGCGTTGCTGTACGCCGACAACAGGCACAGGCGGTTGAGCGACGAATTGGAATACGCGACGATGCCGAGCTTGGCGTCCTTCGCGGCCTGGTCGTACTTGGCGGCGCGCAGGTCGTTGGTGCAATCCTTGTACGGCTTCATGCCCTTGAGCGCGTCGGCGATTCCCTTCTCGACGCCCTTTGCCACGTCGCCCGCGTCCTTGCCGTCGACCGGCGGAAGCGGTTGCGCAACCGTCTGCGTGCCGGTGCGCATCAGGAGACGCGTCTCGGCCCGAACGCCGGTGGCCGTCTTGGAAACCTTGCCGTCGAGCACGTACTCGCCATGGAGCTGCTTGGAGAGCTCCATGAGATCCGACGCGTTCAGCGCCGAATCGGGGCGATAGCCCGACGCTTCGAGCGTGCTGTTGATGCTCGTCTTCGGGACCACGTACAGCTCCTTGGCTGCATGCTGGTCCTGAATCCGCTTGCGCACTTCGTCCGCCGTCGTGACCCCGAGGGTCCGGTCGGGGCTCGCGAACGTGGAGACGAGGATGTACGGGGTGTCCGCACCCGGGGGACCACCGCGCTGCGCGGCGATTTGCGCAAGCAGCGGAGTGCTCGCCAGGGTTACGGCGAGGAAGCCCGCGGCGGCTGCCACATGGCGTTGCGTTGACTTCACGGTTCTACCTCCCAAACGTTGATCTCTCATACCCCGTGTCGTGCACTCGGGTTCGCGGTCTCGACATCTTTTCCTACGTGGCTCTTCGTACATGGGCGAAGAGGGACTCGAACCCCCGACACCCTGCGTGTAAGGCAGGTGCTCTAACCAACTGAGCTATTCGCCCGACGCCGCGACGCCGGTTCTGCTACTTCAGAATGGCGAGTGGAATGAGGACGCAATAGCCCACGGCAAGGAGAATCGGCGCGATGGTCTCGCCGCCCCGCGCCAGGTCGGCGAAGCCCGCGAGGATCACCACCGCCGCAATTCCCCACCACATCAAGCCCCGCATTCGGGACGACGTCTCGTTCGCTACCATAATGGGTGTAGTGTAGACCTTCCCCGGAAAGCTGTCAAGCAACGTGCTGACGCGAAGTTACGTGACGATGATCGGCACATTACGGACCGATTAAGATGAGGGCGCCGATGGCGGCCCATCCCCAAAATCAGTCTCATCGTCCCCGCGCAGCAATGCCTCGATCGCGCTCGCGCGCGCCGCTCGCTCGGCGGCCTCGTCCGCCGCGACGAGCGCGGCCATGCGCACCCGGTCCCGATGCCGGCGGGCGAGAAACAGCGGAAAGATCACGATCACGATGAACAGGCCGCCAATGGTGACGTCGCCCATCAACGCGAGTGCGCCATACCGCCGCCGCGTGCGCTGCTGCCAACGTTGCTCGAAGCCGGCGAGCGTGAGTCCATACGCCGAGCGCATCGCGCGGTCCATCGTTCCCTCGGCGCGCCATCGTTCAAAGAACCGTGATAGGCCGTGCGTCGTGTCGAGGCCCGCCAGGTCCACGACGGCGCGGTAGGCGAGCGCGTACGCGCTCTGCGCGCTCGTTGCCCCGGCGCCGAATCGTTCGTCGAGCTGCGCGAACGTCGGCGTTCCACGCACGGCGAGCGCGAGGTTCGCCGATACCATGTCGTCGCGATTCCATTCGTGCGCGGCGTAGCTCGCGTACCCTTCGTCGAACCAGCGCGGCGGCAGATCGCCCAGATATTCGTGCAGCGCCAGATGCGCGAGCTCGTGCCGCAACACTTCGTGCGGATTGCCGGCGTCCGACCCCGCCGACCGACCCTGCATCACGATGCGGTGCGACTCCGGGAACGCGATCGCCGCGCCCCACTCCGGCGCCTCGGGGCCAACCCACTCGCGAAACCGCCGGCGGTCGGGCGCCACGGCGAGCAGCACGCGCTCGCGCGGGCGCGGCAGGCCGGGAAAGCTGTCGGCGCGCACCGCGTCGTCGAGCAACGAGGTGGCCAGCGCGCGCTCGGCCGGATAGAACACGGCCGTGAAGCGACCGCGGTCGATGCGCTCCGGCGCGTCGGTCTGGGCGCGTACGGATCGTGCGCCGAGAACGAGCAGCACGACAAGGCAGCTACGAGCGACCAGCTCCCAGCGTCGAGCGATCAGGGCTCCCCGCCCTCCTCCACTGTCTTCAAGACGTCCGCGCAGCGCTTTCCCCACGGGTTGAACTTGTTCGCGGCGAATCCAGCCTGCCACGTGGCGATCGCCTCGTCCCGCTGGCCATTGAACCAATACGTTCGGCCCAGCTCGTAATATGCCTCGATCAAATTCGGGCCGAGCGCCAGCGTCTTCTGAAAGAAGGTCTGCGCGTCCTCGAACATGTCTCGCTCGAGATACACGAGACCGAGATAGAAGTGCGCGTAGAGCGTGGCCTTCTTGTCGTTGTCGAGGCGAATCGCGCGCGAGAGATGCTCGATCGCCTCGCCGAAGATCTTCTTCTTGAGGCAGATGTACCCGACGTTGATTCGCGCCAGCGCATTCTGCGGCTCCCGCACGAGCACTTTCTGAAAGTTCAACAGCGCGTCGTCGAACTTGTCCTGCAGCATCAGCGCCCAGCCGAGCAGCGACTCGGCCTGCGGATTGTTGGGGGAGAGCTGCAGCGCCTTGTTCAGGGCCTCTTCGGCGCCGTCATAGTCGCCCGCCGAAATCTTTCCCCAGCCCTTCTCGATGAACGTCGACGCACCGAGATGGTCGGCGTGCACCACGGGCTTGTCGCCGATGAACGCCGGGGCCAACGACGGCTGCGCCGTCTTCACCGCCTTCCATTTTTCCACGAGCTGCAGCACGTCGTCCTTGAGCGCCGCGAGGTCGTGCAGCTCCAGCTCGACCGACTTGAACAGCGACCCGATCTCACTTTTCAGCGCGTCCAGCTCCTTCGCTCCATTCGGTGCCTCGAGTCGCGCCGCCAGCGCGCTCCGTTGCGCGCGAAGCTCGTCGACGAGTCGGTCAGCCACGAGCTGCCGCCGCCTGCTCCACGGCTTGCTCGAAGACGAGGCGATCGGCGCTCGTGAGCACGCGATCCACCTCGAGCACCACGATGAGCTGGTCGCGAACCTTGGCGACGCCGCGCAGGAAGTGCGACGCCAGCCCGCGAAAGAGCGAGGGCGGCGGCGACACCGACGCCGTGGGCACGATCGCCACCTCGAGCACGGCATCGACGATCGCCCCCACCCAGCCATCCGAGGTGGTGAGCACCAGGATGCGTGTTTCGGGCGTGATCGACACCTCGGGCAACTCGATGCGGCGGCGCATGTCCACGATGGGAATCACCTTGCCGCGATGCTCGAGAACGCCCTCGACCCACGGCGGCGCATCGGGCACGCTGCTCGGCGCGGCGTAGCGCAGCACGCGCTCGACGAAAGAGATGTCGGCGGCGAACAGATCCTGTCCGAGCCGAAAGGTGACCAGCTTCACGACGTCCGCCTTCATGTCCGTTCTCCTTCGCCAACGACCGTTGCCGCGTCGAGCAGTGCGTTGGCGTCGAGCACGGCGATGAGCTCCGAGCCGCGCCGCACCACGCCCATGAGGATTCCTTCCGACGAACCTGCTCCGCCTCCCGAACCGCCGCCGCCCGGCGCGGGCAGCAACTCCGCTTCTTCAACCGTGATCGCGTCGAAGACGTCGTCGATCGCGACGGCGAGCCGCCGTCCGTCGCGCACGAAGACCAGGGCCGCGCCGTCTACCGATCCCCGCACGTTCAACAGCGGCCGTGGATCGTAGACCGTCACGAGTCCGCCGCGAATCGTCGAGATGCCGAGTACCGTGGGCGCGGCGTCGGGCATACGCTGCACCGCGGGCGCGTCCACCACCTCGTCGACGCTCTCGAGCCCGACCGCGAAGCGCTCCGGTCCCACTCGAAAGACGAGAAGCCGCGCGATCCCGTCACGGAACATGGTGCACCGCGTCGACCAGCTCGGAGATCGTGGCACCCACGTCGCCAAGGGGCGTGACCCGATCCGCTCCGGCGTGCAGCAGCGTAGCGTGTGGCATACCGAAAATCGTCGCGGTCTCGCGATCCTGCACCACGGCGAGGCCGCCGGCGTCGCGAATCGCGCGCGTGCCAGCGGCGCCGTCGCGGCCCATGCCTGTGAGCACGACAGCCACGGTCGACGCGCCGAAAACCGTCGCGGCCGAATGAAACAGTACGTCGGCCGCGGGCCGCACGCCCCAGAGCGGCGGCGTGGTGTCGAGGGCGATCGTCGGACCACCCGCGGCGTCGCGAACGCTCATGTGAAATCCACCGGGCGCGATGTACATGCGCCCGTGGACCACCGGCTCCCCCTCCTCCGCCTCACGGATGTCCAGCGGGCTGGTGCGATCGAGGCGAAGGGCGAGGCTTTTCGTAAAACCGGCGGGCATGTGTTGCACGACGAGCACCGCCGCGGCGAGCGTTGCGGAAAGCTGCGGAACGATCGCCGCGAGCGCGCGTGGGCCGCCTGTCGAGCAGGCGATGACCACGGCACGCGTGGCGCGCGACACCATCGCGACCGGACGCGTCGGATCGCCGAGCGAGCGGCGCGGCAACGCGCGCAGCCCCGCGAGGTTCGCGCCCGCGGCTGCGCGCAGCGCCGCGATCAAACGATCCTCGATGCGCACGAGATCGAGACTGATCGATCCGGACGGCTTGAGCACGAAGTCCACCGCTCCGAGCTCCAGCGCACGCAACGTGGCTTCCTGTCCCCCGTGCGTCGTGCCGGCACTGAGCATCACCACGGGCCGCGGCGACTCCCTCATGATGTGGCCCAGCGCCGTGAGACCGTCCATCTCCGGCATGTCCACGTCGAGCGTGATGATGTCGGGTTGCAGTGCTTCGATCTGCTTCAGCGCATCGACGCCGTTGCGCGCCGTTCCCGCCACCGCGAACTCCCCCGACCCTTCGACGATCTGCGACGCCATGCGGCGCATGAACGCACTATCGTCGACGATGAGCACCCGCGGGAGAGTCGCGCCGTCAGAGGACACGCGATCCCTTGCGCAGCGAGCGCACTTCCACGCGGCCGTCGCCCAAGAACAGGTACACGCTTCGCCCGTAGTCGCTGCCCGTGTCCTCGGCCACGATCGGGACGTTCGCGTCCGCCAGTACCTCGCGCACCGCGGTCACGTTTCGCTCGCCGATGTTGATCCCGCCGGGCGGAATGAGATTCCCGAACATGCTCGCGCCCCCCACGATCTTGGCGCGCACGCGCGTCACGATTGCACCGAGGCGCCGCATCTCCTCGAGGACCAGCGGCACGGCGGTGGTCGGAAACTTGGCCGGATTCGACTTGTCGCGCGACATCGCTTCGTTCGGCAGCAGCACGTGCGCGAGCCCGCCCACGCGCACGTCGGGATCGTACAGCACGATGGCGACGCACGAGCCGAGGCCGATCGTCGCGATCGTACCCGACGCCGCGACGGCGTAGTCGGCGACCTTGACGCGAATCTCGGGCGCGATCGTGGCTTGAATGGGATCGCTCATAGGCGGCGGAAGATGCGCTCGCGCGCGTCGACGGGTGCGAAACGGGCGCGCGCACGTCCAAGCAGCGTCTCGACTTTTCCGAGCACGAGAAAGCCGCCCGGCGCGAGCGCGTCATAAAAGTTCTCGAACAGACGCTCCTGCGTCTCGCGATCGAAGTAGATCATGACGTTCCGACAGACGATGAGGTCGTGCTGTCCGGGCGGCGGCGCCTGGCTCAACAGGTCCCGGCGCTCGAAGCGGACCATGGGGCGAATCGCCGGGGCGACGCCGAACGGCGCCGTTGCACTGAAGTATCGACGCCGGAGATCGTCCGGTGTATCGGTGAAGTCGCCTTCGCCAAACTCCCCGCGCTCGGCGGCCAGCAGGCACTGGCGGTCGATGTCGGTGCCGAGCACGCGCACGCGGCCGAGCTGCGGCAGCATCCCGCTCGTGGCCGCATAGCGGTGAAACAGGATCGCGAGCGAGTACGGCTCGTCGCCCGATGAACAGCCGGCGCTCCAGACCTCGATCGTCGCCGTCTCGCGGTGCCAGAGCTCGGGAATCACGTTCGCCGCCATCGACGCGTAGACGTCCCAGTTGCGAAAGAGCTTGGTGACGTTGATCGTCAAGGCGTCGAGCAGCCGGTCGTACTCGCCGATGTCGTCGTCCAGGATCTGCGCATAGTCGGTGTACGTGTGCACGCCACGAGCGCGCATACGCACCGCGATCCGGCGGCGCAAGCACTTCTCCTTGTAGCTCGCGCAACCGAAGCCCCGTTCGACCGAGATCTTCCGCGTCAGCTCCTGAAAATCTCCCTGCGACTGCTCCAGCATCAATACACCTGCCGAACGGACTCGAGGTTGGTGCGCACGATGGCGTTGTCCGGATCGAGCTCCAACGCGCGCTCCCAGCAGCGCACGGCTTCGTCGCGCTCCTGCCGGCGGAGGCGGATGTTGCCGAGCTTCAGGTACACGTCGCCGCCCAGCGCGGCGTTCATCTTCGTGGCGCGCAGGTACGACTCGAGGGCGTCGTCGTATCGGCCGGCGCGATAGAGCAAGTCGCCGAGGTTTTTGTGAAGCTGCGGGACGGCGGCGTCTTCGTGAATGCCGCGCTCCACGGCGGCGCGCGCATCGTCATACGCGCCGCTGCGCTCCAGCACCCCGCCGAGGTTGTTGAGCAACACCGCCGCATGTGGATGCGCGATGGCGCCCTCGTTGAGAATCGTCACCGCGCGCCGCGTGTCGCCCATCAGCGCGGCGGTCAACGCCATGTAATGGAACCAGGCCGCCGTCGGCGGCTTCTTCCCGAACAGCGGGCGCGCGGCGGTGAGCGCCGTTGCCGCGGCCGGCAGATCGCCGACGAGCAGGTTGATGGCGCCGAGCGACGTCTGCACGCGCGCGTCGCTGGCTCCCCCGCGGCGCATCGCTTCGTCGAGCGCGGCACGCGCCTCGTCATAGCGGTTCTGCTGCTCGTAGGCGTATGCGAGATTGTGAAACACGGCCATCTTCGCACCGGGTTGCGCGCCCGCCTCGGCGAACGCCGCGGCGGCATCGTCCCATTTGTGCTGGCGCGCGAACACGAGGCCGACGTAGAAGCGTCCGGTCGCATCGTTGGCGCGCAGCTCGAGCACGCGACGGAACTCGCGCAGCGCCTCGTCGAGCATCCCCGTCTTGTAGAAGGCGATGCCCAGGTTTCGGTGCTCCTCGACCCGCCCTTCGGACAGGGCCGGCGCGGCGACCGCCGCGCTCTTGCCGATCCGGTGGATGAACCCCGTCGACACCAATCCGTAGAGCGCCTTGCCAACCTCGAACTCCACGAGGCCCGACGCGTCGATGATGCCCTGCACGTCGCGCGTGCCGTCCACGAGCTCGAGCACGGAGCGCTGCTCCTCCGTCAGCTCCACCTCGCTCGACATCGCCTTGGCCCGGTCCATCTCGAAGACGATGTCGAACGTCGGAATCTTCTTCTCGACGAGGCCCCACTCGTCGACGCGACGCGCGCCCTCGAGAAGCAGCGACTCCGGATTGATCGACACGACGTGATCGTGCGCATCGGGCGCGACGTCCGCCTCGAAGTTGAACGTGCCTTGATTCCAGGTGAAGAGGAAATACACCGCTTCCTGGATCTGCACGTTGATCGCATCGTGCAGCTGCTGGAGCGACAGGGCGCCGATCTCCACCAACAGCTCGCCGAGCCGCTTGTCGCGCCGCTTGTCCTGCATCGCGACGGCCGTGTCGATCTGCGCCTGAGTGATGATGGCGTTCTTGACGAGCATGTCGCCGAGCCGGTCGCGCCGGTTGACGATCGACGCGTAGCAGATGCGGCCCTTGTCGAAGTAGATGTAGCCGAAGCTCGCGCGATGCGTGACGCTCAAGCAGCCGGTCTTCTTGCCCATCGCCAGGAGCTGGAGCACGTCGGGGAGACTGGCCTCCTTGAGGCTTCCGCGAATGGCCATTAGCGGAGCTCCTCGACCAGCCGCGTCGCCGCGTCGGGCCACTGCCACACGATCTTTTCGCCGTCGAGGAAGAACGTGTCCGACGCCGTGCGCATGGCCGCCGCGCGCAGCACTTCGCCGTCATCCGGCTGCAGCTCGGCGCGAATGAAGCTCGCCGTCACCGCCACGGCCTTCACCTCGGCGGACGCCACGATGCGATTGGCGGTGCCGATGATCTCGCGCACGCTCGCCACCGCGCGATCGGCGAGATACGTCAACATCTCGCTCGTCGGCTCGACGCCCAGGTCCTTGAGGAAACGGTCATACAGCCGCTCGCGCAGCGCGCGGTCGGGCGACTGCATCTGCACCACGAGCCCGCCCTCGAAGCGCGACCGCAGCCGCTCCTCGAGGCCGGACAGCTCGCGCGGCGGACGGTCGCTGGCGAAGACGAGCTGCCTGCCGTCGGCGTACAGCGCGTTGAAGACGTGAAACAGCTCTTCCTGCGTGCGCTCCTTGCCGGCAACGAACTGCACGTCGTCGAGGAGCAGCGCGCCCGCGTGGCGGTAGCGCGCGCGCCACCGGTCCACCGTGCCCTCCTGCAGCGCGCCGATCAGCTCGTCCACGAACATCTGCGCCGGCACGCACGCCACGCCGCCGGTTTCCCCGGTCGCGTCGATGAGCCCGTTGCCGATGGCGTTCATCAAGTGCGTCTTGCCGACGCCGCTCGGGCCGTGGATGAACAACGGATTGTACCGGCTGCCCGGCACCGCCACGATCGCGTCCGCCGCGCGCACGGCGAGCTGGTTGCTCGCACCCACCTCGAAGCCCGCGCGCGTGAACGACGCCGACGGGCCCGGCGGCGGCGCCGACGTGCGCAGTGCGCGCTCGAGCAGCTGCTCCGCTTCGTCGAGGCGATCGGGATCGCGAAACGCGTCGTGCGCCGCGAGCGCCTTGTCGATGCGCAGCAGCTGGCGCTCGAGGTCGCGCAGCTTGGACACCGTGCCCTCGAATTCACGCAGCACCGACTCCACGCTCGTGGGCGGCGTCGGATCCTGCAGGACCCGCTCGAGGATCCCGGTGCGATACCCCTCGCCGCTCCAGTATGCGATGCCGTCGTTGAGCCGCGATTTCCACTGCTCCACGTGGTGCGCCACGGCCAGCGAGATGTCGGTGAGGAAGTTGGCGAACTCGCCGCTCGCGCGCGGCGGGTTCGTGCGCGCGCGCTGCTCCGCGAGGTCGCCGAGGATCGACACCACCGCCTCGGGGTCCACCTGTCCGCCGCCGAGCGTCTGAAACGCGATCAGCCGGTTGAGCGCTCCCTGCAGCTCGCGCACGTTCTTGAACTCGAGGCGACCGACTTCGTCGATCACCCCGCCGCGAAAGCGCACGCCGCGCTCCTCGCACTTGGCCTTGAGGATCGCCATGCGAGTTTCATAATCGGGCGCGCCGATGTCGACGATCAACCCGCCCGCGAGGCGCGTGATCAGCCGCTCGTCCACGTCGGCGATCTCCGACAGCGGACGGTCGCTGGTCATGACGATCTGCCGGCCGTCGGCCGTGAGCGCGTTGAAGATGCGCAGCAGCTCCGTCTGCGTCTCGCGGTGCCCGGTCAGGAACTGCATGTCGTCGATCAGGAGCACGCCGATCTGCAGATAGCGCTCCTGGAACTTCTCCGTCTCGCCCGCGGCGATGGCTTCGTGCAGCTGCTGCACGAAATCGTCGAGCGTCACCAGGTCGACGACGAGGTCCTTCCGCTTCTGCGCCACCTGGTTGCCGATGGCGCTCATGAGATGGGTCTTTCCCAGCCCCGAGCTGCTGTACATGAACAGCGGGTTGTACACGGTGCCCGGCGTATCCGCCACCGCGCGCGCGGCCGCCACGGCAAGGCGGTTGGCCGAGCCGACGACGAAGTTGTCGAAGCGAAGCCGCGAGTCGACGAGCACCGGGCCTACCTCGAACCCGCCGTAGCGCCCGCGCTCAGCCGCTTCAATACGACCTCGGAGATCGAGCGCAGCGTCTCGAACACGCCCGGGCCGTGCAGCGCGTCCGCGGCGAATTCCGGCACGCCGCGAAAGTTCAACGCGTCCGACAGCTCGTGCGCGCTGAGGATGAGATCGGGCGGAAGATCCTGCTTGTTGTACTGGATCACGAGCGGCACCGTCCGCGCCTCGATCCCCTGCTCGGCAAGGTTCGCGTGGAGGTCTCTGAAGCTCTCGATGTTCTCCTCGAGCTGCCGCGCCTGACTGTCAGCCACGAACACGACGCCGTCCGCCCCTTGGAGGACGAGCTTCCGCGTCGTCTGGTAGTAGACCTGGCCGGGCACGGTATAGAGCTGAAACTTGGTGGTGAAGCCGGAGATCATTCCCAGGTCGAGCGGCAGAAAGTCGAAGAACAGCGTGCGATCGGTCTGCGTCGCCAGCGACACCATCTTCCCCTTTCGATCCTCCGGCACCTGCCCGTAGATGTAATGCAAGTTCGTCGTCTTTCCGGACCGACCGGGTCCGTAATAGACGATCTTGCATGTGATCTCGCGGGTGGCGTAGTTGACTAGGGACACTGTTGGCTGATCGCTGGTGGGTCGTAGCGGCTAGTTTCGTCCAAACATCGCGGCGAGGTTTGCATTCAGGTCCCGCTCGAAGTCCACCGCGAGCGCGGGCTCGCGAAGCGGCGCGAGCGGCGGCGCCGCGACCATGAGCTCCTTGCAGAGCTCGTCGAAGTACATGCGCACCAGGCCGAGCGAGCTTTCGTCGTCGAACACCGTGAGGCAAATGTAGGCCCCGCGCGCCGTCTCGGCGGGCGCCAGGTACAGCTGCCGCTGCGGTCCTGCGTGGTGCAATCCGCGAAACGGACGGCCGTCCACTTGCCGCCCCAGCTCTGCCGACGTCGCGTGCACCGCCGACGCGAGCGCACATGCCGTCATCACGTCGATCGCACGCGTGAATCCCGCCTGCGCCACCACCTGCCCCGACGTGTGGAGCAACAGCGCGAGCCGCGCCCGCGCGTCGTCGACGTACCGGCGCAGCGGCGCTTCGACCCACGGCTCCACCGTGGCGATGTTCATGTGAGCGAGTCCAGCGCCTTCAGCAGTTCCACGCGAATGAGTCCCACGTTGGCCGCCGGTTCCGCGACGACGACGATGACGAGATCCCCGCGCCCTCCAACGGCGCAGATCCGGCCCCGCTCGGCGTCGAGCTGGAGGAAACCGACGGCGCCCAAACGCGCGGCCGACGCCGACATCCGCGCTTTGCGGTACATCGACGCCGCCAGGGCGGCAACGCGGTCGCCGTCCTGCCCAAAGCGCAAATTGGCATCGACCACGAGCCCGTCATTCTCCGAGACGATCAAGCTTGCCCGCACGCCACGTTGCCGGCTGAGGGATTCGAGCAGCGCGGTAAAGGGACTGCTCATCGGGAGCCTCCCGCGCCCAGCCACTCGGCGGCTCGCTGGGCGCAACGGTCGAGCAGGCGCCGTAGCAAGCCCAGCGGTGTAGCCTTCGAAGCGGCCACGACCAGGAGGCTGCCGTCGGCCGCCGGAGCCATGGCAACCACGGCGGCGTGGGTCTCGAACAGGATGGACCTCCATTCGCCAATGTCGAGGTGACGGGTAGCCCGAACCACCTCGTCCGATATTCCGCTCAATTGGGCTCCGATCTCTTGCCCAAGGTCGTTCCCGTCGCCGTCGAGGTAGAGCCCGCCCATCACGTAGCCGTTCGCGTCGAGCAAGAGCGCCGTCTGGCCCGCGTCGAGGAGAATGTCGGCGAAGAGCCGCTGGGGATCCGGCGCCGGGTCGTCGCCGACCCGCGGCACAGGGATGCTTCCGGACGATCGGCGCACGGTTTCCAACGCCGCGTCCACGTCCGTTCCTGCCCCGCCCGCCGACGCTTCGTTGAGAAAGCGTTCGGCGTCGTTGAACCGGCCTTGCTGAAACGAGATGTACCCCAGCCCCTTCATCGCGCCGAGGTGAGACGGCGAGATGCGCAATACGGTTTCCCACTCTTCCACGGCGCGCGCGAAATCGCGGCGATCCACGGCGATCCGCGCCACGAGATCGTGCGCTTCGGCGTGACGTGGGTGTCGTTCCAAACCGCGCAGCGCGATCTTGAGCGCCACCTCGAGCTGGCCTTGGCGGCGCAGCGCTTCCCCGAGTTGAAGAAACACCAAGCTCGATGGATCGCGCGCGAGCTCCTCGCTCCAGCCGTGAATGTCGTCAGCCATTGGCGCGCGCCTCCAAGACGCGCTGCAGTCGTGCGAGCGCATCGAGCGCGTCGCGCGCTTCGGGTGCAGCCGGACCACTCGGCGAGGAACGCAGGAACTGCTCGACCGCGGCGCGCGCGGCCGCGAGCTCCGTGGACAGCGACATGGTGGCCGCCACCGCGAGATACTCGCTCGTCGTGATGCGCTCCGATTCCGGCGTGAGCCGTCGCGCCGATTGCAGCACGATCACGCCGGTGGTCGCGAGACCGTACGCGATCTTCGCGATCTCGAACTCGTCGCGCGCCAGAGCCGCGGCAATCGCGCGTAGGTCGCGCGCACCGTCGATCATCGTCAACACCTGCCATTCGTGCGGCAGCAGATCGAGCATCGCCCCGTCGCGGTCCGCTTCCACAGGCGCGAGCTCCGGCACCACGGTGAGATTCGGCACGATGTCGGCGATGCGCGACCACTCGTCGATCCGCCGCGCGCCTTCCATCAAGAGCGACTCGGTGGATACGGTGACACGACTCTGGCCCGGCATCTCGTCGCGCGACCGCTCCTCGAACGAGAAGAAGCCTTCGCGCCACGACATCAGCTCGAAGACCACGCTCTCGATGTGCAGCCGCGCCTGCCGCTCCATCTCCTTTTGCGTGATCGCGCCGCTCTCGGTGGGAATCGCCATGCTGCGGATCGACGCCTGCACCACGCGACCGCCGTCGAAGAGCACGACGCCTTCATCCTCCCGAAGCTCGGACGACACGCGCAGCATCCCCGTCTTCCGGCTCAGGTCGAGCAGCTGGAAGACGTCGTGGATGCCGAGCTCGCGAAGTGGTCCTTCGATCGCCATGGGTTAGCTCTTTCTCCGCGCACCGAGGATGGCCTGCAGATCGCTCGCCGTGCGGATCTCGCGGCGGGCGCGGCGCGCGTAGTCGGTCGTCGGGCCGAGATCGACCACTTTTTGCCAGCGCTCGATCGCGTCGCGGTAGCGGCGCTGCTCGGACAAAATACTGCCTTCGTGGAAGAGCGCGCCCACGTGGTGCGGATCGAAGCGCAGCACGCGCGCGAAGGCGAGCACCGCGTCGCGTTTGCGTCCCAGCGACAGCAGCGTTTCACCCAGGGCGATGAGCGCGTTGAAGTGGTAGGGATCGCGGTGCAGGAGGTCGATCAGCAGGGTGAGCGCTTCCGCCGCACGGCCGAGCCGGCGGCGCAGCGTCGCCAGCTCGAGCGTCGCTTCGGCGTAGGTCGGAACCGCGTCGAGCGCCCCAACGAGCTCCTGCTCGGCTTCGCGGTTCTGCCCTTTGGCCTGCAGCAACTTGGCGAGCTGCAGCCGCACGACGGCGAAATCCTGGTCGAGCTGAAGCGCGTGGCGGTACGCCGAGATCGCCCCTTCGTTGTCGCCAAGAGAGCGTGCGATGTCGCCGATCTTCTGCTGCACGTCGGCGCGCATCGGCTCGCAGCGGCGCGCGGCCTCGAGCACCGACAGCGCCGCCGCCGGGTCGCCCGATTCGGCGCACGCCGTGGCCGTGAGCATCAACACGTCGACGTCGTTCGGCGTCTGGGCGAGCAGGCGCTGCGCGAGGGGTCGCGCCTCCTGCGCGCGACCGATGCGCACCAGCGACCACGCCTCGCCGATCGTCGCGCTCCGCAACCCCGGTTCCAGCCGCAACGCCTCGCGATACCGCTCGAGCGCCTCGCCGAACAATCCCTGCTTCACGAATACATCGCCCAGCATCGCGAGCCCGTCGGCGCGCACGTTGCCACGCGCCATGGCGCGATTGATCTCCGCCGCGGCGCGATCGTACAGCCCCTTCGACAGGTAGTCCGTCGCCATGGCGAACGGCGACGAATCCATCGTCCGCGACGGCGCGGAGGGCGGAGGCGCATTCGCCGGCGTGAGCTCGGTGAACAGGGTGTCGAGCGATTGCGGATCGAAGCTGAAGTCGGCGATGGACGAGTCGGCCGGCCGCTCGCCGCCGAGATCGGGCTGAATCGACAGGTCGGGATCTTCGTACTCGACGTCCATCGCCAGCTCGAACTTCTGCGCGACGTAGTACGGGTCGAGCTCCAAGGCGCGCTTCGTCTCGCGCAGCGCGCCCTCGAAATCGCCGAGGTGCGACAGCGTGAAGCTCATGTTGTAGTGCGCCTCGGCGAAGTCGGGGCGCGACTGAATGGAGCGCGCATAGGCGTTCCGCGCGTCCTCGAACTTGCGCAGCTCGGTGAGCACGAGCCCAATGCCGTTCCACGCGACGTGATGTTCCGGGTCGGTGTTCAACACCTGCCGAAACGTGTCGAGGGCGAGCGGGAATCGTTTGCCGCGGCTGAGCAGCAGCGCGAGGTTGAGGCGCGACTTGACGAACGTCGGCTGCTGGTCGAGCGCCGTGCGAAACACCGCCACCGCGTCGTCGACTGCCCCGCGATGGTAGAGCGAGACGCCGAGGTTGTTGAGCGCGATCGCGTAGGCCGGCTCGGCCTCCAGCGCTCGCCGGTAGCTCGCCTCGGCGTCGGTGAAATGTCCCTGCTGGTGGAGCGCCACGCCGCGCTCGTTCCACAGCTTGGGGCTCGACGGCTGTCGCTGGAGCAACTCGTCGTAGAGGAGAAGCGCGTCCTTCGGGTGGCGCATCAGGAGCTGCATCTCGGCCATCGCTTGCAGCACGAGATCGCGCTCCTCGCCGCGCTCGAGCGCGATGGTGTACTCGCGCAGTGCCTCGGCGTAGTACCCCTTGCTGCGGAAGGCGAGACCGAGGTTGTAGCGGGCGAGTTGGCTCTCGCCCGTCACCTGTAGCTCCCGCTTCACGCCGTCGCCGGGCTCGGGACGCGGCATGCGCTGCTGGTCGATCGCCAGGTTCGCGTGCGCGCGGGAGAGCGTGGGATTCAGCTTGATCGCGCGGCGCGTGATCGCCTGCGCGTCCTCGTGGCGGCCAATGTCGCCGAGGACGAAGCCCATGAGATAGAGCGCGTCGTGGTTCTCGGGGTTCAGCTCGGTGGCGCGTTCGAGCGAACGCAGCGCTTCCTCGTTCAGGCCGCGGTGGTAGAGCACTTCGCCGAACGTGAAGTGCAACAGCGAGCTATCGGGGTCGAGCTGGAGCGCCCGCTCCAGGCACTCCTGCGACCGCTCGATGTCGCCCACCTGCTTTTCCGCGAGCGCGAGCTGCAGCAGGGCGCCGACGTCGCTCGGCGTGTACTGCAGCAGCGCGCGAAACTCGTCGGCCGCCTCGGCCTGCTGGCCGAGCAACGAGAACGTGCGTCCCAGCTCCCAGCGCGCCTCGCGATCCTCCGGCCGCGAGCGGAGGCGCTCTTTCAGTTCTGGTATTCGAGTATCGTAATAGCCGGTGTTGAAGTAGGCGATCTCCAGGTTGCGCTGCGCGACCTCCATCTTCTGGTCGAGCTCGAGCGCTTTCATGAACGCGGCGACGGCCTCCTCGTACAACCCCTTGTTGTAGTACAATACCCCAAGGTTGTTGTGCGCCCCGGCGTCCGACGGATCGATCCGTCGGGCGAACGAGCGAAGGACCTCGCGATCGCGCTCAGAGGTGAGGGCCATGCGTCAGGCTACACGGACGGCCTTCAGAATCGCCTGCAGCGACGCCGCATCGGGGAGCAGGAGGAAGAAGCCGCGCAGCTTCTCGTCGATGTCGCTCATCAGGAACTCGCTCTCGACGCAGAACACGTAGTCCTTGTCCGAACCGAACTGCAGGTACGCCGTGGTGAGCACCGCCGTCGACATGTCGATGGCGAGGCTCGGCGGCGACGGCAGGAGCATCATTCCCATGAAGTCGCTCAACGCGTTCATGTAGGCGGAACTGAGAATGTTGCCCGCCTCCTTGATCGCCGACTGCTCCATCTCTCCGAACTCCTCGGCCGGCTCCGCGCGCCGGCAGAGCATGGCCGCGAGCTGCAGCGCGGTGCGCTTCGGAAAGACGAGCAACGTGCGCCCGGTAAGGTCGCCCATCATGTGCATCAGCACCGCGGCGACCGGCTCCTCCGGCTCGGCGAGCTGCGGGGGCACCTCCTCGAGGCGCGCCACGTTGATCGTGGGCACGCTGATCATGATGGTCTGTCCGACCATCTGCGACAACGCCGTGGCCGCGTGGCCGGCGCCGATGTTCGCCACCTCGCGCAGCGCGTCCAGTTGGTTGGGCTTCAGAGTACGTATATCGTCCATGCGTTCCTCAGAGGAGACTGCTGACGTCGACGATGAGCGACGGCGTACCGTCGCCAAGGAGCGTGGCACCGCCGAAGAACGGGAGCCCGTCCCGAACCGCGTCGTACTGCTTGACGACGATCTCTTCCTGCCCCGTCAACTCGTCGATCACGATCGCCGCCCGCCGATCGCCGAGATCGATCACGATCACCTGCTCGAGATCGATCGCGTTCGGCGCGACGAACGGGCCGAGCCCCACCAGCTCGCGCAGGCGGAGCAGCGGCAGCACTTCGTCGCGCGCGAGCAACACCTCGCGCCCCTGCACGCTGCGCAGGATGTCGGGCACGAGCTCGATCGTTTCGCTGACGTGCGCGAGCGGAATCGCGTAGATCTCGTCGCCGACGCGCGCCAGCACGGCGCGCACGATCGCGAGCGTAAGCGGCAGACGGAGCACCATCGTCGTGCCCTGCCCGGGCACCGACCGGATGTCCATCGCGCCGCCGAGCGATCGCACGCGCGTGTAGACGGCGTCCACGCCCACGCCGCGGCCGGAGAGATCGGTCACCTTCTCGACCGTCGAGAAGCCGGGGCGGGCGAGCAGCCGCAGCAGCTCGTCCTGCGTGAGATCGGTCCGGTTCGCGTCCACGAGTCCGTCACGTTTCGCGCGCGCCAGCACGCGCTCGCGATCGATGCCCTTGCCGTCGTCGCTCACCTTGATCACGATCGCCGACCGGTCACGCGTCGCGCTCAGCACGAGCCGCCCCGCCGGCGGCTTGCCGGCCGCTTCGCGCGCCTCGGGCATCTCGACGCCGTGATCGATCGCGTTGCGCAGCAGGTGGACGATGGAGTCGGCGATCTCGTCGAGCATCGAGCGATCGAGCTCGATCCCCTTGCCTTCGACGACGAAATCCACCTGCTTGCCGACCGAGCGGGCGGCGTCGCGCACGATGCGCGGAAAGCGGTCGAACATCTGCGACACCGGCACCATGCGGCTCGCCGTGATCTCGTTGCGCAGCTCGGTGATCAATCGCGACGACTGCGTCACCGTCTCGTCGAGCGCGGCGTTGCCGAGCTCACCGGCGAGCTGCGTGAGGCGCCCGCGCGCGATCACGAGCTCGCCGATGAGGTTCATGAGCGTGTCGAGGCGGCGCACGTCGATGCGCACGTGCCGCGCGCGCGCGCCGGCGCCGGCAGGTACCGCGTCCGCGACGAGCCGCAGGTCGGCGGCCGCG
>JAQBQB010000017.1 GCA_028287235.1 Gemmatimonadota bacterium | reverse complement strand
GGCAAAGTCCGTTCGGCGCCGATGCAAGTCCGCTCATCGCAGCGTCAAGTCCGCTCGCCAAACTTTCGACATCGATGCCCCTATTAGGTAAGACAAATCGAACAGTCGAAAAGTCAAGAGGCAGTTTTGTCCGACTGCATGCGTGAGCACGTCGTGAGCGCTCCGCGCATGACGCGGACAGGGCGCAGCTTTCATAAACTCTCAACTCGATACTATGCTGTCGTTCATCCAGACGGCGCAGCCGAGTTTCAATCATTTCGCCCTTCGCAACGGTTAAGTAATGCGGCCACTCCAATGCAGTGGACTGCGTCGATGTCCTCTCCCCGGAGCTTTTCATGGACAACCCATCCCGGTCCAACGAATGCTCGGAAGACACGTTGCTGGTCGAAGTCGCGAACGTCGCGAGGCTCGCCGCTCGCGAGTTGGTGTCGGCAGATCTCGCCGACGACATCGCGCACGACGTGGTGCTCGCCTGCCTGATCAAGCTGCGAACCGGGCAGCTCGTGATATCAGCCGACGCGTTCGTGGGCATCGCCCGCCAGATCGCGCGGCACCGAGCGATCGACCATCTGCGCGGCAGACAGCACCGCCGCATGCGCGAGTTGGACTTCGCGCACGAGATCGCCGAAAGCGCGCGCGTCTGGATGTGTCCGGAGCTCGCCCTGCGTGAGAGCGAGCTCTCCACCTTCCATCGTCATACATTGCGCCGGCTGCCGCGGCGTTGCCGACGGGCGTTCGTCATGGTGCGCGAGGAACGCACGTCGTACAAGCTCGTGGCGAAGCGTTTGGGTGTGTCGCGGGGCGTGGTGTGCGCGGATGTCGTCACGGCGCAGCGTCAGTTCCGGGTCGGATTGCTCGAGCAGGGACTCGCGGTGCCGCCGGCGCCGCGAAGCACGGCGCGCCGCGGAGGTGTACAGTGATTGCCGCGGCGTGCGCGTCGTCGGCCGCGTTGATCGGGGCGGCAAGCGCATTTGTTGGGTTGCAGGACGTATCCGGCGGACTGCTACCTGGCTCCGTGGCCGAAGTGCTTCGGCGACAAGCTGGTTCGCGCGGCTCAGGGTGTTGGGACATGGCCCTCGTGTATCACTGGGGCTACTGGTCGCAATTCGACTATCGAGCGGACGCATCGAGCTGGCCGCTCATTCCCACCGCGGAGCCGGAGGCGCTGGCGGAGTTCGCCCGCGCGCGAGGCGTGCTGGCTGCGGCGCCGTGTGACGGGGACGTGTTTCTGCAGTACTCTCCGCGTCGAAGCGAATTCGTGCGCGGCGGCGTGATCGCGCACGTGTACATGGATGAAGAGCGCTCAGAGGGAGCCCCGTACTACGAAGCAGTCGTGCTCGAGGGGAACTCGAACACCTCGGGCGAGCTGGGTGGGCCTCGGGTCGCGCGTCTCGTTCGGAGGCTGTGCCCGAGTCTTGGAGATCGTTTCATTCGGTGGACGGAACTTCAATGACGCCGGCGATGACCGATGGCAGCATCCTGGGAAACGCCACTGGGGCGGTGCCGCGCGCGTGGGCGCTCTTCCGACCTGGACTCCTGCGATTCGCCCGCCGGCTCACTGAGGACAGCGAGCTGCGGAAGGATCTCGTTCAGGAAGCGTTGATCGAGCTGTGGGAGATCGACCCGACACGGTTCGATCTGCGCGATCCCGCCGACTACGCGTATCTGCGGAACGCGTTGATGAACCGCATGCGGAACGTGTGGCGCGCCGAAGTGCTGCGGAGCATCGGCGATCCGGACGTGATGGATTGGCTCAAAGGGAATCTCGTGCACGCGACGATGTCGTAGTCACACCCTGCGGGGAGGTGGTTGATGGACGGCACCAAGCTTTGGATCATCCCGGCCGAGGGCAAGATCGAGATACGGGAGTTGAGCGAGGTCGTCGTTCCGGAGCTCGCGCGAGACGGCTACGTCGCGTACAGCGTGCGGTCGTCGCGCGGGATGTTGACGATGATCTATGCGCAGCGAGAAGAGGATGCGCGGCTGATGGAGCGGTTGTTCGCGCAGCAGCGACGGGTGAAGGAATCGGCGCGCCGAGAGCGGGAATCACCGACGCAGAATTCGAACCTGCCCTGGGAAAAACGTTGACGATCTCCGCGGCGCGGCCCTGCGTGAGATTTCGGCGGGCAATTCGCCTGAGGACTTCCGCGGCGAGTTGTCGTCGCGGGTAGAGATAATAACAGGCGCCTTCTTCTGGGCGACGGCGAGCTGAAAATCGGAGGCAGGCCATGCCCGAAGCACTCGTGGCGGAGGTCACTCCTATTGACAGCCGGGTGGAACGGGCCCACCTTCCTCCCGTCATCCGGGAGGAAATCGTGTCCAAGCCTGCCACCAATGAACAAGTCCTGCAGGGTACGCTCGACCTGCTCATTCTCAAGACGCTCTCGCTCGCGCCGATGCACGGATGGGGACTCACCCACCGCATCGAGCAACTCTCCCAGGCTGCGCTGCAGGTAGGCCAGGGATCCATCTATCCAGCGCTCGTGCGGCTGGAGCAGCGAGGCTGGATCGACACGGAGTGGCGCATCACCGAGAACAGCCGGCGCGCAAAGTATTATCGCCTCACGGCGGGCGGCCGACGCGCGCTGGGTCACGAGGTTGCATCCTGGAACCGCTTTGTCAGCGCTGTCGGTCTCGTCCTCAAGGCGGAGAGCTGACTCCATGCTTTACCACATTCGCGCCGCACTCATTCGCGTCCGGGAACTGTTCCGCTACCGCTCGCGCTCCGCCGCGGAACAGCACGAGGAATTTTCCTTTCATATAGAAATGGAAACGGCGGAGAACATCCGCCGCGGCATGAGCGACGCCGACGCCCGGCGAGCCGCTGTACTCCGCTTCGGCGGTACGCAGCGCTTCCGCGAGGAGACGAGCGACGCGCGCGGCGTCGTCGCGTTCGACAACCTTGCTCGTGATACGCGCTTCGCCGTACGCCGGCTGCGCCGCGCGCCTGGATTCGCCGCCGGCATCATCGCCACGCTCGGCATCGGGATCGGTGCGGCCGTGGGCATCGGCACGATCGTCTATGGCGTCCTGCTTCGCGATCTCCCGTACGAAAAGCCCGACCATCTCGTACGCGTCGGCTTCATCACCGAAGGCCTCGGGATCTCCGGCGACATGAACTCACCGGCGACCTACTTTCACTTCGCGAAGAGTGCGCGATCGTTCACCGAGCTCGGCGCGTACTGGACCAGTGAGGATTTCAACGTCATCGACGGGGACGCCTCCGAGCGCGTGACGGTCGCGTTGATGACTCCAAACACGTTCACCCTGCTCGGCGCGCGCCCTCTGCTTGGACAGCTCTTCGAGCCCGCCGATACCTCGTGGTCCAACCCACGCAGCGCGATTCTCATTTCGGAGAACTTGTGGCGCCGGCGGTACGGCGCAGACCCGTCGATCATCGGCCGCCGCATCGACATCAATCGCGGCGCGCGCAACGTCGTCGGCGTCCTCCCGCGTTCATTCGAATTCCCGTTGGCGTCGGTGGACATCTATTACCCTGCGCCGGTGCCCGTCCCACAACCGCAGATCACGGCGCGTGGTTTCAACGTGATCGGTCGCCTGCGCGACGACGTCAGTTCGGCGAGCGCCGAGTCCGAGCTGCGTGCGCTGATCCCGAGCCTGGCGGTGCGCTTTCCGGCGATCACCCCGGACCTGCTGCAGCGCAGCCGAGCGCGCGTGACCGTGACGTCACTCAAGTCCGCCACAATCGCTTCGGTGCGTCCTCAACTCGTGCTACTCGGAGTGCTCGTGGCGGTCGTGTTGCTCATCGCGACAACCAACGTCGTCAACCTATTCCTTCTCCGCACGGAGCGCGCGAGCCAAGAGATCGCCATCGCCCTCTCGTTCGGCGCCACCCGCGCTGCGCTTGCGCAACGTTTCGTGATGGAAGGAATCGTACTCGGCCTGGCGTCGGCGATTGTCGCGTTGCCTGCCGCCGCGCTCGCGGCGTCTACAAAATTCGGATTCACGGAGCGCGAGATTCCGCGTCTCCACGAAGTTGCATTCACGTGGAACACTGCCGCGCTCGTGTTCGCGTGCGCGGTACTGATCGGCGGCGGCGTCGGGCTGATCGCGCTGACACGCACGAGTTTGGACGGACTGTTCGACCGTCTTCGCGCGTCGCGGACGACATCGAGCCGCAACTGGCGCCGCGCCCAGAGCGGTCTCGTTGCCTTCCAGGTGTCAATCGCGCTCGTGCTGCTCGTGGCCACGGGACTGCTCGGACGTAGCTTCTGGAATCTGCGCAACGCAAGAATTGGGTTCGACCCTACGAACGCGATGACCTTCCAGGTGTCGCTCCCGTGGAACGGGTACACGTCGTACACCGACGGTGCGGTGTTCCACGCGAAGATGGTCGATCGGTTGGCCAGTCTGCCCGGCGTCACGTCCGCGGCCGTCGCACTCCGAGTGCCTCTCGCTGGACGCGGAGGATCGAATCTCGATCTCGACCTCCAGGCCGGCGATGACGCGGAACGGCCGACGGTCACCGCGGCCGGCAACATGGCGAGCGCCGACTACTTCGGCGTCATCGGGATTCCGCTGCTTGCCGGACGGACCTTTCGAACCGGTGACCTTCGCGGCAGTCCCGCCGTGATCGTCACTGAGCGCCTGGCGAAGAACATATTCGGCACGAGCGACGTCGTCGGCCGAATGGTCAAAGAATTCTTCGTTGGCCGGCAGCCGATGTCGTTCAGAATCGTTGGCGTGGTCGGAGACGTGCACATGAACCGCATCGAGGACGGGTACGCGCCGATGCTGTACTTCCCGCTCCAGCGCGACGGCGACGGTCTCCCGCTGGAAACCAGACCGGTGCCGGCCCGTCCGATGGATGTGCAGTATGTGATTCGCGGCACCGAGCTCCCGACGGCGGCGACCATTCAGGCGATCGTGGGGGAGCTCGACCATCGAATCCCTCCGACCAACATCCGGACGCTTGGCTCGCTCGTCGATGCCGCGACCGCGCGCGTGAGACTCACGATGCTGCTCATCGCCGTCGCCGGCGCGGCGGCGCTGTTGCTTGGCGTGATCGGGGTGTACAGCGTCGTTTCGTACGCGGCGAGTGGACGCGTGCGCGAGTTCGGTATCCGGCTGGCGCTCGGCGCGGCGCCGATGCGGGTCGGCGGACTGGTGCTCGGCGAGGGAGTGAGGCTCGTTGCGATCGGCACCTTCATCGGACTTGTCGCGGCTCTCGGCGCGACGCGGTTTCTGCGTGCACTTCTTTATGAGGTGAAACCGACCAGCGCTGCGGAGTTCGGGATCGCAACGGCGTTGCTGATCGTCGTGACGCTCTGTGCGACGCTCATCCCCGCGCGGCGAGCGGCCCGGACCCATCCTGCTGTGGCGCTCCGCGGGGAGTAAGCCGCCGACGAGTGTGGGCGGTATATGAAAATTCAGCGTATCGGGCGAGAACGGCCGTAGCTGCACCCCCTGAGGAACACTGTAGGCGCCGATCACCAACGACCACCGAATCCCATGGCACTAGCGCCGGCGAGCGCGCCCACAATCTCCGGTTAGTAGAATGTTCCGGAATCGAGATACTGCGCCAGATAGTGTTGGCTCGGTTTCCCGAGCGCTTTTTTCCCCGGCGGACCATACAATCTGTCCGTCCTACCGACGCCACCGTGCTCGTTCAGATGGGCGCGGAACCGCGTGTCGGGGCGATTGTCGTCGCGCGGCATCCAGAGGACGGGTATGTCTGCAAGTGGGTCGCGATCGTGCAGGTAGGCCGGATCGAGCTCGAGTCGTTGGCGCCGAATCACCAGAAAATCATGATACCGCGGGAACGCGGACTAGTCGTGGGGACCGTGTTGATGGTCTGGTCTGACGATCGGTGAAGTGGCGGCGATCGGCTCGAGGGCGACAGCAACATGGCCCGGGTGACACCGTCAGCGGCGGCGGATGCGGACCTGGCCGGGAGTTGCATCGGTGCGCTCGCGCAAGACGACATCGACGTCGACGCCCAACAGCGTAAGCATGCGAATCAACCGCTCGGCAGAGAAGCCGGCGATTTGGCCATTGAGCAGGAGCGACAGTTGCGAGGGTGAGTCGTTCACGATCTCGGCGGCGCGGACTTGGGCCAGCTCGCGGCGGCCGATGAGGCGCGCGATCTCCTCCGCGAGCTGGGGTCGCGGAATCACTTTCTCAGCCAGGTGTCGCGACTTGCGGGCGCTCATTGCGGTAGTCGGCCCGTCCTGGGTAACCTTTCCAGTGTAACTCCTCAGAATTCGGACAAGACTGGGACAGAACGGTAGGCGCGAAACCGGCATGGGTCAATGCCGGCTAGGCGTCGTTCGGATATCTCAGGTCTGCGCGAGCTGGTGCGTCAGCGAGTGGACGCGAGCTCACTGCGCGCAATCGCCGACGAGATCGGGATCAGCAAGAGTGGGTTAGACAGTTTTCTGAAGGGGAGGGAGCCGTATAGCCGGACGCGGGCGAAGCTCAATGAATGGTCCGCGAGACAGCGGCATGCGGAGAGTCGGTCAGTGCCGAGACAGGACTTTGATGCAGCGATGGCGGTGGTCGATCTGTATGTGAAGGCCGCTGGATCGGAGGCGGTGCGGGAGAGGCGGGTGCGGGAGGTGGTGGCGAGGATCACGCAGTCGAGCTGAGCGCCGGGCCGGCGACATCATTAGAAGATCCCCGGCACCAAGAACTTGCGCCTAACACGGATTCATGTCCGTTGTTAGCAATATCGTACGCGGCCCCGCGCGATCACGAAGTGACTCTTGCACCCCACGTGTCGCCAAACCGATGGGCACAACGTCACTCGAGCGTCGGCGTGTTCTATCACGGACCATTTGGGACGGCCATCAGGGTGCAGGCTCAGTCGAATCACAGCGCCGCACCCGCACGGGCAGATGAGTTCTGCCGACCATTGATGCGCCCCTCGCCCGACGACATATACGACGTGCGGCTCCAACATCTCGGGCGGTTCGGAGGTGCGCGTCCAGCGGAATATCTGCGACGCATCCACATCGCCAAGCGTCGCAATGTCCCACAAGCGTCCGAGGTGCCACGTGGCTTTCTCGTACCACGTCGCATCGCCGGGTGTCGATCCCCGTCTGTTCACGAAGAAATGGACTCGGATAAAGCAGGCAGCCCAAGTAACGGTGATGCGTCGCCTCGACCAGTTCGCTTGACGAGGCCCGGAGACGGCGGTCCACCATCGGGAAGAATAATGCGGAGCTGTGACAGACTAATCGTCACGCCGAGCGCTGGTTCGTCGTCGCGAAATGAATGCAAACGCGCGAGTAGTTCATTCACGGCGAGGCTGGCGTAGAAGGCATTCACACTGGCGACCGCGGGCCGGTCCTCATCGGCGTTGGAGATGTATTTCGCTTTCACTTGCTCAGCGTACGCCGCCGGATCCGAGCGACGCAGCCCGGCATCGGCGAGTTGCTTGGCCGTGTAGAGCCCACGGTCGAGCAAGGACGGGCTGTTCGGATGAACATACTGGGCCGAACCCACGACGTGCGAAATACCTCCGTGTCCGTCGGCAACCAATCGAACACCAACATCCACGTACGGGAGGATGTAATACGTCGAGATTCTCCCGAGGACATCCCGCGCGTCGATTGAATCCACACAGCCAATAATTGCGTCGCAGCGCGACAAACGCCGGACCATTCGCGGCGTGATGACATCCTCGACGTACGCGTCGACGTGAATGCCGGTACCCATGCTCGCGACGGCCCTCGTCATGACTTCTACTTTTGGACGACTCGTCTCGGCGTCAGCCGTTGTCGCGTGGACGATCCGATTGAGGTTGAGGTGCTCGACTCGATCGGGATCGACGAGCGTCAATTGTCCAACTCCCAACCTCGCCAGCAGTTCCACGACCCAACTACCCGTTCCCGAACAGCCGACGACTCCGATCGACATCCGCCCCAAGCGGTCCGTCGTTCCATCGCCGAACGCCTGGCGAGTTCGCACGGTATGCCGCTCGGCCCGATGGTCGTGAGCGTCGTGAACCACGCCAACCGCGGACGATGGTGCAACAATCAATTCCCGAATCGCGGTGCCGATCGCTGCGACGCTTTCCACCTCTGAGAAGGTACCGTCGGCCGAAACAGCTCGCGCTCGAATCAACCCCGTCGGCATCATGATGAGGCTTAGGTGTGGACGATTTGAGTCGAGCCAGCCATAGATACTTGGGAAGAGGGCGCGATCCGAGCTGTCGTCCCACTCGGAAAAGTCGAGCCAGCCTCCTGGGTGGCTATGAACCTTGACGAGTGCCTGAGCATGCTTCGCGGCACCTTCGAGCAAGCGCCTCAGTCGATCGGTCGACCAGGTGACCCGGACCGGAGTGCGTTCGGCACACTCGTCGTGCGGAATCGGTACGACGGTGTGCACAAGCAGGACTTCGTCGCCGGGCGTACCTCCTCGGCCACAGACGAGCACCGCCACTGCTTCGTAGCCGTCTCCGGGAAAGAGATGCTGGTATACGGTCGCATGTTGAGCTTCGGTCATACGAAGGCGAACACGGCTCCGCAGCGACTCGCGGTTCGATGTGGCGATCATCGCAGCGCCTTCCTAAACCACTCCTCACCGGCGCGCAGATGGCTGCTGACATTGTCCACGTCGGGGCGCCAGGGGTGTTCGGCCGTGTAGTGTCTCGACCATTGTTGAAAGGTTCGTCCCTCAATCGAAGTGAGCGTCAATGCGGGGATGGCTTTGCCGTCGGCACGGACGATCGCCGGCAGAACGTATAGCATGTCGAGAGCTGCCGCCGGATAGCCAGGTATGATCCGCACGGCAAGTGTCACACGCGATACGTTGAACCCGTCGGGCACCGGAAAGTCGGTGAGGAACAACCACTGCACGCCATCGATCACTGCCGTCTCCCACACCAGGCCCCAGGCGTCGAGCGCATCGACGTCGTCTTCCGGCAGCGCAAATTGCCTCCGCAAAGCGGCACTCGTCGATGTTGACATGGGATCATGCGCCCGTCGGGCGCGCTCCCTCGGTTTGGTCGAGCGGAAGCGTCATGAATCGCTCGAGGCCAGCGGTCGTCAGGTCCACGACCTCGTTCAGCTCGACCTTCTTGGTCGCGCCTCCACGGAAGCGTTCGTCGAGGCGCCAGTGCTCTACCGGCACGTGGTTCGACACTTCGAGGACTTCGCGGCCTGTGATGTTCGGCCCGTTGACGATGTACACACTTCGATCAACGCGAATCCGATATCGCGTCGCCTTGGGGACAGGATGACCCCTAGTCGCGAACTCTTCGACGTCAACCGGCTCATCACCGGGCGTGACGGATGTGCCAGGTGTGCGAACATCCCCGTTTGAAGCGAGTTGCTGTGAACTATCAGTAGGGCTCTTCATGTTGACCTCAGCGATGGTATTTCCGTCTTACTTTCGTGCTTTAATGATAAAGCATAGCGCTTGAATGGTCAAGCATAATATTCTTCAATCTTGGATTCTGTTACTGTACAGGCACTTACGCGCTTGACAGAACGAGCATTTCCAGATATCTTTGCTGTGTAGATCGAGCACTCACGCAGGAGATGGCATGACACTCGGACAACTAATGAAGGACTCGCGTGCCCGTTTGGGCCTGTCTCTGCGCGATGTGGAACGTGAGACTGGCATTTCAAACGGGCATCTCAGTCTTCTCGAATCGGGCACGGTTCAGCGGCCGTCACCGAATCTCCTGGAAAAGCTCGCGTCTCTGTATGGCGTTTCGTACTCCCTCTTAATGGAGCTTTCTGGCTATCGGAGCGCAGAGCCGATTACCGTGGCGTCCAACTCCCTCGGCGAGATGAACGACTTGTCCGAACTCGAGCTCGAACAAGTCCGGCGATTTGTTGGCTACCTGCGGTCGACGCGGACCGATGATTCCATCGACGACAAAACCAGGACCCCGTGACGATGCAAGAACATCCTCGAGCAGTGCTGGCTGAAGGTGCGGATACCAGCCGACGGCAACACGCAGAGCAGACAGACCGCGAAGCGCTCCCGCCGGGGCTCCTTGGCCGAACCGAACTGTCGTTACTCGCATCTCGGGCGGCAATTGCGCTCGACGGCGGGATTCACGATCGCGCCATCGACCTCCGCCCCATCCGCCAGCTCGGTGCTGTCCTTGCGTCGGGGCTGGGCCAATCGGTTGACGTTAGCACGCCTGATCAGGCGAAGCTTGCCGACCCGGAGACGACAGAGCTGTTATCGCGGCTGCCAACACTGACCGGACACGGTTCGGATGATCCGGGTGAGCGCGGACAGGCCGCTGCGCATGATTTCGTCGCCGCATCAATGGGAGACGCGTCGGTGCTGGCGAGCCTTGGCAAGCCGAAGCTTATCGAGCTTCGTGATTTTTCGATCGGGCTCTCGATCGCCGCACGCTCTCCACGATCTGCCGCGCTGTTGGGCTATCTGCGGCAGGTCGGGTAGTCGCGTGACGCCGCTCGTCGCATCCATGCTCGAAAAGGTCGATCGCGTGATCGATCGAATCGACGCGGTACGACGTGGGTCGTTGCTCCAAGCTGACACGGCCGATGCCCTCGCGGCGATAGCTGAACACTTCCAGGAACATCGCAGCCAGTTGCACGCGTTCAATGTGAACGCGACGGATGCGGCGGTCGTCGAGAACCACTGCGAGCTCATCCTCCTGAGTCTGTTCCATTTTCTGCCGCACATCGGCTTTCTGCATCGCGCGCGGCACCCCAGCAATCCGTTCGAGGTGCACGGCCCGCTGAAGCGTTTGGCGCAGCTCGCGATCGACTCCGATGTCCGCTTGATCATTTCTAGCGAATGGGAATTTTCTCCGTACACCCATCCGTCGATGGGTGGTATCCCGAATTTCATTCTGCTTGGCTTGCCGGCGTCGGAAGCTGACAACGCCCTGCTCATCCCCATCGCGGGACACGAGTTTGGTCATCCCGTTTGGGTCCGTCAGCAGCTCGCGAAGCGGTTTGCGCGGGCGATCGAAGCTGGGATTTTCAACCAGATGCGTGGGCGGTGGAAAGAGGTGAGCGCCGCGCTCGGACTCACTGACGAAGCGGAGCTCCGCCAGGATCAGAGAGCAATCTCCGCGCGGGCGCAGCTTGGCGGCTTCGTACGTGCACAGTGCGAAGAGATTTTCTGCGATCTTTTCGGTTTGTTCGTGTTCGGAGAGAGTTATTGTCACGCCTTCGCCCACCTACTGGCGCCCGGCTTAGCCGCGGACAAGACATTCTCGTATCCGACCGCGCGTCGCCGCGCCGAAATTCTCGAAGTCGCGGCGCCGGTGTTCGGCACCGCGGCCCCGGCGGCCTTTTCCCAGAGGTTTCGTGCATCCCCGCCAGGGGACCTATTTCCGGAGCTAATGTCGGCGACGGTGTCCGACCTGCTCCCGCAATTGATCGACGCAGTCGCATCCTATGCTTCGAACCGAGGCCTCACCGTCCCCGGTACCGTCGGCCGAGTAGAAGCGAAACTGTCACTCGAGCGGATTACTCCCGCGCCGGCTTCATCCAGCCTGCCAGAGATCATGTGCGCGGGCTGGGACCTCTGGACGAACGATCAGCTGTGGGCATCAACCCCATATTTGCGTAACGAACGCGGACGATTGATCAACGACCTCGTTCTGAAGTCGGTGCAAGGACAAGACTACTGGCACTTCATCGACGCCGCGCCATGATGCTCAGCGATCGTGGGATCCGCGCACGCCTCGACGGACAACACGAGGACGGGACCAATTGCCAGCGCCTCGTAATTGAGCCGCTCCGCCGGCCGAACTCGTCTGACGACGGCGGTGCAATTCAAGGATGCGCTGTTGATTTGCGGCTCGGAACATGGTTCGAAATTCCGCGGTTGCATACTCGGGCAGCCTATGAGCTCGACGAGCCGGGACCGCGCAGTCCGGGCGAACGTCCTGGGAAGACGGTGTACGTGCCGTTCGGTGGATGTTTTTTTCTCCATCCGGGAAATTTTGTGATGGCAGTGACGCTTGAATGGCTCGGTATGCCCGCCGACTTATCCGGCACAGTCACCGGAAAATCGAAATGGGGTCGACGGGGCTTGAACGTCGCGACGGCGACGCTAGTGCATCCGAATTTCGTCGGTTGCCTCACACTCGAATTGGCGAACATCGGCGAGCATCCCATCACGCTGAAACCCGGAGTGACAGTCTGCCAACTTAGTCTCCAGCAACTCTCGTCAGCCGCACTTGAGCCTGTGAAAGGCTCCTTCCTCATGGGTCACAGGCGGCCCGTTCACGCTGACGTGGTGCTCGATACGCGCGCGGCGGCGTTGAGCAAAGGCGGCTCCATCGAAGATGGCGTGACGGAGACTTTCTGATTGTGGTGGGCCGACTGACGCGTTACAAGCCCGTTGGTACCGTAACGAGCGACTGCGACCCGCTCACGTGGTCGGTAATCCAGAGGCGAGCGTCGCGTCGACGAATTGACTCGCGACCACCATATGACGTCGTGTCGGTAAAGTGAAAGATGAGCTCTCGAGTGGCGAAGCCCTCTGCTTCCACTCGGATCCTTTCATTTTCGTGCATTGGACCTTCCGGAATCGCAACCCACGCACGAATGTCCGTTGCGTCCAGCTGGAATCGCAGCTGAAAGCTCAACACCGCTGCTCGTGATCCCGCGTTGACGAACGTCGTTTCAGCTCGATAAAGGAGGCCTGCTGGTCCACGGTCACCCACCTGCAGCGACGGCGACCTCACTGTGATGTGGCTGGCCCGCCGGAGTCTTGCTTCCGGTTGGAACGATTCGCCAATCGGGCGGCCATGCCTGAGTGCGCGTTCGATAGCGTCAACGACGGCTTCGATTCCGTGCGACGTCGAAATACCAAGCTTGGTTGCGAGGATCGGCGAATACCTGGCCACATCTTCGGTCACAACATCGTGCCACACCGGTAAGATGCGCTTCTGTCCTTCTTGAGCCTCTCTAGCGACAAGGGCGTCCAGCTCTACGCGAGGCCACGACTTGGCAAAGAAGCGAGGGCTCAGAATGACAACACCGAAGTCGCACGCGGACAACCCCTTGTCGATCTCGCGGGACAGCGTGTCCCCGAGAGTCAACTCAAACCTGTCGAGCCAAGCTTCATGACCCAGCTGCAGCAGCTTCCGATACACCGGCTCTGCGACCGCGGCTTTGTCTTCACTTGCGTGACTGATAAAAAGGCGTGCCATAGATTGAATGATGAGATGCATGTCGCAACCGTGATCCGGCCTGTCTCAGATCGCCCGCGCACCTATTTCAGAAGCCCCGCAGGTCTCAACAAAACGATGATGGGCATGAGCAATCTAATTTCGCCAGAGAGGTTTGAGAGTCGCTATTCGGAGCTGTAAGCGTGCTGGCGTTGTGCGGGTTAACGATGATCGCGATGCCGGCACGCCGCGCGAGTGGATCCCAGTGTCGCGCCCCGCGCCGAGTAGACGTCTCGACTATTCGGCGTGCTGGCGTCGGAGAGTGACCCGGTCGATCCGCGCTGTAACCGATGCTATCAGGCTATGTCGTTCGTTTAGCGTCTCTCTCCCTGAGCATCCCCGGGCGACAGCACTTCTTGAACGCCTTAGCGCGGCCGCAGACACAAGGCGCGTTGTGATCGAGCGTGCGAAGCGATATGTCACGAAGCGCACGCCGCTGGGCGCGTTCCAGCTTCCGAAAGCGTTCTGCTTCTGCCCCGGTCAAGAGTAGGTCGCCAGCTCCGGGCGGGTACGCCTTGCGGATAGCGTCCATTTCCTGCCGGGTGCGGATGAATGCCGCGATATCCTCATGATCACTGCAGGCGACAAGTTGCGAGGGCATCCTGGCCGTCGAATCGTTCGGATCGAACGCAATGCGCGCATCGGGTACGAAAAGCACCATCGTCTCACCGTATCGATCCGGCGTGATGCACATGAGCACGTCATCGACGGCGAGCACCGCATGGCCCACGAATTCGACGAGGACCCGTGGCCAAACATGGGTCTTCCATCCCAGAACGAGGCTGCCGCGACCTGCCGAGACGGCGGCCAGCACGTTGAAGATGCATTTGTTGATGACCGCTGATGGATCGGGCCGGATATCGACGAAGCGCGGTTCATCAACAAGGCCGAGCCGTGCGCAAGCCTGACGCACTTCGAGGGTAACCTCTGAGGGCAACCGTGTGAGCACCGCCCTGGGGGGCGTCACGAGTTACGCTTTCCGGCCACGTAGAATCATTCCGAATGTCCCTCTGCCGCACGGGGCAACGACGTTGGCCGAGGCCATCTGCTACCAATAAAGTGATTGGGGAATCGACGCGGTCGTGATGATGTGAAGATGATCGCGGAGTTCCCCCAGATGGTGAAGCAGCTTTGCGTGTTGGGCGCGGTAAACGCTAGCCGATTCGGCCTGCTGACGACGAGAGGCTTCGAGAAGCTCCTCCACTTCGGCCATGCGGAATTCGACCTGCTTCCGCGCTGAGACTTTATTCGGGTCGTCGCGCTGCGCTTGACGGTCCACCATCTCTCCGGTCAGGCGCGCGAGATCGACGTCTGCGCTCCATGCTGCATTTCCCAACGTCCGGTTTTCCTCGAGCATCGGCTCCAGGGCCATGAAGCCGCCGACAACGCTCGCGTCGCGCGACGCCAAATCGGTGATGAGTGGCTTGACCCATTCGTGGATCGATGGATACGCGTGAGCGTCGGAAATGTGATGTAGAGCGATATGACCGTGCGGACCCACCTGGGGGAGCATCGATTCAATCCGGCGGAGATCCTGCAGTAGCGCGTTGGCGATCGATTGCTCGCTCAGACGGAGTGCTCGCGTCTGCGTACGCCAAACGGCTCGGGCGCCGAGCAAAGCGCCGCCCAGTCCGGAAATCAGCGTTACTAGTGCCGTGACGAGAATGTCGCTCTTTAGATGCGCGACCGTGTTCATCGCGCTCGGCCCCGGGGCGCCTGCTCAGGAACGGCCTTGAGCCCTCGGCGTCGGCGATACGACCGACGATTGACGGCCTGGCGAATCGCTTTGCCGCCAGGAGTTGCATACCGTGCTCGTTCGTCTTCCTGCTTGCACTGATTGCAGAGGCGGGCGTTACCAGGCGTATAGCGGCCGTCGTATCCGACGAATTCTCCGGCTGGCCTCACCCGTTCACAGCGACGGCATTTGATCCGCTTCGGTACTTCGCGCGGTTTGTCGCGCGTCGTGATGTAGTACGCCATTCCGCGCGCCCGCCGGCACGGATTGCAGTAGGACTCGAGTTTGAATCCCAGTCTGGCGCTCGGGCTAATGTCAAATGAATCAATCGCTCTCGGCTGGTTGCATCGCGCACATGGGCGCACCTTGGAGATGCATCGCGGACAACCGACCGCGAACCTGCCGTCGTCAGGTCGACGAAACCGAATGCGGAGGTTCGACGCCTTTTTGCAGCCGGGACACCGACGCACAAGTCCAGCAAAGTCGTTGAGCCGATGCGATCGCAGGGCTGCGAGATATACCGCGAGACTGACTGGCTTCGACGTCGGCCGCCGGAGCGCAATGGCGAAGCCGTCAAGGGCCGGGGGCGCACCGCGGCGGCGGGGCTCGGCCACAGATTTCTTACGCGTCACGCGCGGGCGCAATCCGCCAGCCACTCTCGATAATTCGCCGGGAGAATCCGAAGGCGAGCAACCGCGGTGCCCCGGCGTCCGCCGCGGTTCGCAGCTCCGCGCTGAGCTTCGTGCGGTGCCCGCGACTCAGCTCTGCTAGATCGAGTCGCTCCTGCCCAGTTACGCGATACTCGCCGCATCTCGCACAGATCACGTCGTTGATGTCGGCGCCATTCGGAAGGGCCGTTGCCGACCCGCCGGCCGTTCCACAAACCGGACACACACCGAGTCGTGCGAGGCGTCCCGCCTCGTCGCGAAACATCGTGGCGTTGACGAGGTTCAAGATCCGGCCGCGAGCATTTGCATCGGCAATCTGGCGGCAAGCCACGGCGCGAATCTCCTCAGTTCCCGATTGGAGCATGCGCGCTTCGCTCGTTCGCCCGATCCGATACGCACCGCAACGGCGGCAATCGATATCGACATGATTCAGCTCGTCGGGCGGTTTTACTCGCGTCGCGGCGTTCCGACACAACGGGCATCGACTCTCGGTCATCTTCGCGTTGGTAGCATTCACATTTGCGCAGGACCCTTCTTCATCTCCCACCACTCCTCGATGAGCTCGCGAATCGCTTTCGGAGGCCGAGGGGGGTACGACGATCGGCCGCGCATATATGAACTGGGTCCCACGAATAAACCATCGACGTGGCTGCGTGCTGATCGTCTGCAGCTACTTCCTGCGCGAGTGTCCGGGCGAGTGCGAGGCAGACGACCGTGACGAGGACCGCGGCGCATGCGAACCCTTGGGAGCTGCGGACCGGCTCGAGATACGCGGACCGCGGGCTGAGGGCGAGACGCTCTTCGTGCCCTTCTTGCCGGTGTACGGGTTCACGTTCCCTTTTGCGCTGAAGTTGTTCAGCTTCGTCCCGTCCGCAATCGATCGTCTGTGTGGGGCGACAGTCGTTCCGTTCTTCTTCGTGTAACCGTGA
Source organism: Gemmatimonadota bacterium (assembly GCA_028287235.1). Lineage (GTDB taxonomy): Bacteria > Gemmatimonadota > Gemmatimonadetes > Gemmatimonadales > Gemmatimonadaceae > JAQBQB01. The sequence goes on along the minus strand of JAQBQB010000017.1, from coordinate 117,765 downwards.
ACGGATTCGGCCGGCGGCGTAGACGATTGAGCGTGAACGGTAAGCGGAACGCCGATCGCCAAAGCAGCGATGAGCAGAAGTCGTCGCATACGATCTCCCTAGTGGGTCGACGACTAAGGTACAGCCGAGCGCCTCAACTGTCGAATGTTAAAGAGTTTTAATATTATCGGTCTCCGGACGCGACGCCCCTGCATGACGACTAGGCTGCACCGTTGCTCCAGGGCGGCGGTTCCCCCCAAAGCTGGAGCACTAGGCGGGTTGCTTTGAGCGTTCGCTAACAGCCTCGGGGTTCAACTCCCGGGCTCGGAAATGAGCCGGCGAGAGGTCCTGCAAACTGCTGTGGGGCCGATGGTTGTTGTAATCGAGCTTCCAGTTCTCTAACACGCCCTGGGCGTCAACGTCGCTCAGAAAGTAGGCTGGCGATAGGCACTCACGTCGAACGCTCCCGTTGAAAGCTTCGCAGACCGCGTTGTCCCCCGGCGTGCCGCGGCGGCTGAAGTCTAGATGCACCTTGTTCCAGTACGCCCACTGGTCCAGCGCGATCGACGTGAACTCGGTGCCTTGGTCGCACTGAATGATCTGTGGCGCTCCGCGTTCCGCGATCACCCTGCTGAGGATCGCGGCGACGTCCGCCCCCCGAAACTGCGGGGCGGCCTCGAGCGCCAAGCACTCGCGCGTGTGGGCATCGATGAGCGTGAATACGCGCACCGTACGGCCGTCCGCCAGCCCGTCCTGCATGAAGTCCATCGCCCAGCGTTCGTTCGGCCGCGTTGTGATCGTACGTGGGGAGCGCGGCATCGCACTGCGCCGCCGCTTCGGCCGCCGACGCTGCAGGGCCAGTCCTTCCTCGCGGTACAGCCGATACACGCGCTTGTGGTTGACGCGCCAGCCTTCGCGCCGGAGCAGCACGTGGAGGCGCAGGTAGCCATAGCTCACCCGCGCCGCCGCGAGCTCGCGTAGCCGCGCTCGCAACGCGTTCTGAGAAGGCCGGCGGTGCTGGTCATGCATCGTGGAGGACGCCACGCCTGTCGCGCGCATCGCACGGCGTCCGGACACCTGGTACGTCTCCACGACCCACTGCACCCACGCCCGTTTCGCCGCCGGCCTCAGATTTTTGTTGTGAGAGTCTCCCGCAAGATCTGCTTGTCGAGCGTGAGATCGGCGACCAAGCCTTTGAGTTTGCGATTCTCGTCCCGCAGCTGCTTCAGCTCGCGGAGCTCGCTCACGCCCAAGCCGTAATACTTCTTCTTCCAGCGGTAGAACGTGGTCTCGGTGATCTCCATCGTCCGGCAGATGTCCACGACGGCGGTGCCGGCTTCCGCGTGCCGTAACGCCGTGACGATCTGCTCCTCGCTGAACTTGCTCGTCCGCATCGGATCGCTCCTCCGCGCCCATTTTGGGACGCCGTGATCAGACCATCAGCGCGCGCTTTCCGCAAGTCCGCCCCCTCCCACTTCCGGGGGGAACCGCCCAACGAGGGTGAGGGTGCGGGACTTCCGCCCGTCGGCCAGCCCATCGCTCACGAAGTCTACCCTCCAGCGATCGTTCGGGCAAAGTCATATATGTCGTACGAGGCGCGAGCGACCGTTGGTTGAAGCGCGCGAGCACGACTCATGACGAACGGCTCAGCCGCCCACTATCCGCAATAGGGACGCCGATCAGCGCGGCATTGTCGCAAAAGGTGCGTCGTACGTCGGCCAAGAACGTCGCCTTTAGCCCCCGAAAAGGCGGCAGACGGTTGAAAGATTAGATGTCTCTAATTGATCAATATCCTAATTGTTGGGAATAAACGTTGCATGGCTAACCACTGCGCTAACAACGAGAGGCCTTAACGGGCCACAGCATCATCGGAGTGAACGCCTCCATTCGCTACGGCAGGAGGTAATCCCGCTGAGGCATGGAAGTCTGGAGCGCCAGTGATCAGCGAATGTCGTTGCCTTCACTCGCTGCAGTCCGGTATGCCTCTTAAGGCCCGATCGTTCGGGCCGCTGGGCTATCGTGAGAGAAACGCCCAACGTCTGTTGCGCGATGTGCCGGTATTATGCGTTGCAGCCTGAGCATGAACCGGTCGTACACGGCGACGGCCCGCAGATGATGGGCAGTCGGCGCAGGACTTGGCTCAGGCGATGAGGCTAGCCTGATATTCGGATCCCTTGCACGGGATTGCGTTTGAGGCAAGTGGGCGCGTGTGAGGCGACGTGGCCGAGAATGATTCAGCCGACCTCGGTAACCCGACACATGAAACGCCGAGCACCACTGACGTCCAGAATGCGCCTAATAGTCGTTTGCTCGCCGACACTTACGCGGCGGCTTGAGTCTGTCATCGGCGACGACTATACGCTCATGAGCGAGTCACCAGTCGCCGCATTCATTTGGTCGACACTGTCCGTTGCCGACGTCGTGGTGATCGAGCCATACCACATGGTGCAACACGATGAGCGAACAGCCTCACGACTGCTCGCAATGGTGAGCGCAAGTCGTGTCTTGACTTACACAACGACGGATGCGGCCTCAGTACGAGCCACGCTCGACTTCGCGCGGTCGGGGATTACTCACGCCGTTCTCTACCGATTTGATGATTCTCGAGCGGCATTGAGAGCCGTAATTGATGCCATGCCGTCCGATCGCGTGATAGAACGGCTGATCGGGCGACTTCGAGCCAACATCGACCTAATGCCAGTGCAGTTCGCCAACGTCCTTGTCGACGCTTTGCGAAGGCCGCAGTACTACGCTAGCTCTGGAGCGATTTGCGATGCGGGCGCAATTCCGAGGCGCTCATGTGATCGGTGGTTTGCTGATTCGGGCTTGGTGTCGCTGAGTCGATTGCTGACGGCGTCACGCGTTGCCCGCTCGTTACCCCTGCTTCGCGATTCACTACGAAACGGCGATGCGGTCGCTGCGATGGTCGGCGTGCCGTCGGCGCGGAAGCTTGGGGACGATGTGCGCCGTGTCACAGGCCGAACACTGCACGACTTTCGTCGCATGTCCGAGAACGAAGTGCTTGAGAGCGCCGTGCATCACGTTTGTGACCGCGGTTGAGCAAAGCGAACGGGTCGGAGTGTCCCTGCTGAAGTGCTCGCTGTCAGGGAGACGTAAAGCGCCGTCACTGAAGTACCACCGCTCGCACAACGCTCCACATCGCTAATTCAAACGCCCCAAACAAGAAAAAGCTCGTGGCCGGAATACGCGAAAGGTGGCCGAAAACGCGCATCGGAGCCAACCAAAGCAGCGTCTACGTTCCTGAATCGAACGCGAGTCCAATCGCCGTGAAGCGATCGCAACCGCGTTCCGGCCCTCAGCAACCTCACCCACCCTCGAGGCGCCGCGATGTCCCCTTCAGGAGAGGAAACGTGAACAAAACGGAAGGACTGCGACGCTCTCTGCGTTCGAACATCGTTATAGTTCTTGTGTTGGCCGGCTCAATGCTCTCCGCATGTGGGGATCAATCGAACCCGCTGAATCCACAGGCGCGCGCACCGGCCGGGCCCGCCAGTCGCATGATAATGTACCAATTCTACCAGTGCGAAGGGCCTGCACCTGAAAACGGCGGGATCGACTACAGTTGCTACGATGCGAGTGGGCTCTACTATGACTCACTGCTGAGCGTGGGCATGGAGCAATTCTGCCAAGACAATGTGGATGAATGCATGTTCTACGAGACCGGGTTCCCGACGCCATTCACTAACCCCGCGTTCAACTACCCTTCGGTTGGCGAAGTGGACGTATCGTCAATGACGGCCAGACCCGACTGCGGTGTTGCGCAGAGCGATTCTGGCGCGAAGGCATGGTGTGGGGGAGCAGCACCCACTGGCCTTCAGAATACACGAATCAACAACGCGATTAGCGCAATGCAAGGTCTAGGTGGTTATTGCTCGACGCTAGCAAGCACGTTAGCGGCTGTAGCGGCTCGCGGCGACATCCATATTTATCCCAGCTCCATCGCACAGTTTAGCGGCGCCGCGCCACCGGGTGGCGGCAGCACCGGCGTCAACTCGTGGATTGCAATCAAATCATTCTGGACGGACGAGGCATTCAACTCGTTCCACGCGACCGCCTCGCCACCTGAGCCTGTCAGTCGTGATCTTCAGCAGATTCTCGCTCACGAGGCCGATCATCTTATGGGGCAGAAATCCGCCAGCGGCGGTTGGCATACAGATCAGGCGACCTTTAGCACACCACACTCGGAAACTTGCAGCGGAATTTGAGGTCATAATGTTCACTCGCTGGTACGTCCCTGCACTTCTAACGTCTGTTTTGTTGCTCAGTGCGACCGCATCGGGATGCGCTGGACAGATCACGACGGCGCCGGAGCCGCGTGATTCGATGATACGGTCGGCGATATCGCGAGCCGTGACGAAGACAGCTCGGGTGTCGGTTCGGATTGATCCTGAGTCGCTGCCCGCGGAACTTGACGCAGCTGGCGGGGCGGCTGCACCGTCGAACCTCGACATGCATAGCGCAGCCGGGCCCCAGCGGCTCACTGCGTCATCGAATATCGCCGTAAGAATCGCCGGCGATTCAGCACAGCATCACTGCGGCAGCACGGGCAGCCCCTTTTCTCCAGACTCAACCCATAGGGGTTGCCCACAACTCGCTCAGTTGATTGTTGTCATGGGTCGACCTCGGACTGGCGACGTCGCAAGGGGAGGAGATTCTCTTACTCTTGCGCCGCGCACACATCGAGACTCTACCGAGAAGGTTACGGTGCGCGTCTACGAAACCATGATAAGTCGCTTCGGATTCAATACGCTGATTTCGGAGTACGTACTGGCAAAAGCCAACGGTGTCTGGACAGTGGTCCGAACCGTTCCGTTGCTCATCATTGAGTAGGCGCCGCCGCATCGTGTCGGCGGCGTTGCTGATTGTTCGGTTGAAACCAACTTGCCCCCATGGTGACTTGACAAAGGGGAAACGGGAACGGAGGGGCGCAGGCAATTGCTTGCGCCTCTTTTTGGTACCTTGGTTGACGCTAAGCTTGAACGGCTCCTCCTTGTGTCCTGCGCTCCGCTGATTCAACCACTTCCGACGCCGGCTCGACGTGAGCGAGGCCACGCTCTACGTGTGGAAAACGAAGTTCGCCCATCCGGGCGTGAGCGAGCTCCGACGCCTGCGGCAACTCGAGGATGAGAACAATCGTCTCAACTGCCTCGTTGCGGATTTGACGCTCGATAAGCATATCCTCACGGAGACCGTCCGAAAAATCCGGTAACGCCGACACGCCAGCGAGCGTGAGCGAGCTGGATGCGGGAGACCTTCCGGATTGCCGTCGCTCGTGCGTGTCGGCTGGCGGGGTGTCGCGCACGTCGTGGTATCACCGGAGCACGGCGGACGACCAGCGGGTGTTGCGGCGACGTATCCGCGAGCTCGCGATGGCGCGGCCGCGGTTCGGGTATAATCGCCTTCACATTCTCTTACGGCGCGAAGGCTGGCGGGTGAACAAGAAGCGCGTGCGGCGGCTGTACCGGCTCGAAGGCCTGCAGGTGCGCATGCGGGTGCGGCGGCGGAAGCACATGGCGCTCCATCGCGGGCCGGCGCCAGTGCCAACGGGGCCGGCCCAGCGGTGGAGTATGGATTTAGTGCATGATCAGTTGTTCGACGGCCGCCGCTTTCGCGTGCTCTCGATGGTCGATCAGTGGAGTCGCGCGAGTCCCATGCTAGAGGTGGGGTTCTCGCTCACGGGAAAAAGCGTCGTGGCCGCGTTGGAACGGTTGCTCGTGCTCGCCGGATTGCCCGTGTCAATCACCGTCGATCACGGCACCGAGTTCATGTCGAAGGCGCTGGAAGCCTGGGCGTTCTACCGAGGGGTGTAGCTCGACTTCACACGGCTGGGCAAACCCACGGACAACGGGTACATCGAGTCGTTCAACGGGCGCTTGCGCGACGCGTGCTTGAACGTGCATCAATTCCTGTCGATCGAGCACGCCCGGGCGACGATTGAAGCGTGGCGGCGGGACTACAACGAGGTGCGTCCACACGGCTCGCTCGGGGACCTGACCCCCGCCGAGTTCATCCAAGCATGTCAGGAACGACGGACCGAAAACGCGGACTCGTTCTAGCAATGAACTGTTCGCCTTTGGGACCAACGTCATGCACTCCCGGCGTCTATTCTTAAACTGTGAACTTGACGGGGGAGCTTACCCGCCTTGACTAGCGACAAACCGCCGCGGTTGTGTCCACCGTGAAGAACACCTCTTCGCTCGAAGCGACAATCTTGGACCCGTCGGCATTCCACGCCCACACGGCCCACGTGTAGGAACGCCCTTGCTCGAGCGGTACAGGCGGTTTGTCGAGAATCAGGCTGTCATTCGCTACCGTGACGCCGTCGGCGAAATTGACGTTCCCCTCGCGCGCCCGCCCGAGTCCAGAGTGCCATGCCCAGATGTTGTCGATCGTGTTCACAATGCGGCCGTCGGACTCAGAAATATTTGACCTGAACAGACCTGCGAACACCATTCTTTCGCCGGTAGCCTGCCACGTGAACGTGGGCGTTGCCGTCGTGTGGCAGTTCGCCTTGGGATTTCCGACGGTGATGAGCGAAGCGCCCGCGAAAAGCGGATTGTGGAAGACGCTGTCGCCGGGGGCTACTGGTGGAGGGCCCGCACCGGCTCCGCACGACAGGGCCGTTGCGAGAATCAAAACCATCGCAATTAGGAGTTTCCAGCCGCTGCGAAGGTTACGGCTCATGATTCTGCCCTGCGAAGACCTGTTTCATCGTTAGCCGAATACCGAGGGCTGCTCGAAAGCCGGTACCTCGACTGGAGACGGTGGTTGAACCGGCGTCTCCATACTTATTGAAGGCGATCGCTGTATCGAAGAGGCGAGATTTCCTGACGCCGACTTCGAGAAAGAACGGTGGACCGTGTTCCAGACGCATGTCCCCGCCCAATACGACCTCGGCGTCAATGCCGGGTAGTCCGCTGACATTTCTGGCCGCGGCGAAGCGCAGGTAGGGATCGACACTGCCGGTGGGTAGTGCCCCAGCGTACAACGCTACGCCGATACCCGCCATCACATCGGTGGGGTGTCGGTCCGTTGCGACCGGCTCCAAGCCTGGCAACGTCGGGACGATTTGTGTGAACCGATGCATTTGAGCGCTAAATAGAATCTCTCCCTGAAGCCGTGCCCGGGAGAAATTCCGTGGCGCCGCCAGCCTCAGTTCGACGCCATCTTGATCGTTTCCACCACCTGCTGCAATACGGAGCGCTGCGCCGAGTGCGTCGTAATGGACCTGACTTGGTTCGACAGCGAAAAGCCCATCGAAGCTTCCGCTCGACAGGCGTTGAAGCTCGGCCGACGCGGCAGCGACATCTGCAGGGTGCATGTCATCGATAGGGATAGACCAGCCGATTTGCTCACCGAGCAGCGACCCACCGTCGCCAATCGCGACAACATGACCAGACTCATCGACCACCGGCGCCCCGGAGAGCCCGGGCTGTAGCGGCCCGGTTAGCGTGACCACCCGGTGGTCGACCGACGGGCTGTTCCGGCGCACGAGGAGGTCGAGTCCCGGACCGCCGACGATGAACCCGCGAATCGTTTTTTGGGTTGCGTCCAAGCCAAGACGAAAGACGGTGGGGGATCTCGCGGTTCGCGTCAGTCCGACAACGAGCAATTGCGCCGGAACGGCGCCCGGCGGCAACCGCCGCTGAGACCGAGTTCTTTTCGCCGCTATGTCCTCGAGCATCCTGGCGGACGTCAAAACTGCGATGTCACTCGCGACATCGACCCGACGTATCGTCAGATCCCGCCAGACGGTCTGAGACACGTCATTATGCGCGAGGATCTCACATCCAACGACGCCGTGCAGGGCAGTGACCAGCCCATCGACACCTTCAACGACGATACCCGTTTGCCGGCGATCGGCTCCGTGACGGCAATGGAACATCTCGATCGCGAACACAGGAAGCGTATCGAGCAAGGGATTGCCGGTCCGTTGCGCCGGAAGGGGGGCCGCCGCCGCAGCGGTGAGAAGAGCCAACGCGGCGCGGCGCAGAGCGGCTAGGGGCGGGATCGGCATAAGGCGATACGAATCGAATCGAGGGCGAGCGAGTCGGGAACGTGATGGCCGATGATACTGAGCGCTTCGTTATGGGCCTTCTGGAATTCAAATTGAAGGTCCTTCCGCTGCACGCTCGCCAGGGTCTTGCAATCGTCTGTGCCGGATGTCGAATTCAACCCGACTGCAGTCCGGGACCGCTGGTGCACCGAGTCGGCGGTCGCAAGGACATTCGGTCCTAAGAGGCCGTACGAGCGCATGGCCACGCCCCCGGGAGCACCGATGGCCAAGCCAACTACCAAGCAGGCGAACGGCCACGGGTCGATGCGGGCCTCACCAGCCTTCTTAAGGCCACCTACCGCGGCTACGACGGCGGAGGCCGACGCCATGAGCGCCGCCAGTATCGAAGCGGCAACAGGCGAAACCGATAGGCCGGCGATCCAGCCGATTCCAAGGCCAGTAAGAAAGAGTGGCAACAAGGCGGAGCTCGGAGTTTGGCGGTCGTGAAGAAGCTACAATACGATTCGACTGTAATAGATACAAGAGCCCGAATCATTAGCGGTTTCTAATGTGTTTCGACGCTTCGCCAACTGATCACCGCGCCGGCTCGAGTTTCATCACGGGATGCACCTCCCATGTCGTGCCACGTGACTTCCCGACTTCGGGTGGATGGTCGGGGTCGAATAGCAACCAGCCGCTGACTCGCATGCGTTGTCCCTCTCTCGCCCAGCTGGCAATCTGTGTCTTGCTCCACGTGGTTGGATCGGTCGCCATGGCACGGACGCGAGGAGTCACTTCGATAACGATCGCGCGGGTCTTGTCTTTATTGTGTGCCTCGACCTCCGTGGCCACGACCCACATATGCCAGTCGTGCCACTCAGGTACATCGAGCCCGCAGTTGGTCGCCTCCTTGCCTTCCTCCTTGATGGCGACGATGTAGCCCTCCAGTGCGACGGGCGCCGATTCGTACGTTGCGACCATGGCCGTGTCGTTCGCCGCCCAGTTGTAGCGGCGCGTCGGTACTCCTTGCCACGGAAGCGATAGGAGCTGCGCTACCGTCACCGGTTGGTAGGCACCTTCATCGATGCGGTTCTTGAGAAGATCGGTGCCGGTGTCGACTCTCGCGAAGACGCCGGGGCTTTTCAATGCGCCCTGGCCCGCGGGATCGCAGGTGGCGGCATCGCCCTCGGTAGGAGTCGGGACTTTGGTCATGCCGGCAACGTATGCACGACCGTCTTGCCGATGCCCGGTCCTGATCCTCGGGTCGGACACGAAAGTCGCAGCTGCGGCGACGAGTAAACCAGCCATCAGACTACGCATGAAATCTCCAAGGGGGTGAACCCGTCCAAGCTGCGGCACCCTTGCTCATTGCGCGAGGGGAGAAACCGTAGAAAAGATAAGAAACCGTTAATGAACAAAGAATGATCGGGGCGGCTTGCCGCCGCGGTGCCGGCGTAGTAGGATCGGCTCTGGCCGCGCCTTGACGAGTGGCGGCGAAACCCACGCGCATGGACGTCAGGATGAAGAGAATCGTTGTGTGTGCCGACGGCACCTGGAACATTCGCGACAAAGTAGATCCGCGAACGAACACTCGGCGGCCGACCAATGTGACAAAGGTGGCACGTGCAGTGTTGACGCGTGCCGCCGGAATCGATCAGGTCGTGTTCTATCACGAAGGGGTCGGCACGGGCAGCGGGATGGACAAGTACTCCGGTGGTGCATTCGGTGATGGGATAGAAAACAACGTTCGTGACCTCTATCGCTCGATCGTCTACAACTACGAAGACGGCGACGAGTTGTATTTCTTTGGCTTCAGCCGGGGTGCGTTCACGGTCCGGACTCTGGCCGGCTTCATGAACGCAGTGGGCTTGATTCACAAAGGCGATGATTACCTGGTGCCCGAGCTCTATGCGTGCTACCGGGAAGGGAAGCGGCCGGGATCTCCAGAGTGGGCGAAATCGCTAGCGCATCTCGAGTACGAGGTCCGGGCGTGCCCCCCGATCACATTCATCGGCGTGTGGGACACGGTCGGCGCTTTGGGCCCACCGGGCGTACTTGGCCAGATCTTCAAGCGAAACAAGTACGCCTATCACGACATTGCTCTGAACGATCACATCCAAAATGCGTGTCAGGCCCTGGCGATCGATGAGCGGCGAAAGCCGTTTGCCCCCAGCGTCTGGGATCGGCCATCCGGATGGACAGGGAAGCTGCAACAGGCTTGGTTCGCCGGAGTTCATTCCGACGTCGGCGGGAGCGAAAGTCCGGACGGGCTGGCGAATCAGGCGCTCCACTGGATGGTGGAACAAGCTGAGGCCATTGGACTGGCGTTCGACACGAAGTATCTGAGCTACTTTAGACCTTGCTTCAATGGAACGCTTCACGATTCCATGTCGACGATGTATCGCGTCATGGGGCCGATCACGCGAGCGATCGGAGCGCATGGATCGGACGAGGCGCCGCATCAGTCTTCAATTGACCGTCGTGGACTCGCCAGCGCGGGGTACGCCCCGGTCAATCTCGCTGACTACCTGGCGAAGAATCCGGCGGTCACGCCGTACGCTACCAAGCTGGCGGCGAGTCGGTCGGTCTGTTGAGGCATGGGTGCTGGCGCTGCTGAGCGCCGATCTACACATTGCGAGATACGTGGAGACGATTCGACCCTGCGGCTGGTGGTCCGCTAGCAAACCGAATCGCATTGTGACAATTTCCGTGTCGTATGGCAAATCGCCCGGCGCTCGTCCTCCGCGATGAGCAATTGCTTCACCTTGAGAACGGCCTGCGAGACCAACTCGCGGAAACACTGGCATTACACCTGTCGACGCATTTTCCCGCGCGAGTCGCTGAGCTCGAGCCAGTGGCTTTACGCGCGGCCTGCCTCGCTTTGATCAACGACGCCGGGCGACTAGGCATTCAAAGTTCACAAGGTCACCTCCGGCTGGCGAATCTCTGGGGCGGGCTCGGCCCTGGATTTCTAGGGCGCGAGAAGTACGCGTGGATTCAGGATTGGTTGGCTGACACTCGTCGTGGAGACCCTGAAGCGCGTCTTGCGTCCGCAACGCAGCGGCTGATTTATTTCATGTCGCGCGACAGCGCTCATGGGTGACGCCGCTGGGCCTGCCCTCGCCGCCGGCCCAGCATCCGCGGCCGATACACTCCGCAGTGCAGAAGACGCAGCCGTGGATGCTGATCCCTCGGATACCCCGGCTTCCGCCGTTCAGCGCTGCCCGCTCGCCATACCACACCCACCACGCGAAGTCCGCCTCACTCTCGTCGGCCGCGGCGGGCCGTACGTTCACGTTCGCTATGAGGTCCACGTGAACGGACGACGTCGCGTCAAGGATCGGTACACCGATGACGAAGGGACGGTGACGTTTTCAGCCGCCGACGGCGACGAGGTGACGCTGAAGGTCTGGTTTGACGAGTTTCCTCACCCAGAAATCTACCGCCTGCGCATTCGCTCGCTCCCTGCCGTGGAGACCGACGACGGCCTGGCGATCCGGCTGCGAAACCTCGGCGCAGGCGTTCCGCCCAGCGGCGATGTAGAGAGCGTACACATTCGCCGCTTTCAACGGCGGTGGGGCCTCCCGGAGACCGGAACGATCGATGAGGACCTACGCGCGGCGGTGAAGCGCATCCACGTTACATAACGTCTTCCTTTGATTCATGCCGACGAATTTTAACGTTCTCTCATGGAACATTCGTGACCTTGGCGCCGACCAGGTGGCGGACGACGATTTCATCGAGTTGGTAGCCAAGATCATCCGCCAGGAGAACATCGATCTGGTGTCGATCCTCGAGACGAAGTCGGACAAGGGCGCGGAACTCGGCAAGCGGATCACTAAGAAGCTGGGCGCCGGTTGGGATAAGCATTCGAGCGTTCCGAGCGCGCCGACGAGCAATAAGCCAGAGAATTACGTGTTCATGTGGAAGACCGCCAAGATCACCAATGCTACTGGGTTCAAGTTTGCCGACAACATCGACGCGGCGACCGGCAAAACGGTCGGATTTCCGCGCCAGCACACCGGACGGCGCCCATCGCGCTATCCCTACCTCGGAGAATTCACCGTCGGCGGTCGCCAAATCACATTTGTCTCTTTCCATGCGACGTTTACGTCAGTTGACATTGCCGAGTCGAATCAGAAGTTGGCGGCGATCACCGAAGTGAGGAACAAAGCGAACGTCGTCGTGATGGGAGACTTCAACGATCATCCGATCAACAGCCGAACCTACCGCGGCGCGAGATCGTTCCAGCCGCTGGTGGGCCTCGGGTTCGCACACAAGATCGCGACCGCGACGAGCTTGAGTCAGGCCTTCGATCCCACCTGGACAACGACAGTGGAATGCCGTTCCTCGGTGTACGACAATTTTTTCGTCAAGAGCGCTGCCGGTCAGATCTCCGCCGCAGTAGGCTCCGTCGTCGATGGCATCGCCGCGTTGCGCGGCGGTTATCTCGAGTCAACAGGGCGGCTCGTGTTCAATAACTGGGCAAAGCGAGCAAACGCGTATGAGCTGACGCCGGCGCGTGTGCGTTACCGTGCGTTGCGTCATCGGGTATGGGCACCGGTCCCACTCTTCGGTCCAACGGAACGGATCGCCACGATCGAGGATGCTCACGAGGTGCATTGGGTCTGTCTCTCGGACCACTTGCCCGTCAAGCTCGCCACTACCGTCACATGAACGTCGCGTGAGCGTACCCTAATGCCTTTCTGGGACGAACTCGCGATGGCCGCCAGTTCCCAGACAGGGGGGTCGCTGGTTGCGCTTTGCACCAGCAGCGGGAACCAGTGGGCCGTCCCAGTCGTTGGCGACGACGGAACCGGGCGATGGAATCTCAAGCCGTTTCCGTCTCTGTGGAATGCGCTCGGACACCCCCTGTTCAAAATCGACGAGCATCAGGCGTTCTCGCATGCGCCTAGTGAAATGGCAGGTGAACGGGTGACGGAGGTCGTGCTCAGCATCGACGTCTTCGGCCACGACCCGCGCCTCGCGGTAACCGTGCGATGGGGCGACGAGTTCCTTCGATGCGGTCTCAGCTTCGTCGGCGGGCCGCCCATGGTGCTTCGGCGATACGAGTTGTTCATCCATTGGACAACCAGCTTCTTCCACGAGATCGGGATCGATCCGTTTGAACAGTTGGCAGAGGTCGTCGCTTCGATCGAAGATCCGGGAATCGACACATTGTCCGTGGTCGTTCGCCCGACCGCGGACTCATTTTGCGTGGCGGCGATCGATCTGACGGTCTCCTCGACGACGGCTCGATCGAAGCCAGACGCCGCTCTCGGCGTCGTGGGCGCGTCGAACCACGATCTCTACGTCGTAGGTTCGATCGACGTCGACACGGGACGGGTCGCTGGTGTGATGCAAGGCACGCTGACCTTCGGCCGTGTCCCGTTCGAGCTCACGTCGGAGACGTGGCCGTTTGCCCTTGTCCATGCGTCGATGATCACGGACAGCGTGGTCGGTGGCACGGCGGACAATGACCGAATCGACCGGGTCGACGTCACTTTGGAGTCGTCCGACCTCGCCGCCGAGTTCGGCGCAAGCGGACGAGCCATTCTCGCTGATCTGCCGTTCGAGTGGACCTCGGCCGAGCTCACCTTCGATGGCGAGACCGGCATCATGACGTTCGAAGGTCATGATCCGGCGGACGTAACATTTGGGTATTCGGACATTCAGTTCAATGCGACGACGCTGTATTTGGAGGGGATGATCGCAAACGACGAGCGGTTCTTGACCGCCGCAACGATCAACTCGTTCGCCGTCAAGGAAGACCGAAGCTGGGACTCGTGGTGCGAGGTTCACGTCCAGCGCCAGCCCATGGACCGATGGGAGATCACGTGGCGCGCGGGACGGCAGGTGATGACGTCGGTCTTGACGGGACCACCGAGCTTCACTGCGGTGCTGCCGATGCTCCCGCTGTGGGCGGTGATCCGCGATACCATCGATATCTTGGGTGGACTGCTCGTCCGCGACGAGCAGCGCGGGGGACAGTTCCAATACGACGAATTCGGCAATCCACTCGACGAATGAGCGGCAACATCTTGCACCGCTCGTAGTTGTCTGGTTTGGAATCGCGGACCGCTGCTGACCGTCGCCCAGCCATTCGGCGGAGGCGGCCATACCGCCGAGCGATCGGCCTACGCCGCATGTTCCATTGTCAATTGGCCGCCGAGTTCCGTTGCTCAAAACGCGTGAGCTGCTCGTCCCCAGTTTGCGGATGGTCGCGGTAGGTTGCGACTGTGTCCGGGCGGTTCCCGAGGCTGGAGTGGGGTCGGGCCTTGTTGTCGTCCCGACAGAACTGCTCAATCTGGAAGCGCGCGTCGGGAATGTCGAGAAATCAGTTGGGCCAAAAGGCACTCGTCGCGGAAGCGGCTGTGGAAGCTTTCGATGTACGCGTGCTCGACTGGCGTGCCCGGCCGAATGAACACGAGCCGAGTCCCATGCCTGTACGCCCAGATGTCGAGCGCCCGCGAGACAAATGCCGATCCGGTGAGGTTGCATGGCCGCGCGCCACTCCATCCAGACGGACTGCGGACACACGGACCATTTCCAGAGTATCGAATGATCGGCAAGAACGACGAATGTGCGTCTCGCGTTCGCGAGCTTGCTCACTCCTTAGGAGCCGTCCAGGCCCATGCTCAACCTGCCCATCTCGCCCGAGGGCTACCGCTTGGGCCTCGGTGACCGCGGCTCCGTGCAGCTCCTCGTCAACAATGTCCTGAGCGGATTGGATCAGACGCTGCACGGCTCGAACCGGCTGCACGGCTGGGGACAATTTGCCTTCGCCGATCCCACGCTGCTCACCGTGCGCGGCTTCGATCCCACCACGAGTCGCTTCAAGTACACGGTGAACCCGCTCTTCGGCAGCTCCGCGCAGTTCCGCAACACGTTCCGCTCGCCCTTCATGCTCACGCTGGACGCGCGTATCGAAGTAGGTCCCGACCGAGAGACGCAGTTCCTCGACGCGCTGCTGCGCCTCCGGCCCGCAGACGGTACCTCGCAGCTCACGTTCCCACAAATCAAGGCGCGCATTGCCCGCGGCTTCAATCCGATCGATCAACTGCTGCTCGTGAAGGACAGTCTCAAGCTCAGCACCGGGCAGGTCGACACCATCAAGGGGATCGCGCAGAAGTTCGCGGTGACGCGCGACTCAATCGTCACCAGCATCGCGCGGTATCTCGAATCGCGTCATGGCGATTATCACGGCGAGGACGTGCGTCAGCGCTGCCACGCGGCCGGCATAGCAAGCTACCGCGCGTATCTTGGACAGGCACGTCTGGCCATCGCTGCGCTGACCGCCGAGCAGCGTGAACGGTCGAAGACAGTGCCACAGTTGCAAGGCATTCTTTCAATTGAGCAGATCAAGGACGCCGGTCTGTCGTCCATGTTTCGGTCGCCGCTGGCGGCGTTACCGTAGTACCTCGTTGCCCGGCCTTTATTGATCCGTACGGGCCCCAAAGCCGTCGTCTTACAATTTCTTTGCCCTCGAAGAGCAGTGACTGTAGCAGCCGCGCACCTACTGTATCGATCAACTGCTTCGGCTTCGTAGGGGTCGCAATGCAGAAGCGCGCCTTGGGCACCGGGGGCATCAGACTGCCCGTGTAACGCCCAAGATACGCCCGATGCGCTGGCTGGTGAACACACGCCGTGTACCATCGTGCGCACCACCTAGCCAAAGGAACACATGCGCACACCAACTCTCGTCGCTTTCGCGCTCGTCATGCTCGCCTGTCTTGGGTGCCCGACTGACTCCACACAGCCGCACGATACCCCGACGGCGTGTCCGGCCGGTCAACGGGCGCTGTCGGTCGGGTGCGGCTGGCTGCCCGATACGATTACCATCGGGCCCGGTGTACAGACAAATACCGTGACGCCGCTCAACGGCGGCGCACCGCAACAAATTTCGATCACCGGCTGCTTTTTGTTCTCGCCCAACCCGCTCTCGGTCCATCGAAACCAGCCGGTCTACTGGACGAACAACTCCACGGTATCGGTCACGGTATTCTCGTACGGTTCCGGCACTCCCACGCCCTACGTCACGCTCGCGCCAGGACAGTCGGGCGGGGGAGTCTTTTGGTCGAGCGCTGGATTCGCAGCGTACAGTGTGAGCTCCTGCACGTCCGGGGATGGAAAACCGGGCCAGCTCGTCATCACCGAGACCTGAGCCCGGCAGCGATCAGCGCCGGAACACGCCGCTCAACACCCACGCATCGCTGAATCCTGTGTCCTGGTACCTGCCGCCCTGCAGGACGAACCCGTTGGTTCTCGTGTCCACGAATGCACTCGCGTCGCCGCGGGCGTTCGGCGTCGGCTCCGACGTCGCGACCGTCTCCCAGCGGCAGGCGTTGCGGCGATCGAGATTGGTCACGCGCCACACGTCGCGCCGTTCGTAGCCGCTCGAATCGCTACCGCCGAACAGCACCCAGGTATGCGTTACCGAGTCGAATGCGGCAGCGGTGTTGACCAGAGCCGGCGGAGTGCGGTCGCAGCGATACGGACGCCACGACGGCTGACCGCCGAGACCGTTGGCGTGATCGAGAACCCAGAACTCGCTCGAGACCTTTCCTGAGGCGTTGCCACCGAACACGAACAGACGGTTCGCCGCCGCATCATACGCCGCGGAGTACGACGCACGGTGTGGCGGACTGCCGGCGCTCGTGTCGGGGTTGAGCATCAACCAACGCCCGGAGTGCAGCGTGCTGTCGTCGAACGCCAAGACCCAGACGTCGCGCGTATACTCGTTGACGCAGTCGTGACCTCCCACGAAGATCGCGCGCCGCGCGGCGGCGGCGTACACCAGCCGAATGTCGGCGCGCGGCGGCGGCAACTGGCCGGCCGTTGCAACGTGCTTCCACGCGGGCGCCGCGCCCACGCCCGAGGCGTGATCGAGCACCCACGTGTCGTTCGCGCAGGGCGACGTGAAGCCGCGCGAGCCGCCGTGAATGATCGCGCGATCGTGCGCGGCGTCGTACGTCATGCCAAAGAGCCAGCGCGGCGGCGGCGCGTCACCGGTCGGCGCTAGCCGCACCCATCGCGCGCTCTCACCGGCGCGCAATCCGCGAAGTCGCCACAGGTCATTGGTCAGTTGGCTCGTCTTGGCCTCGCCGCTGTAGAGCGCGCCGCCAAACAGCACGATTCCTTCACGCGTCGAATCCAGAATGGAACGGCCGCCGAGTCGTCCCATGGGATTCGGGCCGGCTGGTATCACACCGAACCAATGCGCCGCGACGGCGGAGGGGGATGAGGGGGACGCAGACAACGTGCTTCGCGCGTGCACGACCATGGCGCCGCTCACGACAATACCAGCGGCGACCGTTACGCCCGCCACTCGGCGAAATCCGTGACGCCGGTTGACCGATGCCGGCGCATCCGACGTTCGTGCGGGGCGCTGCGGCGCCGGCACCGATGACGGCGCCGCCGGTGTTGCAGGTGTTGCATGTGTTGCGCGCGAGTCGATGTCGTCCTCGTCGACGAACGTTGCGATCGTTCGCAAGTCGCGCACGACGAGCTGTGTTTCCGCAGACGGCGCCGCCTGGAAGTCGCGCGCGAGTCGGCGTGTGAGCACCTCGTACGCGTGGAGCGCGCCACCGTGATCGCCCGCCGCGGCGAGTGATACGATCAAGCGCCGGTTCGCAGGCTCGTTGCTGGGTGCGATCTCCACCGCCCGGCGCAACGCGGTCGTCGTCGCGACGCGATCTCCGCGGCGCTCGGCGCGCTCCGACTCAGCGAGCAATGCGCCGAGCAGCTCGCTGCGCACGTAGGTGCGTTCGGCATCGATCCAATGTTCCAGCTCGTCGGAGGTTCCCTTGACGTGAACGCCGTCCAGAAAATCACCGCGGAAATGTGTCGCCGCCTCCAGCGCTCGGCCGTCGCGGATTGCCTCGTCGAGGGCAGCGACGTCGCACCAAAGGCGCAACGGATCAGTGGCGATCTCGTCGGCCGACCGCGTGAGAATCACGTCGTCGCCAAGGTCGTTGCGCAGCCGGGTGAGCGTTACGCGCAAGGCGGCGCGCGCCCGTTCCGCGTCGAGCCCAGGCCAGAACAGCGCGGCGATCTTGTCGCGCCGGTGAAAGCCGCGCGGACGCGCTGCCGCGAGGTAGGCCAGGACTGTGACGACCTTCGAGCGGCGCAGCGCCGTCTCGAGCGGCTGGCCGTCGCGTCCGACGAGGTCGACGGAACCTAGCAACCGTAGCCGGATCACGGCGACGGTCGCCCGTTGGAACCGCAGAGATGCGTTGACGCCGACAGCGGGGAGGCGACCATGCGTCAACATACGGGGCGGAGCAAGTGTCGAGCAAGACGGCGCCCCGCGCGCAGGTCGCGCTGGCTGTCGTGGTGGCCGCGAGCGCGTCACTTCTCACGCGCACCCTCGATCGGCTGCAACACGACAACCTCGGCTTCGATCCCGACCGTCTAACTGCTATCGAAGTGCGGGTGCCTCGGGATGCCAACTATACCGCGACCGCCCTCAACGATCTCATGGACCGTCTCGCTGCGCGCGTCGCGGCGCTGCCGAACGTGACGAGTGCCTCGGCGGGGATCAACACTCCTTTCACCAACGCCGGAATCAGCGGTTGGGTATCTGCCGAAAGTGAGTCTCAGGCACAGCACGCGATCGATCCATACTCCGATCTCGAGTTCATGCAACCGAATTATTTCAACGTGCTGCTCCGTATGCCAAGAACAGCATGACGCAGTATCAGCCACGCGACACGATCGACAGGTATCGCTCGAGTGCGGTCTTCATGGAACTGCGCCTCTGACGGGAACGCATCGCAGGCGATGATCCCCGTCGGCAGCCCGGTGAGCTCGTCGCGATCAACGCTCCTCGCGCTCGGCGAAATGGTCTCGAAACTCATTTTGGAGAAAGGCCGCCGCAGGTTCGAGCCGACCCAAATGGTCGGCTTGCATGAACACGATCGACGCCTCGATGCTGATGCCGGACCGCGTGATTCGCTCCAGCCGCCGGCGCTTCGGATGCGAGGCGAGAAATCGCCCGGGGATAAGCCCGAGGCCGATGCCGCTCGCCACAAGAGACAATTGCATGTCGATATTGTTGATCGCGGCGGCGACTTCGAACGGAGAGCCGAGCTCGCGCAACCTCGCCTCGAGTGAGGCTCGAATAAAGCATCCCGGCGGGTTGAGCACCCAGCGTGCGTCGAGATCGCGAACTTTCGACTTACTGCTGCGCCGTGGGCGAGGTTGCGGTTCTCTCGCCTTGACCAATACCAGACGTTCTGTCGCCAACACGCTGCCGGCCACATCGGCGGGCGTCGTGTCGGCAGTCGAGAGGAACGCCAGTGCCACATCGAGCTCGCCGGTGCGCAACTGCTCCATGAGCTGTTGCCTGAGATGGGTGCTCAGCACCGGTTGAAGCCGGGGGAAGCGACTCGTCAAGCGCTGGATCGACGCGACGAGGCTCGGTTGGGCGAGCGCGTGCGACAAACCGACGCGAAAAAGTCCGGTTGGCTCGGCGTCCTTCGCTCCGCTCGCCTTGAGATCGTCCATGATGCGCAGCATCTGTCGCCCGCGGTCGAGCACCGCACGGCCTTCACGGGTAATCCGCCCCGGTTTCACGCGACGATCGAGCAGGGGCGTCTTCAATGCCGCTTCGAGGCGCTGGATCTGCCGAGTGACCGCCGACGGCGTCAGGAACAACCGTTCGGCCGCCCGCTGCAACGAACCTGACTCGGCCAGAACCACGAACGTTCGCATCTCATCGAGCATGACAAACTCCCAGTTGCTGGTCGAGCAATATGATATTGCAAAGATTGCATTTGACGCAAGTGCGAGTCAGCCCTAAGCATTCGTTGATGGAGGTGGCTCATGCGAAAGACGTCCCTGGCCGTACTGTCTGCGCTCGCTGCCGCGTGCGTGCGCGGCGCACCCCACGTCGAGCCGGTTTCCGCATCGTCGGTAGCCCGGTCGGGCGGCCGTGAAAACGCGAGACTGCAAGGTTCAGCAGATGCTAACAGCCAGTCGGAGTTCGACTACCGCCGCGTGCACTACCCGGCCGGCCGGTTCATCACCGCCGACGTGTTGAGTGCCAACGGCAACCTGTCGCTCGAAGAGGTGCTTCGCGAACACTTGCTGGGCTTCGAGAGCAGTAGCGGTGCGCGGCCGTCACCGCCGAATGGAAAATGCGGCGTGGACGTCTATGTGAACGGTCTCCACTCCATCCAGGTGTTCGACGGCATCCGGCCGCGCGATTTGCTCGGCGTCGAGTATTGCCAGGCGGCCAGTGCTCCCGTGAAATACCGGCGTGGGTTCTCCACTTGTCCGGTATTGTTGCTCTGGCTCAAGCCGTGAAATAGGACCGGACTGCTCGCCCACGCTACCACTCTCATCGGAGACCGTATGAAGTCACTTCGTATTGCCATAGCGGGCCTGGCCCTTCCAGTCGCGCTCGCCGCTCAGCAGCCCGCGACGCCGCAGGCCAACCCGATCATGGCGGCATTCAAGACCCGCATCGCGACCTTCCATCGCAACATCGCGCAGGCGTTCGATTCAATTCCTGAGTCGAAGTTCGGCTACAAGCCGACGCCCGCGCAGCTGACGTTCGGTTACATCGCGCAGCATGTCGCGAGCGACAGCTATCTCTTCTGCAGCAACTTCGGCGCGATGAAGCCGACGATCGACGCCAAGGATACGTCGACGCCCGACTCGATCAAGGCGACGTGGCCAAAGGCGGAACTCGTGTCGAAGCTCAAGGCCTCGTTTGCATTCTGCGACCAGGCCATCGAACAGGTCACCGATGCGACACTCCCCGACGCGATTTCGTTTACCTCCGGCGGCGCCGAGAGGAAGTCGACGCGCGTCAACATGGTGCTCCTCCACGCGCTCGATCTCGCCGATCACTACAGTCAGATCGCGAACTACATGCGCCTGAACGGCATGCTCCCGCCGTCGGCGCTGCCGAAGTCCTCATGAACTCGCTCATCAGCCGTTCGACCGCACTTGCCGCCGTGGCGATCGCCTCGCTGCTCACCGCCGCTCCCGCCCACGCTCAGAGTGACGAACGCGCGATTGTCGCTGTTGTCACGAAATTTCTCGACGGGATTCGCACCCGCGACACCGCGCTCGTGCGCGCTACGGTCGTAGCCGGCGCGACACTGGTGCCCGTTGGCGGGCCCACCGGTCTGGGCGTTCCGTCGACGATCGACGCTGTCATCGAGCGCACAGGCAAGGGCACCGGCCCCGGCAACGACGAACGGATCGAAACGCCCAAGGTGCAGATCGACGATCAGCTGGCCTCTCTCTGGGCGTACTTCACTCTGACGCGCGGTGGCGAGACCAAGATCGATCGCTGTGGGACCAACGTGTTCCTGCTTCGAAAGGGGCCGGACGGTTGGAAGGTCTTTCAGATAGCGGCTACGAGCCGGACGGAAGGCTGCAGGGCGATCGCCAATTAGCTGGCGATCATCTCGATTTCTACTTCCGCGCCCAGCGGCAGCGCGGCGACGGCGACGGTGGTGCGAGCCGGATACGGAGCGACAAAGTGCCTGGCATACACCTCATTCATTTCGGTGAATCGCTGTATGTCC
Organism: Gemmatimonadota bacterium; assembly: GCA_028287235.1. GTDB lineage: Bacteria > Gemmatimonadota > Gemmatimonadetes > Gemmatimonadales > Gemmatimonadaceae > JAQBQB01. Next base: position 96,225 of record JAQBQB010000017.1, on the reverse strand, counting down.
ACGAGATAGACATTCACTTTCACCACGTCGGCGAGCGATTTGTCCGCCGCCTCCAAAATCACTTTGAGGTTGTGAAAGATCTGCTCCGTTTGAGCGGCCACGCTGCCCTCGATCAGCTTTCCCGTGGCCGGGTCCTGTGCGACCTGACCGCTCGTATACACGCGATCGCCATCGCGAACAGCTGGTGAAAACGGACCGACGGGCTTCGCCAGACGGTCGGAGGTAATGGGCTCGAGCGGCATATCGTAGATGTTTGGTGAGAGGGTGGTGGTCGTGGAATGACGGTACCGTCATCAGATGTTGCCTACTTGAGCGCCTCCATCGGAGAGACGCGCGTGGCGCGTCTCGCGGGAATGAAACAGGCGGCTATCGTGACGATTCCCAGCAACACCGGCACAACCGCGAACGTCATCGGGTCGCTCGCCGACACACCGAACAGAAGGCTCGACATCAGCCGCGTCACGACGATCGACGCACCCAGCCCGACAATGGTTCCTGTGGCCGTGAGAATGAGACCGGGGCGGAACGCGAGGCTCAAGATGTTCCGAGGCCTCGCACCCAAGGCCATCCGAATGCCGAATTCTTGCGCGCGCTGGCCGACAACGAAGGCCATCACACCATAAATCCCCAGCGCGGCGAGCAGGAGCGCCGACACTGCAAAGACCGACATCAAACGGAGTGAGAACTGGCGCCGCGCCATCGAAGCCGACATCAGGTCGGCCATGGTCCTGACGTCGAAAACCGGAAGTTCTGGATTGATGCGGTGTACTGTCGCCGTAAGCGCTTCCTTGGTCGTCTTCAGGTCAACGTCGGAACGCGTGCGCAGAAACACGGCGAGTCGAATGCCGGGATATTGAAGAATGGATTGGTACACGCGCGGTGGCGCTGCCATGTCCAGCCCATCATTTCGCACGTCCCCAACCACGCCGATGATTTGGGCTTCTTGCGGCTGACCCCTCCAGACAAACCGCAACCGTTGGCCAACCGCGTCTCGTTGTGGTGAAAATCTGCGAACGAACGCTTCGTTGACCACCACGACCCGCGCGCTAGAATCCGCGTCGTGATTGGTGAAGACGCGCCCCTTTTTCAGCGGCGTCCTGAGCACGTCGAAATACTCTGCGCTCACGGCTGCGAACTCCGCGGCGTGATCATTTTCGTGCGTCGAAAGCTCGTCAGGCAATGAAAACGCGAGCGGATTGTTCACAAGCCCCAAGAGCGGGACAGCGGTGTACGTGCCGATCGCCGTTTGCTCCATGCCGGGGATCAGCTCGAGCCGTGCGAGCAGTTCTCGGGCAAGCCCGGCGCGCTGCGCCGGCGTCAGGTATTGATTGGCCTTGGGATTGTTCGGAACGGGCACCCAGATCTGACCGGCGACGAGCTTCTCGGGATCGAGACCGGGATTCTGACTCAGCGCGGCCGAGAAACTGCGGACGAGCAATCCGGCGCCGATCAACAACACCGCCGACAAGGCGACCTCCAGCACGACCAGCGTGGCGCGCGATCGGTTTTGGCGCAGGCTCTGTCCACCACCGGTGCGTCCGCCGTCCCGCAAGTCGCGATTGGGATCGATCGCCGATGCGTGGAATGCCGGCATCAATCCAACCAACACTCCGGTCGCGAGCGACAGCACGAGCGCGAACGCCACCATGCGCGAATCCGCATGTACCTCGGCGAGTCGAGGCACGTCCGCGGGCATGAGGGCGAGAAGCGATTTTTGCGCGACCAGGAGCACCGCGAGGGCAGCCGCGCCGCCGGCGAGCGATATGAGCACGCTCTCGATCAGAACCTGCCGAACGAGTTGGCTGCGTGACGCGCCCAACGCCTGGCGAATCGCGAACTCACGCATCCGTGCCGACGCCCGCGCGATCAGCAAGCTGGCCACGTTGACGCATACGATCAGGAGCACGAAACTCACGGCGGCGAGCAGGATCACGAGCGTCGGGCGCACATTGCCCGTCAAGCTAGATTGGGCGGGCTCGAGCCGAAGAGACCAACCCAGCTGTTTGGGATACTCATTGGGGTAAGACTGCTGCAACGAAATCGCCAGCGCATCGAGTCGCCGCTGTGCCTGCTCGAGCGTGATTCCCGGTTTCAAGCGACCTAGCGCTCCAGGCAAAGACCGCGCGCCGCGCTGCGGCGGCGACGGCCAGGGATCGCCGGTGAAGCCGGCTGCCGTCCACATCTCGATCTCGCCAAACTCCGTATTGGCCGGGTGACGAAAGTCGGGTGGCATGACACCGATGATCGTGTACGGGTCTTCATCCACGCGAACCCCGCGCCCGATGATATGCGGATCCGATCCGAATTGGCGCTTCCAGAGACCGTCGCTGATGACGACACCCTCCAGGAAGCCCGGCACCCATTCGGACTGCGTGTACGTCCGTCCGAGTGCCGGCGTCGCTCCGAGCAGCTCGAAGTAGTTCGGGCTCGTCCCGATCAACAGGATCCGTTCCACCCTGTCGTCGCCGGACAAGGCCCCGCTCGAAGGGAAAATTGCGCTGACCTGTTCGAATACTCCGGAGCGTTGGGTCAAATCGTACAGTTCGGGGACCGACATCCCGACATTCTTGGCTCCCGCACGGCCCAGATCATCGAACACGCGCACGAGCGACGCGGGTTCGCGGAAGGGCAGCGATTGCAGCAGCACGGCATTCACGACGGCAAAGATCGCGAGATTCGCCCCGATCCCGAGAGCGAGTGTCAGCACGGTAATCGTCACGAACGCGGGGCTCTTCCTCAGCGTCCGCAGCGCATAGCGCACGTCCTGCAGGAGACCGTCCATACCCTCCTCCATCCGATGAGGCACCGGCCTGGTGGCAACCGGCGATTGCCACCTCGCATGGACGAATGGGTATTTGCAGAACCGTGATGCGTCAAATGCAGGTTTAGCACTATGATATTGCTGAAACAGCACGACGGATCAGCGTGCCGCGTCCGCGATGACGGCCGGGCGAAGCCGTCCTCTCCGGTGGCTACCAGATCACGAATGCGATAGCTCCAATTGTCGGCAGCCCGGTAACGAACTACACGGTGATAGCATCCTACGTTACGCATGTTCCGACCAACACTGACGGCCATCGGCTAAACCTGCGTCCGCGATACTTGATGCAAGTGCGCAACATCAGCGCTTCCGAGAACATTGAAGTCACTATCCATGTAGCTTGCGCTCGGATCGGTTCGAGACCGCCACACCGATGCGGCAAGCCGGCGAATCGTCCGCTACGACGCGACGAATGGGAAAACGAATGCGGAGGCCCGCAAGATCTATCAGATGCGGCATTGATATTGATGATGCGCAACGAGGTTTCCCATGGCTGACGACCGCGGACCGCCGCGGTTCGGTAGAGCGATTCTCCTTGCGCCGCTAGCCGCTCCGTTGGCTGTGCTGCTCGGCTCCGCCGTGCGCGCGTTCGTGACTACCCGCGCCGCGCCAGATGGCGTCAACCCCGTTGTTGGAGTCGTGTTCCTGGCCGGCCTGTTATTGGTGTTCGGATCGCCGCTTTCCTATGGAGCGACGCTTCTCGTGCTCTGGCCGATCGGGGCGGTGCTGCGGGATGCTGAAGCATTTTCCTGGTGGGCCCTTACGCTCGTCGGCTTGGCGAGTGGCGGCCTTCTCTTTCCACTCTATATGCATGCACTCGATCCGCGGGGGACGTGGGATTTCTTCCCAGGTGTCGGTCCCGCGGCGGGTGCGGCCACTGGCTGGGCGTTTTGGTATATCGCCTCGAGGCGGGTCAGCGGCGACGCAACCGCTTGATACCGACGACTCCCGAGAGCAGCAGCCGCTCTCGCGGCGCGGCGGAAGCAGGACGCCGGAGCGCGCGCTACGACCGCCGACCGCTTTCACATTCGCCGAGACCGGCTCAGTACTGCCCGTACCGCCCTTTTACTGACGCAAGGAGCTTCTTCGTGTCGTAGGCCGCACCGTCCTTGAAGACGATCTCGACATTCTCAATATCCCGGATTCGCTCGGCCGGATTTCCGCGCACCACCACCAGGTCGGCGTTTTTTCCTGGCGCGATCGATCCAATCTGAGTCTGCCGCCCGAGGAAGATCGCGCCATTCAGCGTCGCGATCCGAATCGCCTCGACTGGCGAGAAGCCGGCATCCACGAGCAACTCGATCTCGCGCTGATCGGCGAAGCCCGGAACCAATCCGCTCAAACCCACGGGATCCGGTCCGGCGATGAGCAGGCCGCCCGCCGCGACGAATGCGCGTTGCAAGTCCATATCCTTTCGGAGCAAGAGTGCAGCCTTGCTCTCCGGCGGAATCGGTCGATTGCGCCACACGACGTATGCGTCGCGCGCCTGTGGAGACATTGCCTCGAGCTCACCATCCCGCGCCGCCGGCCCATGATCGACCGACGATTCGCGAGCGACCGTGGCCGCGCGACCGGGCAGCGTCGACGTGATCGCGACGTGATGCCGAACGAGGTTTGCGATCAGCCGATCCGCCTCGGCGCCGCTCATGTGCTCCAGCGTGTAATTCCCGCCGCTGGCGCTGCAGGTATCAGGTTGCTTCCCAGGATCCAGGGCGGTGTTGGCGGAAAATCCATGTTCCAGATTGTCGATACCGATCTCCACCGCCTCGTCGTAGGTGACGGAGCACAAATGACCCGTCACCTTGAGGCCGCGTTGGTGCGCTTCGGCAACCGCGGCGCGCAGCTCTTCGCGCGTGATGTCCTGGTATGCCTTGAACGACGTCACCCCGCGATCTGCCCAGAACGCGACAGTTTGCCGCGCGTCCTCGGGGCCGGAGAGCTCCGGCATCGGGAGCGCCAGTGGGTTTGGCCCTTCGAGAAACGGGCCGGTGACATCCATGTGCGGGCCGGGCATGACGCCTGCTTCTATTGCGCGCTTGACCTTGATGTCGGTGTATGGCTCGATGCTGCCGACCGTGCGCAGGGTCGTGACGCCATTCGCGAGATACAATCGTGGCGCCGAGAAGCTCATCTCGACCCAATGCGGCGGTGCCTCGAAGCTGGCGTCGGCCGCGAGATTGGGCTGCGCGATGTACGCAATGTGGTCGTGCATGCCAACGATGCCGGGCATCACCGAATGGCCGCGCAAGTCGAACACGGTGGTCCCTTCGCCGCCGGCCGCGTCGGCGCCTGGCGAGATGGCCATAATTTTCCCGCCGTCGACAGTGATGTTCTGGTCCTCGACCGCCGCCGCACCCGTGCCGTCGATGACGCGGACGTGGGCCAAAATAATCCGGGGCGTTGTCACGCGCAGATACTTGCGCGCCTCCGCGCTCAGTGAATCGACACGTTGTGCGCCCGCACTCGTCGCCACCGCCAGAGCCACGAATACCGCGAATCCTGGATCAAGTCGTCGACCGCACGTCGCGAGGGATGTCATTGCGCATTCTCATCGAGAGGCATGCATGCATGTTAGGAGAACGCGCCCTCGACCGTCCATGCGCCGCGGCCCGTTGGCTGCGCCGCTGTGATTTCCTGCGCCGATCGTGTGATTTCCTGCGTCTGTCGGAGCGCTCCATTCACGGTTAGCATTGCCGGTATGAGACCGGATGGCATGCGAGTTTCTCGCGTCGTGGCGCTGGCGCTCGTCGTCGGAACGTTTTTCGTGACCCAGGAGGTTCTCACCGACCTGGCGAGCGGCAAGCCGGTAGACGTCATCAACGACGTCGAAGTCGTCTTTCTATTTTGGTCGGCGTGGGCCGGTCTCACCCCGGCTGTCCTGGCTGTCGTCCGCCGGTGGCCGCTCGACCTCAAGCCCGCCTACCGGACCGTCCTCGCCCACGCGGCCGCCGCGGTCTTCCTCTCGGCGGTGCAATGCGCGATCACGCGCTGTGTACGCGTGATCATACTGTATGCGCGTGGGGGGATCGACATTCACGATGCCGTGCGGCGTAACGCGAGCCTCACGCCGTTCGTGTGGGGCATCTTCACCGGAATGTTCTTCTATGCCGTCGTCGTCATGGTGTACGCGGCGCTGCGCTTTCGCGCGCTGTACGATGCCGAGCGCGTGAGCGCGGCGGCGCTCGAAGGGGAATTGGCGCGCTCGAAGCTCGATGCGCTGCGGTCGCAACTTCGACCGCACTTTCTTTTCAATACACTCAACGCCATCTCCGTGCTGATGGCGGAGGACATCGAGAAGGCACAACAGATGATGCTCCGTCTGTCGGCGTTACTCCGGCGGACGCTCGACGAAGTTGCGCAGGAGGTGCCGCTGCACCAGGAGCTCTCGTTCGTCAACGACTACCTCGAGATTCAGCGGGGTCGTTTTGGCAGCCAGTTGGTCGTGCGTCTGACCATAGCCCCCGACGCGGCGGCGGCCCATGTCCCTGTGTTTCTCCTGCAGCCCCTATTGGAAAATGCGATCGAGCACGGGCGGTCGGACGGCAGACCGACGACCATTGAATTGAGCGCGAGCCGCAGCGCCGGCACGTTGGAAATCAGCATCGTCGACCACGGACCTGGCGTCACTGAGGCGGCCAACCTCCACGAGCGAGTGGGATTGGGAAACACGCGGGCACGCTTGCGTCATCTGTATGGTGCAAGCGCCGCGGTGCAACTCCGAACACTCACGTCAAGCGGCGGCCCAGCAGGCACCTGCGTCGATATCACGATTCCGTTTCGGGCAGCAGCGCGATGAACGTCCTCATCGTCGACGACGAGCCGGTCGCTCGGCGAGGTTTGCGGCGACAGCTGTCACAAATTCCCGGCGTGACATGCGTGGGAGAGTGCGCGACGCGCGATGAGGCGATCGCCGCGGTCGTCGAACAACGGCCGGATGTCGTACTGCTCGACGTGCAGCTCGGCCGCGCGACCGCATTCGAGATCATCGAGGCGATCGGCGTCGATCTGATGCCCTTCGTCATCTTTGTCACGGCGTTCAATCGACATGCCCTCAAGGCGTTCGAAGTGCATGCCCTCGACTACGTCCTCAAGCCGGTCGACCCACAGCGGCTTCGTGAGTCGCTCGATCGGGCTGGGTCGATGCTCTCGCTGTTATCGCTTCAGCGAGATGCCTCGCTCGCCGATCGCCTCGAAGGATTGCTCGCGGATCAGGTCACGCCCCGAGCCGAAGGCCCGGTATCGCGGCCGGAGCGGTTTGTCGTCAAGGACGGCGACCGAATTGCGTTCGTCGACATCGGGCAGGTCGAATGGTTCGAAAGCGACGGCAACTACGTTCGGGTCCACCGCGGAGGCCGCTCGTACGTGATGCGCACGACGATGGACCGGGTGGAGCAGCAAATTGGAGCACACGGGACGTTCATCCGCGTGCGGCGCTCCGCCATTGTCAATCTGCAAGCGATCGCGACACTCGAACGCTACGACCGCACCGCGTTCGTCATCCAACTGCATCGTGGCACGAACATCATTTCCAGCCGCCACTACCACGCGGCACTCAGAGAGCTTGTCCGAAACGGTCGCTGATGCACCCGCAGCTTCGTCACGGAACGACCCGCCGACCCCGCAACGCCTGAATTGCCAGGATAACCGAGAACGCGCCGGTCACTCCGAGGACGTAGAGCGTCCAGACGAACACCAGGGCGCCACTCTTCTCGAGAAACTCCGGACGCAGGCCATTCCGCATGTGCAGGGGCAGCATGGCGACGGCTATCACGCCGCCGAGGAGCATGATCACCTGACCCGATCGCCGCTCTCGCAGCAGCACCGCGCCACACACCAAGACGAGCAGGATCGCGACGCCGACGAGCTGATTCAGCCCCCCGCGATCGAAGCCGAAGACGATGTCTTGGGAGATGTGCAGCGCAAGCAGAAACACGGCGAGTACCGAGGTCACACTCAAGAGATCGCTCTGCTTCATTCGGGGGCGCTCCGTGGGAGTCCTGTGGTGTTATCGGTCGGTCCGCTACTCGTCGCGCAACAGAATCAGCGGATCGACCAGCAGCGCGCGGCGCGCCGGAATCCATGTCGCCGTGAGCCCGACGACGAACATCGCGAGCACGACGCCGGCGAGCACGATCGGATCCCGCGGTGTCGCCTGGTAGACGATGAAGCTCAGCACGCGGCTCGCCAGCACACCCAGGACGAGTCCGGCCGCCGATCCGAATAAGAGAACTTTGAAGGGCCGGCCGAGCGCGGCGCGAAGAATCTCCTCGTGGGGCGCACCGAGCGCAACGCGAATGCCGAGCTCCCTCAGCCGCCTGGTGAGCGAGTAGGCCGCCATGCCGAAGATGCCGGTGACGGACAGGATGGCACCCATCGCGCCGAGGACACCGAGCGTGAGGCTCGCCATCCGTGGCGCGAAGAGCGCAGCCTGCATGGCGGTCGTCCAGGTCTCGATGAACGAGGGCAGCTCGGGATCCAGCTCGTGAAGCTTCGCCCGGATTGCCGTGGAAAGCTGCGACAGATCACGCTCGGAGCGAATCACGAGCCAGGTATCACTATACGGTGATTGAAGAAGTGGAAAGAACATCGCGGGTTGAGGCTCGTCCGCGAGGTTGAGCGAGTTCTTGCCATCGCCCACGAGGCCGACGACCTGGACGCGCGCACCGTCGGGCATCTTGTAGAAGCGCCCGACGGCGCCGGTTGGAGAGCCGAACACCCGGCGCGCGAAGACCTGATTCACGATCGCGACGCGCGGCGCGGACGCGTCGTCGTGCCACGTGAACGGCCGGCCGGACACGACCGGCGTGCGCGCCGCATGAAAATAGTCGGGCGACACACTGTACATCGCCGCGTTGGCGGCCGCGGATGCCGGCTTGAGATCCATCGTCGTCTCATCGAACACCTTCGAGCGGTTCGACACGAACAGCGTCGGCGGCGCCGCGCCGATCAGCGCGACGGCCTCGGCCCCGGGGATCGTCTGCAGCGCGTCGATCATGCGTCGTTGCATCGCCGGCACGTCGGCGGCGCGAAAGCCGCCCATAGCGAGATCCGTCTCGACGAGGGTCACATTGCGCGGATCGAATCCGAAGTCCGCGCGCATCGAGCGCGCGAGTCCGCGCAGCGCGACCATCGACGACGTCACGAGCAGCGCGCACACGGCGATCTGCGCAACCAGCAGCAGGTCGCGCGCGGTCAACCGGCGTGGCGCGCCCGCCGGCGCGCCTGCTTTGATGATGGCATACGGGTCGGTCCGCAGCACCTGACGAAGCGGAACGGCGCCAAAGAGGAGACCGCTCGCGATGCTCAGCGCAAGTGCGACCAGATACACGCGCGCGTCGGCCGCCACGGGCATGTTGACAGGAAACTGCGGGAATGGATGCCAGGCGCTCAGCCACCGCAGCAGCATCACGCTCCCCCACAGCCCAACCGCGCCGCCGATCAATGCGATCACCACCGCCTCCGACAGCAATTGCCGGACAATGCGGATGCGACTCGCGCCAAGCGCGAGTTGCAGCGCCACTTCGCGCGAACGCTCGGCGGCCCGCGCGGCGAACAGGCTTCCGAGATTCGTGCACGCGGCAACGAGAATCATCGCCGCGAGCAGCATCAGTCCGCCCAGGAACGCCTTCATCGGAGCGGCCAGCGCATCGCCGTTCAGACCCGGCGGCCCGAGCGTGAAGCGAAGCTTCTCGTTGTCTCCGGGATATGTTTTTTCGAGCCATTCACCGAGCGCGTCGAGCTCGGCGATCGCTTGCGTCGGCGTCACACCGGGCTTGAGATGGCCGACGACGGGGAAGAGACGTTGTGCGCGACGGGTCAGCAGGCTCGTCGCATCCAACTGCGGCTGATTCACGAGCGGCACGAACAGGTCCGGCGACAAAAACAAGATCGTGCCGCGAAATCCTTCGGGTGCCACGCCGATGATCGTATACGGCTGCTTGTTGATGCGCACCGTGCGGCCAACGACTCCCGTGTTGCCGTCGAAGTGCGTTCTCCAGTACGGATAGCTGAGCACCACGTACGGCGCGCTGTTGATGCCCTGATCGTCCGCCGCGTGAAAAAGCCGGCCGAGGTACGGTTGAACCCCGAGCGCGTCGAAGTAGTTGCCCGTGACCTGGTATGCCCAGACGCGTGACTGCCTGTCGCCCGACGTGATCCAAAGTTGATCGGGGCTGAAGCCGGCGAGCGTCTCGAAGCTCCGCGTGCGATCGCGGAGGTCGACGTAATTGGGATACGACTCCGAGGACGACTTGTCGGCCGTGCGCTCGACCACGTAGAGCGATTGCTCATTCGGGAGATCGAGCGGCCGAAGAATGAGGCCGTTGACCGCGCTGAACACCACGGCGTTTGCGCCGATCGCCATCGCCAGCGTCACGATCGCGGCGATCGCGAAGCTCGGCGACTTGCGAAGCCGGCGGACGGCGAGCCCTGCGTCGCGCGCGATCATCTCGATCACGCGGCCGGCGACCATGTCACGCGCTTCGTCCTTGAATCGCGACTGCCCGCCGAACTCGACGCGCGCCTGTCGTTCGGCGGCGGCGCGGGTCATTCCGGAGCGCGCGAGATCGTCGGCGCGCAGCTCGAGATGCGCGCGCAGTTCCTCGGCCATCTCGTCCTCGAGCTGGTCGCGATGCACGAAGCGGCTCGCGAGCGAGCGCAGGTATGCAAGAACTCTCATGCACCCTCCGGCTGCGCGGTGAGGACGAACCCGATCGCGGCCGTGAGGCGATTCCAGCCGTCCGTCTCTTCCTGCAACCGCTTGCGGCCGGCGGCGGTCAGCTCGTAGAACTTGGCGCGGCGATTGTTGTCGGACGTGCCCCACGTCGCCTTGAGCAGTCCTTGGCGGACGAGCCGGAAGAGCCCCGGATAGACCGCGCCCTGTTCGATCGTCAGCGCGCCGCGTGAGATCTGTTCGATGCGGAGCAGCACGCCGTAGCCGTGCAGCGCCCCGAGAGACACCGCCTTGAGGATCAGCAAGTCGAGCGTGCCGGGCAGTAGCTGCGCCTGTTCAGCCATGGGCCTCTCCTAAGTTGCTCAGGAGTATATGATCCACTCTCCTAAGCTGTCAAGGAGAGAGATTTCCGGGCCTGCGATATCGCCAGGGGCTTGGCGAAGGAGCCTTGGGCCGCCCAGCCGAGGGCCGAAACTATCTTGACCACTAGGCCATTGCTGCGACGCGTGTATGGAGTGGAGCAGCCGTTGCTGCTCTATATCTCCGACTCCAGCGATGCTACGGCCGAGCCATCGATCTGCTCGTCGGCGACGGCGACGTGTCGCGCGCGGCAACGCGAGCGGAGTGGATCCGGTTTCGCCGCTGGGTTGTCGCCTATCATGGGGGCAAATTTCGTATTCTCGGGGCCGTCGACAAAAGCTGGGACTGGCGCCACGTCGAATTGCCGAGCGCTTCCGTCGGCTTCAGCAGCATTGACGCGACGCTTCCCCAGGCACGCGCCTGCACCGTGGCGCGCGCCACGGTGCCGTGCGATTTTGCGCCAAACCTCCCGCCGACGATCGGATCCTCGCGGCGCGGCGGTGATGGTCGCTGAGTGATCTCAGCGGGCGCTGCGGCATCGAGTCCTACTGTCTACCGACCATCACGATGGTGAAGGAGCCTGGAATGGCCGGCGCCTGGCCACCTCGTCCGCCACCACTCGGCGGTGGAGGTGCTGCACCGCGTTCGACGCTCATCACGAAGATGCGTCCCGTGCTCGGCTCCAGCGCCAGCGTGCGGGCGCCGTTCATCGTGTCCAGGTTCTGTTCGACCTCGAAGGTGGTTGGACTGGTCTCTTTCACCACCGTCAGGGTGCCGTTGCCGTGTGAGCTGAACGCCTCCATGGTCTGTGGATTGAACACGGCCCCGTCGGATGATCCGGCGAGCGGAAGGGTCGTCAGGATCTTGCCGTCCTTCGCGCTCAGGATGACCATGACGGGCGACGGGGCCTGACCCGGCGTTCTACTTTGCGCGCACGCGGCAAAGAGAATGTTGTTCTTTGCATCGATCGCGAGTCCGTTGCAGCGGCCGATGTCGCCCAATGGATAGTGCGCCGTGGTCTTCATCGCCTGCTGATCGATGACGGCCACGCTTCCGGCTGAATCCTGCAATATCGCGTAAAGAGTTCCTCTGCCGTTCGAGACGGTCTGTTCCGGAACGCCTCCCAGCTCGATCTTGCCGAGGGTCTTGCCGTCGCGCGAGTCGATGACCAGAAGATCTTTGGTCGGATGACTACCGATGTACACGCGACCGTCCGAGGGATCGAAGTAGATGCCGTCCGCGCTGAACTTGGGGCTCGCCGCCGGATTGTCGGCGTTCGGATCGATCGTCTTGATCATCTGCATCGATCGGCTGTCGAACATCGAGACGTCCGGATGGCTGCTCGCGAAGCCGTGTCCTGTTTTCGGATCGACGACGGCGCCGTTGCCACCGCCGTTCATGATCTCGCCAAGCGGCTTGAGTGTTTTTAGATCGAAGACGGTAACGCGGCCGGGGATGGCGTCTCTCGCCGGAGAGCTGTCGGTTGCCGGTATGGCGCGAACGGCGTTGCGGGTGATGTAGAGGCGGCCGTCTGTCGATGCGTTGATGTAGTCGGTGCCGCCTTCGCCGCCGACCCGGGCCCGCATGAGCACCTTGTAGGGTGCAGCGCTCGTGGGCTGTTGGGCGTGAACACCAGACGAAGTCGCGGCCAGGGCTGCGGCGAGTAGGGGTGAAGCAACGGCGATGCGCATGAGCAGCCTCGTGAGCCGGACGTAGGTACCATCAATGAATCGTGTCCGCGCAACATGACACGCGCGGCTGTGCGTGTCCATATCCAGCGATGCCCAGGTCCGGCGTCACCTGTCGCAGCGACGCCACTACCGCAGGTTCGCGTTCGACGCCTGCTCGTCGGCGCTCGGCGGCAAGCATTTGTCCCGGGTCGCCAGGAAGGTGTTCGTTCCCTCCGCAAGCCAGCGGCGCAGATCCCAGAGCCGCCGTCCCTCGAGCCACAGAACCAGGCCGCGCTCCGACTGCAGGATGGTGCGCGCCGCCGCGGTCGACGTCGCCGTGAGCGCGGCCAACCCGTACGTCGCGCGCTCCTGGTTGATGAGCGTCATGGCACCGGCGAAGTCGTTGTTGCGCAGCGCCGCTTCGGCGCGGAGCAGCAACATCTCCGTTCCCTTCGTCAGAGCGACTGGCGCGGCGAGCGTCTTGTACTTGGTTTGTCGGAACACCGGCGTGCCGTTGGCTCCCTTCGTCACCGCGGTGCCGGTCCGAACCGTGTCCCACGTGGCGCGCGGCTCTTTGTTGTTGAGGGCGTAGACGGTTCCGAACACACTGGATTCACTTCGCGTGATCGTTTGGGTCGCGAGGTCGAGGTTCTCGCGCGCCGTGTTCGTCGAATAGATGGCATTGAACACGAACGCCACGGGGACCAGCGCGGCATCGGCCACGGCGCCGGTCCAGTTTCCCTGCCATGCCCGAACGCTCGCGCGTCCGCCAAGCGCGGCAGTCGCGACGTTCGTGTTGTTCGCCGTCGTCGCGAGGGCGAGTGCGCGCGTGAACAGGCTCTCGGCGCGCTGGAAGTAGACGCTGTCGCTCTGCGCCGCTCCGCCGTCGATGACGGCGACGCACACGTTCTCGCCGAGCAGGCGATTCGCAAACCCGCCGTACAGGTACGCGCGGGGGGTGTTGACGTTGGTCTCGAAGGCCGCACCGAGCACCTGCTTCATGCGAACGAGTCCGGATTCCGCGGTCCAGCGCGCCGTCTGCATGTTGCCCCAGTCCGCGTTCACATCCTGCGGAACGAAGGAGCCCTGGAAGTAGTGCGTCTCCGGAATGAACAGACCGGCCTCCGACAGCTCGCCCGACGCGAGCGCGCCACGGTCGAGGTAGCGTCCCAGGGCGAACGATAGATCGCCCGACATGCCGTTGACCAGCGCGGGAACGGCCGTGACGTTGTTCAATTGATCGTCGGCGATCGGACCGGGATTGGTCACCTTGAGATCGCATGCCGCGAGAAGCGCGAGCGTAGCGAGCGCACCCGCACGAGTAGTAGGAGTCATGATCAGAAACTCGTGTGAACGGTGATCAGGAACGTGCGCGGCGCCGGGAAGATGTAGTAGTCACGTCGAGAGAACGTGTTCACGCCTTGGTCGGCCGACTCGGGATCGGTGCCCGTGTACGGGGTGCTCTTGTACAGGTTGCGCCCGCTCAGCGTGATCGAGGTAGCCTTGGACGACCCGAGCAGCCGGTTCGGAAGATCCGCGGTGACCGACACGCTGCGAAGCTTGAAGAAATCATTCTTCTCCACCCAGAAGCCGGCGCTCCGCACCGACGAGGCAATGGCGCAGCGGCCGCGGTCGAGCGCGGTGACGTCGTTCAACGCCGCCGTGTTGCCGGCGGTGAATGAACGCAACTTCGTCTGGACCGCGAAACACGGTTGCCAGGCGAAGAGCCCCTCGTTCGCGAACCCGATCGCGTTCAGCAGGTGACCGCCGCGTTGAAATTCGCCGAGGGCATCGAGCGACACGCGGTTCCAGAGACGAAGCGTGGCGCGTGGACTGATGATGCTCGTGGGGAAGGTGCCGCCGAGAAACATGTTGTGCGCCACCACGGGATCGGCGATCGCATCGGGATTCGTGATCTGGTCGCCGATGTAGCTCGGCGCGGGCAACCCTTGCTGCACGAACGAGAGGGAATTGGCATCGACGGTGATCGTCTGGCCGCCGAGGTCGCCGGCTTCGCTGTTCACCCTGGTGTACTGCAGGCCGGCGCTGAGATCGATGTTGCGCCGCGACAGAAGCTGCGCGTTCACCGACAGCTCGCTGCCGTGATTCTGGAGCACGCCGATATTCTCGAGCTGCCGCGCGCCGAAACCCAACGATGGCGGCAGCGTCACCGGAACGAGGGCACCGCTCGTGCGGGACGAGTAGTACGAGAAGGAGATCGTCAACAGCCCGTGGAGCGCGCTCGCGTCGAAGCCGGCTTCGGTCTCGCGGGTACGCTCCGGCCCGAGCGACGCATTCCCGACCTGCGACGGCTCGAATGCGGACTGCCCGTTCTCGGCGGCGACCGGATCCCACGTGCGCACGGCGTCGAATGCGCCCGGCGCTTTCCCCGATTCGCCGACGGCGGCGCGGAGCTTGAGCGTCTCGACGAACCGCGGCGACCAGAAGCTTTCGTCGGACAACACGTATGATGCGCTCAGCTTGGGGTACGTCTGCAACCCGAAGCCCGTTCCGAAGGCGCTGTTGCCGTCGACGCGAACGCCGCCGGTGAGGAACAACCTGTCGCGCCAGCCGATCATCTCCTGGCCGAACATTCCGGCGTTGATGACGCGCTGCTCCGTCACGTTGACGATGTTCCTGAGCGCGCCGGAGGTGAGCGTCGGCACGCCGGGCGCGGAGAAGTTGCTCGCCGACAGGTCCGTGGAGTTGAGCCGGCTATCGAACGTTTGAGCGCCGACCGCGGTGTTCGTCGTGAGGAAGCCGAGTGCATGCCTGAAGCTGGCGGCGACGTCGAAGGTGATGAGCGCGCGGTCCCACTTCGTTTCGGCGATCGAGCCGAGCGGAACGCGCAGATGGCCGAACGGTGTGATGTCGGTGACGTCGGCGACGTCGTAGTCGTAGCCCGCCGACAGACGGACGGACAGCGGCTCGCTCGGCGTGAACGTGGCCGTGCCGCCGGTGATGAAGTGATTCGTCGTCGTGGTATTGGTGACGGTGAAGATGCTGTCGTCCAAGACGCACACGGCGGTCGCATCGGTACAGCCGGCGCCCTTGAAGAACGAGCCCGAGCCGCGCGACACGTTGAGGAGGAACGCGTTGCTGCTCAATCCGTCGGGGTACCAGCGCACGTCGCGCTTCACGAACGACGAGTTCAGCGTGAGCGTGAGCTTGGGCGTCGCGCGCACGTTGATGTTGCCGCGAACTCCGCCCGACTTGTTCTCACCCACCTGGAGCACCGAGTGCTCGTCGTTGAAGTTGCCGGAGAGGAAGTAGTCGTTCGCCTCGGTCGAGCCGCGCACACCGAGCGCGTAACGCGTGATCGGACCATTCCGCAGCCACGAGCCGCTCGACGGACACGTGGCGTCCTGAAAGCGCGTGCCGTCGCCGAGCGTGTTGATACCGCTGCACTGGTTGACGAACATGCCCGTGCTGTCCGACGCCACGCCGATGTGGCCCATGTTGTTGACGCCCGCGCTGACGTCGAACGTGGCCTGCGCGCCGCCGGTGTGCCCGCGCTTCGTGAAGATCTGAATCACGCCGCCGGATGCTTCGGTGCCGTAGAGCGTCGTTGCCGCCGGGCCCTTCACGACTTCGATCCGATCGACGTCGGTCATGTCGATGTCGTTGATCGGAGAGATGTCGCCGTGGCCACCGACGCTCACGGGAGTATGTGCGTTAGAGATGCGAACTCCATCCACATAAATGATCGGTGAGTTGCCCTGGCTGATGCTGTTGACGCCGCGCAGGCGGATCGAGCCGCCGGCTCCCGCCTGGCCCGAGTTCGCGAGCACCGTCACACCGCTCACGCGGCCCGCCAGCAGCTCCTGCGTGTTCGCGATGGGCGCACGCTCCTTCGAGAGATCGACGATCGAGATGCTGTTGCCGACTTCGCGCGCGCGCTCCGTGCCGGCGGCCGTGACGACGACTTCCGACAACGAGACCGCGCTGTGGCCGAGCGCGACGTTGATCGTCTGCGTCGCGCCGTCGGTGACCATCACCGACACGGTCTGCGCCTCGTAGCCGATCCGGCGGACGCTCACCCGATGCGGTCCGACCGGCACGTTGGCGATCGTGAACCGGCCTCCGGTGGCAGTCGCCTGTCCGAGCTGCGTGCCCTCGACCGTCACTTGCGCGGCCTCCAATCCCTGGCCGCTCTCACGGTCCGTCACCTGGCCTGCGATCATTCCCACGAGCGGAGCGCCGGCCGGTCCAACGGACACCTGACCGTTAGCTGTGACGAGAACCGCCCAGCTCGTGCCCGCGACCGCGGACGCCAGCGCATCGGCGGCGGATTTCCCCGCGATGTTCACCGACACCATGGGCGCGGCGCGCACCAGATCCTCACCGTAGGAGAGGCCGAGCCCCGCCTGGGTCGCGATCTCCATGAGCACGCGCTGCAGCGGCACCTTGTCCAGCGCAACGGTGACGCGCCGCGTGAGCGCCGCCGGCATTCGAACGACGCCCGCTCGCACGCTCTCGAGCGGCAGGTACTGCGGGCCTTTGCTCGACGCCATCACCTTCATCGGCGTCGGTGGATCCTGCGCGCGGAGCGCTCCCGGCACACTGCCCGCGAGATAGAGCAGCGCGAGCAGGTGAACGCAATGGGAAAGACGGATCGATCGAGTGAGCATGAGCTACTCCGGAGGGAAAGACGGCTATCGAATCACGACGACGCGATCGGTGGTGGTGAAGTGAAGGCCGAGCGGAACGGTTGCCGCCCCTAGCACGGCGGACAGCGAGCGGGCGGGAACGTTGAGCGTGATCCGCCGGCGTCCGACTCGCGGATTCTCGAGTTGGATGGTGACGTCGAACCAGCGGCCGATCTCCGGAAGGACGTCGTCGAGCGGCGCGTCGTCGAACACGAGGCGATCCTGCGTCCAGGCGAGAAACCGTCCGGAGTCGACGCCGTTTTTCACCGTGCTGCGTCCGGTGGAGTCGAGGACGCCGAGATCCGCCGGTCCGAGCACCGTGCCCGACGTGGCCGGCGCGCCAACCGCGCGCAACGCGACCTTGCCGGACGTCACGAGCACCTGGACCTGCTTGTCACCCGGGTATGCCCGAACCGAAAACCGCGTGCCCAGATCCTCGGTGATCGCGTTGGCGGCGTGCACGGTGAATGGACGTAGTGAATCGTGCACCACGTCGAACACTGCCTGGCCCGAGAGGACGATGCGCCGCGGCCCGGTATTGAACGGACGAACGCGCATGAAACTCTCCGCGCCCAGCTCGACGCGGGAGCCGTCGCCGAGCACGACCACCGCGCGCTGGCCGCGCGCCGTGCGGAATTCACGGTCCTGTTCGGCCACGGGCTCCCGAATTTCGGTGCGCCAGAATTGGCTGAGCTGGCGTCGCTGCGTGGCGACCGCCGTGACGGCGCCGACAGCGAACAACACGAGCGAGGCGGCGGCCAGCGCGACGCGGCGCGAGCGCGACTCGCTCTGCCGCCAGCGAAAGTGCGGCTTGGCCACGTGCTCCGCCGTCTGATGCAGCGCGACCGGCGGCATTCGTTCGGAGACGTGCATGCGCGCCGACAGACGCTGCCAGGCGTCATCGGTTCGCGCCGGGCGTTCGGGTATGGCGCTCATCGCCCAGATCTCACGCAGCCGCGCGGCCTCGCGCGCGCGGTTGTCGTCCTCGGCCAGCCATGCTTCGATGGCCAGCGCTTCAGCGGGCGTGCACTCACGGGCGAAATAGCGGGAGAGTTGGCTCCAGCGGGGATCGTCGATCACGGGAGCCGCAGCAGAGGGTGCATACCTCTACGGGACCCGAGTCGGCCAATACCCCTACAGCAACTTTCCGAAAATTCCGAGGGCTTACCCGGAGTAGTACGAACCGAGGGCGCGGCGCAGCGCCTTGAGTGCGCGGCCCATCTGTACGTCCACGGTCTTTGGCGAAATCTCCATCACCTCGGCGACTTCCGCGTACGTCAGCCCGTTTTCCCGATGCAGGGTGTACACGAGGCGGCACCGCTCCGGCAGCCGCGCGATGGCCGCTCGCACCAGAGCGATCGTCTCCGCGCGGACGAGCTGAGCGTCGGCCGGTTTCGGTGCACGGTCGAACAGCGCGATCGTCTCGGGAATGTGGCGGCGCACGACGCGCTCGTGACGCAGATACCGCAGTGCGCCGTGTCTGAGCGCCGAGTAGAGGTACTGACGCACCGAGGTTCGAACGTCCCAGGACTCGCGGTGCCGCCAGATGAAGAGAAACACTTCCTGCACGAGATCCTCGGCGACGTCGTCGCGGCCGATCATCCTGACGGCGAACGAGCACAAGCCGGGATGGTACTCACGAAACAGCCGCTCGAACGCGGTTGTGCTGCCGCCGCGAATCTCCGAGTACAGAGCGAAGTCCGCCTCCGGGCCTGTGTGGCCTGCGGCGGCGTCGTCGTCGCTGAGGTTCGGACCGAGGTTGGGCATGGGTGCACCTAACCTGCGGGTGGTGCGCGGCATTCCGCCAGGCGGTCGAGGCCTCAGGGGCGAGGGTAGGGGCGTGAGACGGTTTACTGCAAGTACCAGAACGGGTTCACCCAGCGCCCATCCTGTCGAATGAATATCTCGGTTGCGATGCCCCGCCTGGTCGTTCGCCGATGATCCGCGCCGGCCACCGAGTACTCGAAGCGTGGTGGTAGTACTGTCGAAGCGAAGCGCCATGTGCGTCAGCGTCGAGGTACGAGATTCGGGCATAGCGTAGCGCCAACGCGGGTATCTCGACGTCGATAGCGAGTCCAGGATCGAGGGTCGAGGAGCGAGGAGCGAGGATCGAGACGTGAATTTCCGGATCACACTTTGGCATAGCGGGTTGTCTTCAGTGCAACCTGGATGAGGAGCCGAATCATTTCAGGTCGTGCGAACAGCGCAGCGGCTCGGACGAAAGCCGCGAAGCTCGCTAACGGCGACGCACGTAGCAGCTCCACGGTATTCCGGTCATCGATTGCCAATCCGCCGACGGGCAAGTAAAGCTGCGATCGCGAGCGCCACCGTGAAGGCGGGTATACCGAGCATCAGCGGCCATACGACGAGCGCCGAGTTGGGCGAACGAGAGTGGAGGCTCGCGACGACGGCTAACGCGAATCCCGCAAGAGCGACGGAGATTGCGGTTCGGAACGCCGTCGTTACCGGCTTCTGCGGCGTCCGATCACGGATGTGGCCAATGTGCCACAGGAACACTCCGCCGCTGATCGCCCACGCGGAGAATCTCCACATTGCGCGGAGTCGAGTCGACGGCGCGCCATTGGCGACTGCGGCGAATACCAGACCCACGACGACATACGCAAGGGCGGCGAGTATGACATCCCTAGTCGCAACACGTCGAAGACGGACGACAGTCATGGGAGTGGTTGAAGCGATGATTCGATCGCAGGTGAAGTACTCTGTGTTTCAAAGGACTTTCTGTCAAGTCCAGCCGGGCGATCAGGTGTGTTGGGTCACGCGTAGCTTTGAACGGATCGCAACCTGAAGAGGCAAGATCATGCTCGCGTCCGTTTTCTGTGCTACGAGCCTCGACGGCTTCATCGCTCGAGCCGACGGCGGGTTGGACTGGCTGCCTGCAGACGGCGAGCCTCACGGTTATGAGGAGTTCATCGCGACGATCGACGCGATCGTCATGGGCCGGAACACGTTCGAAACCGTACTGACCTTCGGCGAGTGGGCGTTTGCCAAGCCCGTGGTGGTTCTCACGTCCACGCCACAGCGGTTCAAGGCTCCCGCGGGTGCGGACTGCCAGTTCATGGGGGGCACTCCGCTCGAGGTGATTGCGCGGCTGAGCGAACGCGGGTTTCGCCACCTCTACGTCGACGGGGGAATCACCGTGCAGCGGTTTCTCGCCGCGAGACTCATCCAGCGCCTGACGATCACGCGCATACCGGTCGTGCTCGGAAGCGGGATTCCGCTGTTCGGCGCAGTGGACGGGGACATCCTGTTCGAGCACGTGGCGACCAGATCGTACGCGAGTGGATTGGTGCAGAGCGAGTATCGCGTCGCGGGCGGCGGCGTTCTTCGCTAGTAATCACGGCACGAGCGATTTTAGTGATGGATCGCGCCTGGCTGCGGCCGCGCCGTCAGAGGCGGTAACGCACCGCCAGCGTCGCGGTGGTGCCGTACGATTCGCGCTGGATGTACTGCGCGACGTGCCCACATAGTAGCCAAACGGCGCGTCGTCACCGGGCAGAACGTGGAACCGCCACGCTCGCGATCACGAAGTCGATGAACGCTCGCACGCGCGCGGGCATCAGCTCCGCTCCATAATGATAGAGGTACACCGGAAAACGTTCGTCCGACCACGACGGAAGTACCTGGACGAGCCGTCCCGCATCCAGATACGGCTGTACATAGCATTCGAGCGCTTGTCCGATCCCGCATCCCGCCTCGCACGCCGCGAGGAGCGTCGCAACGTCGTTGACGACGAGCCGCGCACGCGCCAGCACCGCATATGTCTCGACCCGGTGCTTCCCATCGACGACACGCTCGCGGCGTAGCTCCCATGCGAACGGCCGTCCCGTTTGCGGATTCCGAAAGTGAATCTGCTCGTGCTTCTCGAGATCCCGCGCTTGCCGCGGCACTCCCTCGCGTTCGAGGTACGCGGGCGACGCGCAGGTGAGCACGCGGGTCTCGAGCAGCCGCCGGCACACGAGAGAACTGTCATCGAGCTCGCCGAAGCGCACGGCGACGTCATAGCCTTCCGCCGCGAAATCCGCCAGACGATCGCGCACTTCGAGCTCGACGCCGATCTCCGGGTACGTCCTGAGAAACTCCCGCAGCCGCGGCGCGACGATGAACTGTCCCACCGCCGAGTCGACGTTGACGCGCACCGTGCCGCGAACCGAGGCCGATCCGCCGACCGCCTCGGCCGTCACCAGTTCGAGCCGCTCGAGCAGTGGCGCGACGGACGCATAGAGCCGGCGCCCCTCGTCGCTCAGCGAAATCGCCCGGGACGTGCGAAAGAACAGTCGTGCGCCGACGCGCTGTTCCAGCCGGGCAATCGCACGGCTCACCCCCGACTGCGTCATGCCCAGCCCCGCCGCCGCGCGCGTGAAGCTCTTCGTCTCGACGACGACGACGAAGACGCGAAGCCCCGTGACGAATGGGTCGTCGATGCCTGAAGTCATCCATGCCTGCCAGTCATGCTGAGAGTGATAGATATGCGCTGCATCGCTCGCGCGAAATGGGCGACGTTTCTCCCGAGTCGTCATCCCGCAAGAAACCACATGGAGGCACACATGTCAGCATACGGATCACTCGAAGGGAAGCGCGTCGTCGTACTGGGCGGCACGTCCGGTCTCGGCCTCGCGGCGGCGAAGGCGGCAGCGACCGACGGCGCGAACGTCGTCGTCGCGTCGAGCCGACAGGCGAGCGTCGACGCGGCACTGCGCGAGCTGGAGTCACTGGGCTCGCACGCCAGCGTCGACGGTCACGTCGTCAACCTCGCCAACGAGGCGGAGGTCCGCGGTTTCTTCGAGTCAACGGGCGACTTCGATCATCTCATCTACACCGCCGGCGAAGCGATCCGGCTCGGCGAGCTCGCATCGACCGACCTCGCGAAGGCACGCGATTATTTCGACGTGCGCCTCTGGGGCGCCCTCGCGGCCGTCAAGTATGCGGCGCCACACATCGCGCGCGGCGGGTCGGTGGTGCTCACGACCGGCATTGCCGGGCAGCGCCCACAGCGAGGCTGGGCACTCGGCGCGATGATCTGCAACGCGATCGAAGGGCTCACGCGCGCCATGGCGATGGAGCTCGCGCCCGTACGCGTGAATGCCGTGTGTCCGGGCGTCGTGCGTACGCCACTCTGGCGCGAGATGAGCGACGGGGAGCGCGACGCGATGTTTCGGAATGTCGGCGCGGCGCTACCGGTCGGGCGCGCTGGTGAGGCGGAGGACATCGCGGAGGCGTACATGTTCTTGATGCGGGAGCGGTACGCGACGGGGCACGTGCTGGTGGTGGATGGGGGCGGGCTGTTGGTCTGAGGTCCCCAAGTCGGCTTAGCTGTCAGGTTGCTGCAAGGTACGCTCGCTATGGTACACCGGGCCGGTAGCAGTGCTCGTGCGATTCCCACTTTCTGATCTTCATGCCCAACCGCCGTCCCGAAGTGCGCCGACTCCCCGGCGCACTGCTCGCTTTGCTCGTGCCGTTCGCCGGGCTCCTGGCCCAATCACCGTCCCCAACCAGTGCAATCCGCGGCCGCGTCGTCGATGCGGCCTCCGGCGCGCCGATCGATAACGCCAGTGTCGACGTTGCGAGCGTTGCCACCGGCGTGGCCGCGGCTCATGTGAACACCACGGCCGACGGCGCGATTCGGGTGCCCTCGCTGCGGCCGGGACGGTATCGCGTCATCGTCCGCGCGCTCGGCTTCGCCCCGAAAACGCTCCCGATCGTGGAGCTCACGGTTGCGCGCCCCGACGCCGACGTCGGCACGATCGGTCTCACGGCAAACCCGCTGCAGCTTCAGTCCCAGGCGGTCACCGCGACGCGGCAGGAAGTTCAGACCACCCCGGACCGAACCAGCTACGTGGTGCGCGACATGCCCACCACGAAGGGCGGCACCGCGCTCGACGTCTTGCGCAACGTCCCCTCGGTGGACGTCGACATCGACAACGTCGTCAGCCTCCGCGGCGAGACCGGGGTCGTGATCCAGATCAACGGCCGACCGAGCCCGCTCAAGGCGGCGCAGCTCGGAAACTTCCTGGCGCAGCTGCCGGCCGACGCGGTGGACCACGTCGAGATCATTCCCAACCCCTCCGCGCGTGACGACGCCGACGGGGTCGCCGGCATCATCAACATCGTCCTGCGTCAGAAGCCCGACGCCGGCACGAGCGGCGCCGTCACGCTGGGCGCGGGCACCACGGGGCACATCGACGCCGGGGCGAACGGCGGATGGCAGCGCGGCCCACTGTCGGCGTTTGGCAGCTACTCGCTCCTGCGCGACAACAGTCCGCGCTACGACGCGATCTTTCGCCAGAACTCGTATGAGCGTCCGCTCAGCTACCTCCAGGAGAGCGGAACGCGCACGCAGATTCCGCTCGTCCACACGGTCACGGGAAACATGACCTATCAGCCCGGCGACCACGACGAGCTCTCTGTCGACGGATTGTACAGCCAGCGTCGCGAGTGGGAGACGTACGGCATCCTGTACCGGACGCTCGACACCTCGCTGGCGCTCACCAACCTGACGAACCGGCACTCCAAAGACGTCAATCACGAGGGAAGCGCCGAGGCCGCGCTGAACTACAAGCATGGCTTCGCCGCGAAAGGGCACACGCTGTCGAGCGAGCTCCGGTTCGAGGAACATTTCGAGGGCGGCCCGACCGACATTCTCGACCAGTCGCTCTGGCCGACGGGCGCGCCGACCACGACTACGCTCCAGCAAACCCGGACCGTGTGGACGCACTCCAGCACCACGTCGCTCAAGATGGACTACGTGCAGCCGCTGGCGGGCGGCGTGCGGCTGACGGCGGGCTACAAAGGATACATGCAGCGCATTCGCACCACGCAGGACGTGCAGAACTTCGACGCGGTACGGTCGACGACGCTCACGGACACCTCGCAGACAAGCGATTTCTCATACGACGAGCTGGTGCACGACGGCTACGGTGTGCTCGACGCGCAGGTCGGCCGTCTGCAGCTCGAGGGCGGCATTCGCGCCGAGCACGCGGGCGCCACGTTCGACCTGCGTACACGCAGCCAGCGGTACGACAACCCCTACAACAGCGTGTTCCCGAGCGGGCTCGTGGTGTTCGCGCTCGACGACACGCACCAGCTCAAGCTGTCGTACTCGACCAGGATCCGGCGCCCCGACGATCCCGACCTGCTCGACCCCACGCCGCACGCCCTGGACGCGCTCAACATCTCAGTGGGCAATCCCTACCTCCGGCCGGAGTACATCCGCGCCCTCGAGCTGGGGCTTCAGCGCAGCGGCGATCGCGTGACCGCGCAGATCACGCCGTTCTATCGACACTCGCTCGATGCGGTGCGAAGCCTGCGCACGATCGACTCGGCCGGTATCACGACGCGGACCTACGCCAACATCGCCACGAACGACGCGTATGGCACGGATGCCACCATGGCCCTTGGTGGCGGTGGCCGGATCAGGGGCTTCGTTGGCGGAAGCGCGTACTACCAACGGAGCAACGCCGGCAACGTCGACCCGACGTTGTCGGCCAGCACGTTCGGCTGGAGCGTTCGCACGAACGCGGCATTCCGCGTGTCGCCGACGGTGGACGCGCAAGCGCTCGTGTCGTACGTCGGGCGCACGACGGTGGAGCAGGGGTGGAACGGTGCGCGGACGCGCGTGAGCCTCGGCTTCCGCGACAAGGTGCTCGCCGACCGCCTGAGTCTCACGCTGCGCGTCATCGACCCGTTCAGCACGACGCGCGACCGATCGGCGACGCTCGATCCGCGATTCACTCAGATCAACGACCGCACGCGCGCGATCAGGGGTTTGCAACTCAGTGCCACGTGGACGTTCGGGCGGGCGCGCAAGAAGGGGCGCGATCAGATCGAGTTGGAGCCTAGCGGAGCGTAGGGGCCACAGCGCGCCGTCTCTGCGTCAGATTGTACAGCACTGGCATCACGCAGAGCACGAGCGGGAGCTGCACGATCAGCCCGGAGGTGATCGCGATCGCCAGCGGCTGCTGCATTTGGGATCCCTGACCGATGGCGAAGGCCAGGGGCAGCAGCGTCAGAATGGCGGCGAGCGTCGTCATCGCGATGGGGCGCATGCGGTTCTGGCCCGCGCCGATGAGCGCGTCGCGCCAGGAGCTCGACGGGGCAAGCTCTCGATGCTCGGAAAAATAGAAGATCGCCACCTCCGTGACGATGCCGATGATCATCGTCATGCCCATGATGGCCGAGATGTTGAGATCGATGTGGGTGAGCCAGAGCCCGATGAACACCGCCGACACGGCCAGCAGCGCGGTGACGAGGACCGAGAGCGCGAGGCCGAAGCTCTCGTACAGAAAGAGCAGCAGCAAGAAGATGAGCACTGCCGCCGCGGCAAAGACGATCGCCAGCCCGCGGAAGGCGATCTGCTGCTGTTGGTAGAGCCCACCCAACTGGTACGTAACGCCCGCCGGAATCGCTCCGGGCTTGGACAGCGCGGTCTTGACGTCGGCGACGGCGGAGCCCATGTCGCGGCCGCTGATGCGTGCCGTGACCGCGATGATCTGCGTGAGGTTCTCGCGCGTGATCTCGGGCTGGCCGGCGACCGCCTCGAGCGTTGCGACGCGCCGCAACGGAAAGAGATGTCCATCGGGCGCGCGCAACTGTAGCGCGCCGACGTCGGGCACCGTGGCGCGCAGCGATGGCGGAATCCAGACGCGAACGCCGACCATCTTCACGCCCTGAACGATCTGCGTGGTCACCGTGCCGCTCAGCAGATCGCCGAGCGTCCTGGTGATCGCATCGGGGTCCATGCCTTCGACGGCCGCCTTGACGCGATCCACGTGGACCATCAGCGCGTCGCCCGCGGGGTTGATGCCGTTCTGCACCGAGACGATGCCAGGGACTTTGGCGATCGCAGCGGCGACGCTCTTCGCCACGGCGGGAAGCTGCGCCGGGTTGAGCGCGACGAGCTTGATCTCCACGGGCTGCGGGACCGCGGTGAGATCGCCGATCAGGTCTTCCATCAACTGCGCCATCTCCACCTGCAGCCCGGGCACCTGCCGCTCGACGCGCGCGCGCACGGCCTCCATGACCACGTCCACGGGCCGCCGGTTCGTCGCCTTCAACCGCACGAAGAAGTCGCCATGATTCGCTTCGGTGAGCCCGCCGGCGAGGCCGGTGCCGGTGCGGCGGGAGTAGGTGTCTACGTCGGGCGTCGCGGCGACGATCGCCTCGACCTGGCGCAGCAGCCGGTCCGTCTCCGACAGCGCCGTGCCGGGCGGGCTCCGATAGTCGAGGATGAATCCGCCCTCGTCCATCGCGGGCATGAAGCCGGAGCCGGCGGCGCGAAAGGCGAACCAGCCGGCGATCACCAGCGGCGCGACGCCGAGCAGCAGCAGCCATGGGCGGTGCAGCAATGCCCCGAGCAGCGCGCCGTAGCGGTCGCGGAGCCACGCACCGAACCGCCCACCCTCCTCTTGCGCCGCGTCTTTCTCGCCGAGCAGGTGATTGGCGAGGATCGGCACGGCGAGCCAGGTGAGCAGGAAGGAGATGAACAACCCCGCCGCCATCGTCACCGACAGCGCCTTGAAGAACGCGCCGGTCACGCCGCTCAGGAACGCGAGCGGCGCGAAGATGACGAGCGTGGACGCGCTCGAGCCGACGAGCGGCTGGGTGAACTCGCGCGCCGCCTCCATGACCTGCTGGCCGGAGTGCGACGTCGCGCCGCGCAGGCGCCGCACGATGTGCTCGATCATGACGATCGCGTCGTCGATGATCAGTCCCACCGCGGCGGCCATCCCCCCCAGGGTCATGATGTTGAAGCTCATCCCGAGGACGCTGAGCAGCACCACCGTGCTCGCCAGCGTCGCCGGCACGACGGTGATAGCGATCAACGTGATCTTCCAGTTGCGCAGGAAGACGAAGAGCACGATGGCGGCGAGGGCGATGCCGATGAGGATCGCGTCACGAACGCTGGCCGCCGAGGCGGTGACGAGCTGGCTCTGGTCGTACCAGTTCGCCAGCTTGACGCCGACGGGAAGCTGCCGCGCGAAGCCGTCGAGCTTCGTCTTGACGTCGGCGGCGATCTGCACGCTGTTGCTCCCCGGCTGCTGATAGACGGAGAAGAGCACCGCGTCCTTGCCGTCGGCCGTCACGCGCGTCCATTGCGGCATCGTGGATCGCTCGACGGTTGCGACGTCCTCGAGCTCCACGATGCCGTTGACGCCGGAGCGCAGGATCGCATGCCGGATCTCGTCGAGGCCACGGATCTGGGTATCAGAGATCTCTAAATAGAGCTTGTAGCGATCCTCGATGCGCCCGACGGCGGTGTACACGTTCGCCGCGCTCAGCGCTTTCGCCACGTCCTCGATGCCCAACGAGTACGCCGCCAGGCGAATGGGATCCACGGAGACGCGATACTCCTCGATGGCGCCGCCGAGCACCTGGACTTGCGCCACTCCGTTGACCCCCGAAAGGAGTGGGCGGATCTGGTACTCCGCCAGGTCGCGCAACTGCGCGGGCGAGGAGGTCGTGGACGTCAGGCTGTAGGCGATGATCGGGAAGACCGTCGGATCCATGCGGCGCGTGCGCATCGCGGTGCCCGCCGGAAGCTGCGACACGATCTGCCCGATGGCGGCGTTCACCTGAAGCGTGGCGCTCGCCATGTCGAGCCCCCAGTTGAAGTTGATCGACACGTCGGCGGCGCCGCGGCTGGTGACGGACCGAACGTCCACCACCCCGGGCACCTGACGTACCGCGCTCTCTACCGGCCGCGTCACCTGCATCTCCATCTGCTCGGCGGGCCGGTCGCCTGCGTCGAGCGACACGACCACACGCGGGAACGACACGGTGGGGAAGAGCGAGACCGGCAGATTGAACGCCGCAACGACACCGGCGGCGGCGAACATCGTCATGAGGAAGAGAATGGACCGCCGGTGGTCCTGCACCCACCGGCTGGTGCCAGTCAGCCCGGTGCCGGTCACGCCGCCCCCTGGCGCACGGGCATACCGTCCTGCAGCTCGTAGTTGCCAACGACCACGATCGGCAGGCGTGCGTCGAGGCTGCCGCTGATTGCGACCATCCCCTGGCTTTCCATTCCCTGAACGACATTGACGCGGTGCGCCTTGCCGCCCGAAACCTGAAAGACGTATGCGCCGCCGGCGTCGGTCAGGACCGCCGCGCGCGGCGCCGCCCAGGACAGGTGGTGTCCGACATTGATCGTCGCGCGAACATGCATGCCTGGCACGAGAGCGTTGGCGCCCCTGACGAGCGCCACGGCATCGACGAGCTGTGTCTTGGGATCGACGACGCCCTGCTGCTCGGTGATCGGCGCCGATACAGCCTTCGTGCTATCGTCGATCGGCGCGAGCGCCACGATCATGCCGAGGCGTATCAGATGAGCGTCATCGGGCTCGATGCCGAGCCGGACTCGCAGGACGTTCGTTGGTCCGATCTCGACGACGACCGCGCCCGGCTGGATGCGATCGCCTTGGGCGACGGGCACCGCGCTCACCACGCCGTCGAACGGCGCGGTCACCGTGGCCGTGCCGACGGCGCCGCCCAGCTGACGCTGCGTCGACAGCATGGACTCGGCATCCTTGAGGGCCTTGCGCGCGGCGTCCACTTGCGATTGCGTCGCGAGCTGCAGCGAAAACAGCTCTTCGGCGCGCCGCAACTCGCCCTGCGCGAAATCGACGGCGCTCTGCGCCTGAGTGTAGGCGAGCCGCGCGGTGGGATCGCTGGTCAACGTGGCGAGCGGAGTGCCCTGTGAAACGCGCTGCCCTGGGATTACGAGCAGACGGGAGACCTGTCCGGCGCGCGGAAAGCTCACCGCCACGACCTGTCCCGTCGTCACCTCGCCGAACGCCGCGAGCAGGTCGGTCAGATCGAGCTGGCGAAGCGGCGCCGTGGTAATGAGCACGCTCGCGGCAGGTGCCGGCGCGCCCGCCTGCGCCGGCGAAGAAGAATGAAAGGCCATCCGTCCGCCGACGACGAGGACAACGGCGGCAACGGAGCCGACCACGAGCATTCGTTTTTTCGTCATGGCATTCTCAGTCTGTAAGCCGCGGCGGCAGATTGCCGCCGATCAGTGTTTGCAGGGCGACTTGTTGATCGAGGATCGCCTGCTCGAGACTGATCCGTTCTATTTGCTTCGCGAGCAGCGACGCCTGCAGGCTCGCGAATGCCAGCGCGTTGATGTCGTGATTCCGAAACGCGGCGTTCGTTTTCTCGGCGACACGCGACAGCTCGGCGAGGCCAGCGTCGATGTCGCGCAACTGCCGCCGGTTGATGGCCTGCTCGGCGAGGATTCGATGAATACCGCTGTTCGCGGCGTTCAAGCGCAGCTCGTATTCGGCGTGCAGCTGCTCGCGGGTCGCCTGCTCGATGGCGATCACACCGCGATTGCGGTTGAGCAACGGCACGGTCAGCGTGACGCTCATTCCGGCTTGGCGGACGTCGGTGGCGTCGCGGCTGCGGGTGAATCCCACGCTGAGAGCCGGGAACTGCGCGAGAATCGCGGCGCGGTAGCGGAGATCCTGGGCGGCATACCCCGCTTGAAGGGCGATGAGATCCGGGCGGCGCCGCGGCAGGTCGGGCAGCAGCCGTTCGACCGCCGCTTCGTCGAAGTCCGGCAGCACGGCGGAGCCGGTGAGGGGCACCGCCACCTCAGGGCCGAGTCCAAGCAGAGCGTTCAGGTCGTGCCGGCTCTGGCTCATCAACCGCTCGACATCGTTGATCTGCCGGTTCACGTCCTGAAGGGCGACGAGGTGCGGCGTCACCGCGTCGAGCGTCAGCAACCCGCGCACGAGCGCCAACTCGGTGCGGCGATCGCGGTCCGCGAAGAGCGTGCGCGTCTGCTCCAGCACGTCCATGAGCCGCCGCTGCTGCGTGAGCTGGACAAACAACATTCGGCTCTGCGACACGACCTGCCACTCGAGCCAGAGCAGATTGAGGTCGGTCTTGCGCGCCTCCTGCCGCGCCGCGGCGTAGCGCGGCGAGCGGGTGAGCAGGCTGATGATGTCGTAGGAGAGACCGACGTTGTACGCCGTGGTCGTCGCCGCCTGGCCACGATCGGGAACGTCGACGCTCACACCCAATCGTGGATCGGGCAGCAGGCCGGCGGCGAACGCCTGCGCGTGCGACACGCCGGCCGCGGCGCGCGCGACTTTCAGATCCGGATTGTTCACGACGGCGAGCATCGCGACTTCAGTGATGTCCAGCCCGTCTGTGGGATCGAATCTGTGGACGGCCAGCTCCGGCAGTGGCATCTGCCGCGGGTCGATTGCGAGATCGGGAATGCGGTCGGGCAACGTGGAGCCGGTACCGAGCGAGTGCTCCTGGTATTTGGCGCACCCAGCCATTGCGGCGGCGAGCAGAAACGGGACTGCGGCGTTCCTCATTCTGGCGTCTCCGTATCGGGTGCCTCGCAATGTTGCGCGAAACGCCATGGGCTTCTTGATGCCAGTTGTAGAACGAGGTTGCCGTAGGGTGTGGTAGAACGGCCCCCGGCGCGACGCGGGGCTTAGCCGTCGCCGCCACGCTACGAGCGACTTCCGCGCTGTTGTTTTGGGCGAGTCAGCAGCGTAACGTGACCATCGTGATGGTGTTGGAGACCTACACGGATGGTTCTGTGAATAGACGCGTATTCGCCGCCGTCGTCGTCATATTGATTGGCTGTCGCGACACCAAAACCCCGACGTCGAGCCGTTTCGTCGAGAGGCCCTCAGGTTGCCTTACGACAGTCGAGGTGCGCCCGGCCGCCATCACCATTCATGTTGGTGATACAGCGCGATTCGCCGCCGCGGCCTGTTTCCTCCCGAATAGCTGGACGTGGCGGAGCAGCGACACCGCGGCGGTCGTCGTCATCGACGCGGCGGCTGGACTAGCTCGCGCCCGCGGCAAAGGCATCGCCACGCTCATCGCGCGATCAACCGCAGACTCGAGTGTACAAGGAGCCGCGGCTGTGTCGGTTGTCCCCTAGCGACCCGAACGAGCCTTGGTGCCCGCCGATTGATGGCAGCATCATCGCTGTCATCATCGCGCCGCGTACGCGTCCCTGTGCCGCAACCAGACGCCGCGCTCATTGCGGCCCAGCGGGGCGCGGTCGAGCCACTGGTACATGCCCCAGAGCCCGTCGAGCCCGCGCGCGAACGTGGAATACGTGTGATGGACCACGCCGTCGCGTAGCGCGAAGGCGCTCACGCCGGGCCGCTCGCGCAGGAACGTGGCCACGTCGGTGCCGGCGGATGCGGCGATCTGGCCAATGGGTGCCTCGCTGCCGAGCTTTTTCCACTCCTTCAGCGTTCGTTTCATCACCGCGTCGGGCATCGCGGCTTCGCGGCGATAGTTGTACTCGATCCCGCCGCTGCGCTGTTCGAGCTCCGTGAACGCGACGCTGAAGTCGGCATTGAAGTCGCCGCCAAAGGACGAAGCCCACGGGAATGTCCAACCCATGCGCTCCTTATAGGCCTGCAGCTTGGCGCGCGGAGCGCGCGAGACCGCGTACAGCGACACGTCGTGATTCTCGAGATGCACGGCAATGCCGTTGAAGCCGTCGGCGATGCTCGAGCACGACGGACAGCCCGCGGTGTAGTCGGGTCCGAACATGAAGTGGTAGACGAGGAGCTGCGAGCGTCCGCGAAACAGATCGGCCAGCGAGGCTCTTCCTTCGTCCGTGTCGAACAGGTAGTCCTTGGCGACGCGGACCCAGGGCAAAGCCTGCCGCTGGCGCGCCAGCTCGTCGCCGCGGCGCGTCAATTCCTTTTCGGCCTCCAGCAGCTCGAGCCGGGCGGCCAGCCATTCCTCGTGCGTTCCCGCCATCATCGTCGTCGTCATCGTTGGTCTCTCCATTCTCTATGCGTCGGTGAGCGTGGCGCGCCGGCGCCTGACGGGCGGCCGGTGAACGGGCGATAGATTACGACCCGGCCACTCGAGGGTGTGAGTAACAGGCGTGACGGGGTTCCGATGGACTCGATGATCTTCGCTGCCGCTCGCGCGCTCGCGGCGGGCGATCCGTTCGGCGCGTTGAACCGTGTGGCGCTGCGTGACGACGCGGCGGCGCTCGCGTTGCGCGGGATCGCCATGGCGCAGCTCGGAGATCTCGAACGCGCGCGCGTGCTTCTGCGGCGCGCGGCGAAAGCCTTCGGTCCACGAGAGGCCATGGCCCGCGCGCGGTGCATTGTCGCCGAGGCGGAGATCGCGCTGGTCACGCGCGACCTCGGCTGGCCTGTCGAGGCGCTCGAGGCGGCGCATGCGACGCTGTCGCAACACGGCGACAGCGTGAATGCCGCGCACGCGCGACACCTCGTGGCGCGCCGGCTCCTTCTCACCGGACACCTGGACGATGCGGAGCGCGCCATCGCCGACCTCGACGTGTCGGCGTTTCCGCCTGCGTCGAGAGCCGCGTTCGAGCTCGTCGTCGCCGGCATCGCGCTCCGCCGGCTGCGCACGCGCGCGGCGCGAGACGCACTCGCACGTGCCGCGATCGCGGCGAAGGCCGCCGGAATCCCGTCGCTCCTGGCCGAGGTGGAACGGGCGTCGCTCGCTCTGGATACGCCGGCGGCACGAGTCATTCGTGGCGGCACCGAACGGCCGCTCCTGCTCGAAGAGGTCGAAGCCGTCCTGGCGTCGGAGGCGCTGATCGTGGATGCGTGCCGCAATGCCATTCGGCGGTCGGGCGCGTCGACATCGCTCGCGACGCGTCCGGTGCTCTTCGCCCTCGCGCGCGCGCTCGGCGAAGCATGGCCCGACGACGTCGCGCGCGAGGTGCTGCTCGCACGCGCGTTCGGCGCGAAATACGCCGATGACTCGCACCGCGCGCGGTTGCGGGTCGAGATCGGGCGGCTTCGAGTCGCCCTGCGCCATACCGCCGACATCCGCGCCACGAAGCGAGGGTTCGCGCTCGTGCCATGCCGCGCGGACGAGGTGCTCGTGCTGGCGCGGCCCGTCGAGGAAGAGCATGCCTCGTTGCTCGCGCTGCTCGACGACGGCGAGGCGTGGTCCACCTCGGCGCTGGCGCTCGCGCTGGGAGCGAGTCAACGCACCTTGCAGCGCGCGCTGGAGTCGCTCGCCCGGGAAGGCAAGGTGCAGCCGTTTGGCCGCGGTCGGGCGCGCCGCTGGATCATGCCGCCCATCTCGGGATTCACGACAGTGTTGTTACTCCCGTCCGCGTTGCCGATCGAGTAAGCTCACGTCATGAGCCAATCCACTGCCGAAGTCATTCGCGAGTACGGTCCGTTTCCGCAGGCGAACGTAGGCGGCGTCACGTACGACGGTCAGTCAGTCTGGTTCGCCGCCGGAGATTCGCTGCGCGCGTTCGACCCCGCGTCGGGCGAGGAGACTGGCGCGATCGATGTGCCGGCACACGCCGGTACGGCGTTCGACGGGGAATTCCTCTATCAGATCGCCGAGGCGCGAATTCAGAAGATCGATCCAACGACTCGGCGCGTGGTGTCGACCATTCCCGCACCCAGCGGCGGCGGCGACTCGGGACTGGCGTGGGCTGAAGGAACGCTCTGGGTGGGGGAGTATCGCGCGCGAAAGATTCATCAGATCGATCCGCAGACCGGCGCCATTCTTCGCACGATCGAGTCGAACCGCTTCGTCACGGGTGTCACGTGGGTCGACGGCGAGCTGTGGCACGGCATCTTGGAGGGCGACGACAGCGAGCTTCGGCGAATCGACCCGGGCACCGGTGCGGTTCTCGAAACGCTGGAGATGCCCGCCGGCGTCAAGGTCTCGGGACTCGAGTCGGATGGGCAGGATCGATTCTACTGCGGCGGTGGGAAGAGCGGCGTGGTGCGAGCCGTGCGCCGGCCGCGAAACTAATACAGACGGGAAATCTCCGGGACGTCCTACAATCCTCGAGGCTTCGACCATGGCGACATTCACGAAACTCACTTCGCTCCCGCAACGCGCCATTCTCGACGGATCCATACGCGGACACTACGCCCACCTTGCCGGCGTGACCGTGGGCGAGGTGCACCTCGACGCCGGAACCAACGTGCCGATGCACACGCATCCGCACGAACAGGTGACCTACGTGATCGACGGCCGATTCGAGTTCACCGTCGGCGACGAGACGACGGTCCTCGAGGCAGGGATGGTCGCGTTGATTCCAGGCGGTGCGCTGCACGGCGGCAAAACGCTCACGGCCTGCCGAGTCATCGACGTCTTCTCGCCCGCGCGCGACGACTATCGCTGACGGGGTTTACCGCGCCGCGACGTCCATCGGAATCGCGCCACACTTGTCACTCTCATCGTGCCCATACGCGCTGCTAAGTCTATGTCGTGACTGACGACGAGCGAGTCGTCCCGAGCAACGACACCCGAATGAAGGAGACTGGCACGATGACGACGCACACCATCGGAACACGTGACGAGTGGATTGCCGCTCGGCTCGAGCTGCTGAAGGATGAGAAGGAGCTCACGCGGCGGAGCGATGAGCTGACGCAGAGGCGACAGGAGCTGCCCTGGGTTCGGATCGACAAGGAGTATCGCCTCACCACCGACGAGGGGAGCGCCTCGCTGGCGGATCTCTTCCGTGGGCGCTCGCAGCTCCTCGTGTACCACTTCATGTTCGGCCCCGATTACAAGGCCGGCTGCCCGTCCTGCTCGAGCATCGCCGACGGCTTCAACGGGATCGCGGTGCACCTGGCGAATCACGACGTTGCGTTCGGCGCGGTGTCTCGTGCTCCACTCGAGAAGCTGCAGGCGTACAAGGCGCGGATGGGATGGACCTTCCCGTGGGCGTCGTCGCTCGACAGCGACTTCAACGCCGATTTCAGCGTGGGGTTCACGCAGAAACAACAGCGCGAAGAGGGGATCGAATACAACTTCCGGCGCGAGCCCCCGGTCGGAGCGCCCGTCGCAGAGAAGAACGTTCAGGATCGGCCGCTGCGCGGCAGTGAGACGCCCGTTGCACAGCTTGCGGCGGCGACCGGAACCGACGCTGCCACGTACACGCGCGAGCGGCCGGGTGTGAGTGCGTTCGTGCTCGAGGACGGTGTGGTCTACCACACGTATTCCGCTTATTCGCGCGGATTGGATGCTGTGTGGGGCATGTATCAGTGGCTGGACCGTGCGCCCAAGGGACGCAACGAAGCGGGCATCTGGTGGCGCCGGCACGACGAATACCCCGGTTCGTGACTGGGATGAGCGGCATGCCGATGTTCAGCCAGACGTGGTCAGGCGCGGCTGCGGCGTTCCTCGGCATGTGGATGGTGATGACGGTAGCGATGATGCTACCGTCGTTTCCCCCCGTATTGTGGCACTACGGCCGCGGAGCGGTTGGCGCGGGGGATACTCCGCGCGGCGTGCTAGCGGTGCTGGTGACCGCCGGATACCTGTTCGTCTGGACGGTGCTCGGCATTGCCGCGTTTCCGGTGAGCGCGGCGTTGTCGCCCATGCAGATGGACCCGTCGGTATCGGTGCGCATCGGACCGATTGCGGTCGGCGTGGTCGTCGTGGCCGCGGGCGCCTGGCAGCTCACCGCGCGAAAGGCGCGCCACCTGGCGTGCTGCCGGCAGCTGGCAAGGCATGCCCGTGCGCTCCCGGGCGACGCCGGCGCGGCGTGGCGGCTCGGCCTGCACTATGGGCTTCACTGCAGCCGGTGTTGCGCCAATCTGATGGTCGTTCCCCTCGTGATGGGAGTCATGGACGTTCGCGCGATGGCGGCAATAGGGTCGGTCATCACCGTGGAACGTTTCGCCCCGGCGGGTGACCGTGTCGCACGAGCAACCGGATTCGTGCTCATCGCAGGCGGGGTGCTTCTGATCGCGCGAGCGTTCGGCGTCGAAGGTTGACACCGATGCGGTCCGGGCAAATGTTGCAACCCTAGCTCGTCCCATCCGCTGCGGATCGCAACGCCGTTCCACCGTCACGACTTGATGAAAGGAGAAACAATGTCGAGCAGCACGGCCGCCGAAACACGTGGGCGCTTCGTATGGCACGAGCTCCTGACCAACGATACGAGAGCCGCCGAGGCCTTCTATAAAGAGATCGTCGGATGGAAGACCAGTAAGATGGGCGACTTCGATTACACGTTTTGGCTTGCGGGCGACACGCCCGACACGATGGTTGGCGGCCTGACGACTCCGCCGCCCGACGCGGCCGCGATGGGTTCCGCGCCGAGCTGGCTCGCGTACATCGAGGTGCCCGACGCCGACGCCACCATCACCCAAGCCATCAAGCTCGGTGCCAAGGTACTGGTGCCCGCGAAGACCATGGAACAAGCGGGCCGGTTTGCGGTGCTGCAGGATCCGCAGGGCGCCGTGTTCGCGATCATCACGAGCGCGCAACCGCTCGCGCCCGAGACCGATCCGGCGCCGCGCCAATTTTCCTGGCACGAGCTCGCGACCAGCGACCAGCCCGCGGCCATCAGCTTCTACCAGCAGATCTTCGGGTGGGAGAAGAAGAGTGAGTTCGACATGGGCGCGATGGGCAGCTATTACATGTTCGGCCGCGACCGATTCACCTACGGCGGAATCATGAAGCGACCGCCGGAGGTCTCCACCTCACGCTGGTTGCATTATGTCAGCGTGGCCGACAGCGCGGACGCGGCGGCCGGTCGCGCGCAGAAGGCCGGCGGCACGGTGGTGCTTGGTCCCATGGACGTGCCGGGAGGCGACCGCGTCGCGATGCTGAGCGATCCGCAGGGGGCGGCCTTCGCGGTGCACTCCAAGGGAACGGCGGGGAAGGGCACTTGAACTAACTCCGCGCGCCGGCTTCACCGCTCCAGCTTGAACCCTTGATCGATTCGTGGCCGCTGGGTTGCGTTCGCCGCAAACCACCCGGTGAGATACATCCACTGCGCCATGCGTGTGAGCTTGGGATACTCGATGCGGTCCGGCCGGTCGCGCGGCGTGTGATAGTCGTCGTGCAGATTCGTGGAATACATCAGCGCCGGCACGTTCAAACGCGCGTACGGAACGTGATCGCTGCGGAAGTACCAGCCTTCCGGATGCGTTGGACGATCCCACAGCGTGTCGAGAATGAATTTGCCGGTGAGCGCGTTCGCGCGCAGCGCCATCGCCACGAGATCGCTCGAGTTGCGGTGCGGCGGCTGTGAGCCGAGCAGCGACGCGGAGTCGGGATTGTTGCGGCCGATCATGTCCCCGTTGATCACGGCCACGATCTGCGCGAGCGGCACCACGGGATGCGCCGCATGATAGCGCGATCCGATCAGCCCCCGCTCCTCGGAGCCGTGATTGATGAAGAGCACCGAGCGCTTGGCCGGCTGCTTCACGAACGCGCGGGCGGCGGCGAGCCCCGCCGCCGTCACCGACGCATTGTCGTCGGCGCCCGCGTGCACCGAGTCGCCTTCGATCGTGGCGCGCACGCCGTTCGCGTCCTGGTGTGAGCTGAACAACACGAATTCGTTGCGCAGCGTGGGATCGGTGCCGGGCACGACACCGATCACGTTCACCGACGGATACGTGAATCGCTCCAGC
Source organism: Gemmatimonadota bacterium (assembly GCA_028287235.1). Classification (GTDB taxonomy): domain Bacteria; phylum Gemmatimonadota; class Gemmatimonadetes; order Gemmatimonadales; family Gemmatimonadaceae; genus JAQBQB01. The sequence continues at coordinate 58,657 of JAQBQB010000017.1, read as the reverse complement.
CGAATCGACAGCTCGGCTTGCGGCTGGCGCGCGAGCACGTCGCGCATCGACGCGGGCGCCAGGAAGCTCGGCGTGGGGCCGGTGCCGAGCGCGGGCGGCGGTGCGATGCGATCGGATCCGTTCGCGGCGCGAGGAATCGCGCGGTCCACGTCGTAGGTGCCGCGCACGCGCATGTCCGAGACCGCGGCGAAGGCGCTGTCCACCGGCGGATTCGCGACGAGGATGATCGCCGCCGCGCCGCGGCGGGCGAAGTGAGCCGCGGTGCCATTGATCGCGGCGTCGGCGTAACGCACCGGGAATGGATAGCTGGTGACGCGGATCGTCGACGGCGCCGGCGCGAGCAGCGGCGTGGCGACGATGCGCCCGCGTACATCCACGGTGGTGTCGCGCGCGTCGGCCACCCAGAGAATCGCGCCGCTCGCCTCGGCGGGAACCACGCCGAGCGGGATGAAGTCGTGGAACAGATTGAGCGTCTGGCCGCCGATGGTCGCGCGGCTGCCGGCGAGCGAGACGCGGGTGTGCGTCATGTCGAACCACTGAAAGTACGTGCCATCATCGCCCTTCGGCGCGAGCCCGATCTTGCGATACTGCTCGGCGACCCAGATCGACGCGCGCATCTCGTCGATCGTGCCGCCTTCGCGGCCGCGCATGCCGGGCGACGCCATCTCCGTGACGTCGCGGCGAATGTCGGTTTCGCGGATGGCAGAGTACGCCTTTGGGATTTCGGACGGCGACGGCGCGCGTGTGGGCGGCGTGGCTTGCGTGGGCCGCTGCGCGGAGAGCGAGCCGGCAAGGGAGAGCGACACGGCGGCCGCGCGAACGAAACGGGCGATGGGCGGAGTATGCATGCGCCCTATATGGCGGGCGGAGCGCGTCCGAGCAAGCGTCGTCCGCGTATTCACCAGCCCTTACGGCACGCGGTTCGTCGACGGATGCAGCCTCGCCTCCCAGTCGATCAACGGCGCGTCGAGAATCGCCGACTGCACGGCGTCCGACACATCGCGCCGCAGCTGCGTGTGCCGCTCGCTCACGCCGTGCGAATTGACGCGATTCATCAGGAGCACCACGAACACGCCGCGCTCGGGATCGATCCAGAGCGACGTACCGGTGAACCCCGTATGTCCGAAGCTGCGGGGCGAGAAGTAGTGACCCGAGCTCGCCGCCGGCGCAGGCGTATCCCAGCCGAGCGCGCGGCTCGACATCGGCGATTGTCGCGCCGTCCAGCGCGCGATCGTTTCCGGTCGAAGAATGCGCACGCCGCCATACGAGCCGCCGTCGAGCAGCATGCCCGCGAACACCGCGAGGTCGCGCGCCGACGAAAACAGTCCGGCGTGACCGGAGACGCCGCCGAGCGCCCATGCGTTGCCGTCGTGCACGACGCCGCGCAGCAGGCCGCCGCGCGACGTGTCGATGGCCGTCGCGGCAATGCGGCGGCGCAGGGCGGCGTCGGCCGTGTCGGGATTGAATCGCGTGTCTCGGAGCCCAAGCGGCGCGAAGACGCGCGCGGCGACGAATTGGTCGAGTGTCTGTCCCGCGATGCGCTCGATGACCGCCTGCAGGATCACCATGTCCCAATCGCTGTAGACCGTCTGTGTGCCCGGCGCGTACCGCAGCGGGCGCGCATTGATCAGCGCGAGATACTCCGCGCGGCCGCGCGCGCGCGTGTAGAGACTGGCGCCCGCCTCGAACCCACCTGAGTGCGTGAGCAGCATGCGCACGGTGATCGGCGCCTTGTCGGGTGCGTTGAAGTCCGGTACGTAGTCGTGCACCGGCCGCGCGATGTCGAGACGCCCCTCTTCCTCGAGGATCATCGCGGCGGTCGTCGTCGCGATGACCTTGGTGAGCGACGCGAGATCGTACAGCGTCGAGTCGGTGACGGCGTCGGAGCTTGGATCCCAGTCCGTTGCGCCATAACCGCGCAGATGCACGAGTCGGCCGTAGCGCGCCACGGCGATCGACATGCCCGGCGCGGCACCCTCACGGATACCGTCGGCGGCGAGCGAGTCGAGCGTCGACCCGAGACGCGAGTCCATCCCGACGGGGCGCGGCACCGCCGCTGCCGGCGCGGAGACAGGCATGGGCACGGGCACGGGCGCGGTGCGGCACGCGGCTGCGGCCAGCATCAAGAGAACACTCGACCTGGTCAATCTTCTGGCGCTCGTCGCGGGAGAGTCAACGTAAAAGTCGATCCTTCATCCAGCTTGCTCTCCGCCGTCAATTCGCCGCCCATTGCCCTGGCGAGGTCGCGGCTGATCGCGAGGCCTAGGCCGGTGCCACCCAGCGCCGGCCCTTGCCCGCGTTCCAATTGCACGAACGGCTCGAAAATCTGCTGAAGCTTTTCCGCCGGGATTCCGACTCCCGAATCACGAACGCTCACCCGCATCGCGTCTTTCGTTGCCGCGCATTGTACGGTGATGCGCCCACGCGACGGCGTGAACTTCACCGCGTTCGACAGGAGGTTGAGCAGAATCTGTTGCAGCCGTTCCGGATCGACGTACGCGGTATACTCCGGATCGCAGCAGTAGTACTCGTACGCGATCTGCTTTTGCAGCAGGAGCGGGGCAACGAGCGATTCCAGCTCGCCAAGCGCCGCGTTCATCGAGACGTGGCGAAGCTCGAACCGTACCCGTCCGGCTTCGACCTTGGCGAAGTTCAAGATGTCGTTGATCACGGAGAGCAGATGTCTCTGATTCCGCTTGATGCGCTCGAGATCGGACGATTGCGCTTCTGTCACCGGTCCGCGGATGCCGGCCAGCAGGAGATCGGCGTAGCCGCCGACGGCGTTCAGCGGCGTCCGCAGCTCGTGCGACATGGTGGCCAGGAAATCGGACTTCGCCCGGTTGGCCTTCTCGGCGTCGGCGCGCGCCGCCTCCGCGGCCACGATCGCCTTCTCGAGCCGTTGATTAGAGTACTCTAATTGGTCGGCGAGGGTTTGCGCCTCCTCGAACTGTGCCTCGAGCTCCGTGGCCTGTTGTTCGAGCTGCGTGGCCTGACGGTGCAGTTGTTGATTGATGGCTTCCAGCTCGATCCGCGCGCGAACGGACACCGTGACGTCGGTGGCCACGACCGCGACGCCGGACACCGCGCCGTCGGCTTCGCGAAGCGGATGATACACGAACGTGAAAAAGCCTTCCTCCGGGCCATCGTCGCCGCGTCGCATCAACATCCGCACGTCGGTGCCGACATAGGGCACCCCGGTGGAATACACCTGGTCGAGCAACTCGAAGATGCCTTGGCCCGCGAGCTCCGGCAGCGCGTCGCGAATCGGCTGCCCGACGACATTCCGATTGCCGATCAGCTGGCAATAGCGGGCATTGGCGCTCTCGTACCGATGTTCCTTTCCGCGGAGGACCGCGATGGCCACCGGTGCTTGGCTGAACACCTCCCGGAGCCGAGCCGCGGCCATGGTCTCGGCTAGCTGCGCCGTGCGCTCGCGGCGAAGCGTCTCGAGATCGGTGACGTCGCGGAGCGACGCGAGGTGCACCGGCGATCCGTTCCACGTCGATGCCACCAAACGCATTTCGGCGACGCGTGCGGCGCCATGGACGATCAAATCGACCACGGCGGTGTCGCCGGCAATGAGCGGAAACCCGAACGGTGTTCCGTTGAGCTGGCCTGGCTCCACGCCGAACAGGCGATCGGCCATGTCGTTCGCGTACTGGACCACGCCATCGAGGCCGACCACGACGATCGCGTCCGCGTTTCGGTCGATGACGTTTCGAAACCGCGCCTCGCTCTCGGCCAACGCCGCGTCGCACGCCTCGAGCCGCAGTCGGAGAGCGAAATCGTTGGTCATCTCGGAGAGTGGGAAGGGTTGCGTCCCCCGAGGTGATAAAGCAAAGGCCGTTCCCGTTTTCAGGTCGGTCTGCGCCGCTCGCCGCCGGTCCGCCGTTCCGAGCCCGGCGCCGACGCCGCCGTTTCGCGGCGGCCCATCTGGGTGTCGAACTCGCTCCACGCGCGCTCCAGATCGGCCGGCGACAGGTGCACCGGGTGTCCCGACAGAATGCCGCTCACGTTCTTGAACCGTCCGCCCAGATGCATGCCGGTGCCGTCGATCTCAAACTCTCGGATGCCTTTGTCGTGAATCGATCCGCGCATCTTGAGCACCGTGAGACCGCGCTTCATCTCGCCAAACATCTCGACGTACCGCAGCAGAATGATGGAATCGGTCAGCGTCGAGATATGCGTTTCGGTAATCGACGTGCCACCCATGAGGGAGGCAGTCGTCGCCGTGAACAACCCGGTAATCTCCTGATGCTTGATGAACGAGGTCATTCCGAGGACGAATTCCCGAAACGCCTTGACCGTGCCGATTCGCTCGAGGGCCGACAAGCTGTCGAGCGCCACGCGCTTGGGCTTGAACTCGCGGATGATCGCCTGGATGTTGACGAGCCAATCCTCGAGGCCCGCGATGTCCGGATAGTCGCACACCACTTTCAGGCGGCCGTCGCGCTCGAGCTGCTCGAAGTCGACCCCCCAGCCGATTGCGTTGCGGAAGAGCTGCTCCCGGCTCTCCTCGAACGCCAGCAGCAGGCAGCGCTCTCCCTCGCCCGCGCCATTCAGAAACTGCGCGACGCTGAGCGTCTTGCCGGTACCCGTTGCGCCGGAGATGAGCGTGACGGAATCCTGAAAAAACCCTCCGCCACACATGGCGTCGAGCTCCTTGTTTCCGGACGAGACACGCACGTTCGACGATTTCTGACTGAGCTGCATCGCCGAGAGCGGGATCGCGACGACGCCGCCGTCGGTCGCGATTGTGAACGGAAATTCTCCCTTCTGATGGTCGGTGCCTCGGAACTTCACGATCTCCAGCGTCCGCCGCCGAGTCTCGTCGCCGAGCGCATTGCGGAGAATCATGACGTTGTCGGCGATGAACTCTTCCACGCCGAATCGCGCGATGGGGCCGTAGTCATCCACGCGTTCCGCCGTCAACACGGCGGTCGTTCCGAGCTCCTTCAAGCCGGCCGCAATGCGGAACAACTCGCGGCGAACCACCGATTGGTCGGCGAACTGCGAGAAGATCGCTCCGATCGAATCGACCGCGACGCGCGTGGCACCAACCTTTTTCACCGCGTATTCAACCCGTGCCAGCAGCGCGCCGAGATCGAACGAGCCCGAAACCACCGTCTCGATGTGCGGGTCGGGCGAGGCGTCGACGAAGGCGAGGAGTCCGTCGCGCTCCCACTGTGCCAGATCCCAGCCGAAGCTGCGCATGTTCTTACGGATGTCCCGCGCCGATTCCTCGAACGTGACGAACACGCCGCGCTCGCCCGAATCGCGGATTCCGGCCGCGAGGAACTGCATCGCGAACACGGTCTTTCCGCTCCCCGCCGTGCCCGACACGAGGGTCGTGCGGTTCTTGGGCAGGCCGCCCTTGGCGATGATGTCAAAGCTCGGCATACCCGTTGGCAGCTTTTCAACGGCGGCATCGTCATCGTCGAGTTCGAGCATCACGCGTCAGTTCTCCGTTGGGAGGGGTGGCTGGATGACCTGCCGCAGCTCGAGCCCCAAGAGCACTTGCTCCGAGTCGGATAGATCGCCGATGACACGGCGAAGGGGCGGCGGCAACTGCTTGATGAGGGTGGGCGTCGCAAGAACCTTTTCCTGCTCGGCCAGCTCGGGATGGAGCATGACGTCGATGACCTCGAGCTCGTACTGACCGTGCAGCTCTTGCTCACAGATACGTCGAAGGTTCTCGACGGCGGCCGTGGCGCGGGGGCTCGAGCCGGCCACGAACAATTTCAGAACGAAGTTCGACAGGGTTCCTCCTCGTGGCGCTCGCCGCGTCGCGCATCTGCTGGCACGCAGCGCCGCGGGCGGTCATGCAATAATGCGAGGGTGCGCATTCCGGGCAAGTCGGGCGCGGCGGCGGGAAAATCCGGACTCAGTCATCACTCCGTGCGTTCTTTGTCCAACGGCGCGGCAGGACGCTGCACGGACGACGGAGTGGGGCGCCCTTTGTGAGGCAACCCAGAGAGCACTCGCGCGATCGCCGCATCGTCCTCGAGCGCGGTGCGGTGCTTCTCCGCGTCATAGACTCCGGTGATGAGCCACGTCGGGTCCACGCCATAGTGCTGCACGATTACCTCGAGCACTTCAAACGCTGGATGTGGGTCGCGCTCGTCGATCGACATGCGAAGCGCCAGCTCGCTCACACCGAGGCGATTGGCCGTCAGTCCCACTACCCCGGCATCTTGTCCGGCCACGAGCCCGCGGATGCGAGCCGCAACCTCGAATCGATCGAATTCAACCATGCGTCGGCGGCATTGGAAGAGGGCTATCGGGCTGCCACGAAACTAGATATGCCGCGCCGCAATCGGTATGCCCCCCTCGATGACGAACCGGCACGGGCCTCCACGACAGCTGACCGCGATACCAATTCTTTCATTAACCGGGCCCGACTGTGATCAGCGTCACAACGGCTGCGGGCCAGTGCGTGTAGCTTCGGACCTGTAGCGCCCCATACGATATGTAAGCAGACGTGAGCGTCCGGGTACGACGGGCGGGCGGCGCCGTCAACGCAGCGATCTGAACGAACCGTCCACCCCTGGCCCGCAACTCGCAGGAACGAACCGCAACATGACCTCCCTCGCGAGCCGACGCCGACTCGACGAAGCCGACGAATTTACCGTCGCCGTCGCGGTCACCCACGCATGGCCGGCCCGCATCGATCGCGGGCTCCGCGTGACGCGAGCCGCACACCCCGCCACCCAAAACCGTTTTCGAACACTCGCGCCCACGGCTGAACGCTAGCCGGGTCGCGCCGTTTCCGAATTGAACTTCCGACTCTCTTATCGATGCCGATAACTGTGACCGACGAGCAAGCCGACCCTCTCACGCACTCCGATGGACCCAGCGCCCCGACGAACGAGAGCGCGCGCCTAGCCGGCCTACGGCCCTCGGAACATTTCACGATTCCCGACCACTCCGCGTCGATCGTGGTTCCGGCCAAGACACTCGAGGACTTCGCGACACTCGTCGGGCTAGTGGTTCGAACGGCCGGTGCGCCCACTCTGCCGACGGACGAGTCTCGGAAATCGGCGGGCGCTCCGCGAATCCGCGTATTTCAGGCGCATCGGCGGAGGGAGGAGATCGTTTTTGCCGGTGAGCCGACCACATCGGAAGACGAAGCGCCGCTATCGAACGAACCGCGGCGCGGCGCATATGTTGTGCTTCCCGTCGCTGACTCGAGCCGCGACGACGCAACGGCGCGCGCGGACGAGGAGGCTGGCGGCCTGGTGCTGGCGGTGGAATTGGATGGCGTTCACGAATGGTCGCACGAAGAACTGGCCGGGCTGCGTACGGTGGCGGGGGTGCTCGCCCGCGAGCTTCAGGTCCGTGGCGAGCTCGCGGCAGTGTGCCGCGACATGGGCCAGTGGCAGGCTCGGCGCCTGTACGATGCGGTGACCGGCCTTCCGCACCGAGAGCTGTTCGTGGAACGGCTCGAGCAGGCCGTCCGCCGCGCGTCTCGACACACGGACTTTCACTTCGCGGTGCTGTTTCTCGACATCGATCAGCTCGAGGCGATCTACCACGGTCTCGGCCGCGACGTCGGCGACGAGTTGGTCCGGGCAATCGCCGAGCGGCTCAAGCCTCTCGTGCGGGCCGAGGACCTGCTGGCGCGGTCGACGTCGGAGGGCTTTCTCATCCTGCTCGAGCACGTGGACGACGACACGGCCGCCGGTCGTGTGGCGCTTCGCGTTCAGGATGCGCTTTCGACCCCGCTGATTGCCGGCGACACGGAGGTCAGCGTCTCGGCGAGCATCGGTGTCATGCTCAGCTCGGGAGGACTCGACTCGCCCGACCGTCTGATTGCGTTGGCGGGCGTCGCGAGAGCGCGGGCCCAGGAAATCGGCATGGGCGAATTCCAGATCTTCCAACCCGCGATGCAGGAGCGCGTGCGGCGGCGGCTCGATCGCGAGACCGAGCTGCGCCGCGCGGTGGAACGGCAGGAGTTCGAGGTCTTCTATCAGCCGCTCATCTGCCTGAAAACCGGCCGCATCACGGAGATCGAGGCGCTCGTCCGGTGGAATCATCCGCAGCGTGGACGGCTCAGTGGGGCCGAGTTCATCCCGCTCGCGGAGGAGACCGAGGTGATTCTGCCGCTGGGCTGGTGGGTGATCGCGAACGCCTGCCCGCAGATGCGCGAGTGGCAGCAGCGCTTTCCGCGCGAGGTTCCGCTCGCGCTCACCGTCAACGTCTCGGCGCGGCACCTTGGGCTCGCGGATTTCGTGGCCAGAATTGGAGGGATCGTTGCAGCCGCCGGGCTCGATCCGCGGTCGCTGCGCCTCGAGATCACCGAATCCGTGCTGATCGGCGATCCGGAAGCGGCACGCGCGAAACTTTCAGAGTTGCGTCGCTCCGGGTTCTCGGTCTACCTCGACGATTTTGGATCCGGCTACTCGTCGCTGCGCTACTTGAGCGGTCTACCGCTCGACGGAGTGAAGCTCGATCGCGACTTCATCGAAGGCATCTCGAGCCGGCAGCTCGAGGCGCCGATCGTCCGCACGGTTCGCGAGCTCGCTCGCGACATCGGCGTGCGGGCGATTGCCGAGGGCATCGAGTCCGACGCGCAATTGACGGTGCTTCGCGCGCTCGGCTACGACCTTGGCCAGGGATACTTCATCGGGAGGCCGATGCCCGCGGCCGACATGGCGGCCGTTCTCGAACGCGATCCCCGGTGGGCGCAATGAGCTGGCCCGTGCGCCGTCGCAACGGAGACGCGGTCGTTCGCGGGCCGCGCAGCACTAGCAATTGCGGATGCTTGCACTCATTCTTTCATGAGACACTCTCTAGAGTTCTCTAGAGCCCTGCCCGGCCTTTCGTTCGGCCCGCGCGTTCGTGCGCGCCGCGTGCACCCCCAGGAGTACTCGATGGTCGAACCGCACGCCGAACGACTGCTCGTTGATCGACGCTGGTATCCCGTCGGGGATGCCGGGGAGTGGGAGCGAACAACCCGGGAATCCGTGTTCGAGTCGGTGCGCAAATGCATGTCGCACGCGATCTATTCGTCGCTGAGCATGGAGGTGAGCCCGCATGAGCTGCACGCCTCGGACGCCGTATTTCGGGAGCTCCACCTGTGTGCCCAGGGCTATGCGCGGGCTCTCTTCGACCTCGGCCAGGGGCCCGACGGAGCGGCCCGGCTGATCGTCGCGGCTGCCAAGGACGCGGCGGCGCCGTTCGAGCTGCATGCGTCGATCGTTTCCGCGCTCCAGCAGTGGTGCCACGAGGCGAATGTGGTGAGCTCGTAGGTCGATGACCAGAGAAATGGAGCGTGTCCCGTGAGCGAGAGCGAGAGTCGGGAGCTCTACGACGACGAAAACCGGCGCTGGGTCGTTCGCGAGCTCGACGCGCCCCCTGACAACCCCGGCGCCGGCAAGTCGCTCTACTATGCCGGCGAAGGTGTCATGCGTCGCGTCTGGACCTATCCATCCGACTGGATGAAATTATCCGATGCTGAGCTCTACGAGGTCAGCCTTCGGCACACGCCCAGGCGATCTCGCGAGTAGAAGCGCAATCGCGGGCACGGCGACGGTGCGTCGCGCGTCCAGCACACACAGTCCGGAGAGGCGCATGACGATTCCTCCGCTGAAACCTCCGACGCCCGAACCACCGCCCATTCCGCCGGGTCCGCAGCAACCGGACGGCGATCCCCGTCGCGGTCCACCGCCCCCACCCGTGCCGCCCATGCCGCCGAGCGCGCCGAAGCCGCCGATGCCAAATGTCGATTTTGGCGCGCGTCGTTCGACGCGAAGGTAGAGCAGCCCAAGACGGGCAGCTCACCGGCAAGCGGATGCATCGGCTGCGCCGGAGTCAGTCAACGATCAAGGAGACACCACCATGCGGTACATGATGTTCATCAAGCACCCTGAAGACTACGACATCAGCCAGGTCCCTCCGGCGCTCTTCGGCCCAATGGGGGCGTTCGTCGAAGAGTACACGAAGAAAGGGGTGTTCGTCGACGGGGCAGGGTTGAAGCCGCTCGCGAAGGGCACTCGCGTCCGGATTGCCGGCGGGAAGCTCAAGGTGACCGACGGCCCGTTCCCCGAGGCCAAGGAGGTCGTGGGCGGCTACGCGTTGTGCGAGGTCAAGTCGCACGAAGAAGCCGTCGATCTCGCGACGAAGTTCATGGAGCTCCATCGGATTCACTGGCCGGAGTTCAGGGGCGAATCCGAGCTCCGTCCCCTGGAAGACGGCGGCTGAGCGGTACGACATGGCGCCGGTCATCGAAACCGAACGACTCCTTCTACGTCCGCCGCTCATCGAGGATTTCGAGCGGTGGGCGGAGATGATGGCCGACGCCGACGCCGCGCGCTTCATCGGCGGCGTGCTGCCGAAACCGGTCGCGTGGCGCGTGGTCGCGCAGGTGCGCGGCGCGTGGGCGCTCACCGGCATCTCGATGTTCTCCGTGATCGAGAAGGCGCGGAACACATGGATCGGCCGCGTTGGGCCGTGGCAGCCGTATGCGTGGCCCGGACCCGAAGTGGGCTGGGCCCTCCACCGCGACGCGTGGGGAAACGGCTACGCGCTCGAAGCCGCCGTCGCGACGATGGACTACGCGTTCGATACACTTGGCTGGCCGGAGGTCGTCCACTGCATCAATCCGGAGAACCTTCGGTCGCAGGCGCTCGCGCGGCGACTTGGGTCGGCGATTCAGCGGCAGGCGAAGATGCCGCCGCCGCTCGACCAGGAGATGATCGACGTCTGGGGCCAGACCCGCGACGAGTGGCGCCGGAACCGAGAGGCCGCGTCACGCGACCGCTAAGAAACTCGTCAGAGACAGCGGCGGACCGGCCGCGATATATTCTGTTGTCCCGAGCCCCTGGAGACTGGATGCTCGTCCGCTGCCGCGCCCTTCGAACGTTCGCGCCCGCCGTGGTGCCGCTGCTCCTCGCCTGCGGGAGCGATGCGACCGCTCCGACGCCAACGACAACCACCGTCTACGCGGGAACGTTCGTCGACGCGGCCCAGAGCGGGAGCTTCACGCTCAGACTTGCGTCGTCGTCGAGCAATCTGTCGTCGCTGGCCGGCGCGAGCACGTCGATGGCGCCGACAACAGCGACGGGCACGCTGAGCACCGTCGACGGAAGCACCGTCACGTTGAGCGGCACGTACGACGCGGCGACGGGTGCGCTCAGCGTGTCGGGCGGCGCGTTCACGCTCGCGGGAACGGCGCAGGGAAGTGTGCTCTCGGGAACGTTCACCGGCACGCACGGCACCGGCGCGTTCGCCGCCGCGCCGACATCGAGCGGCACGGCGCCCATGGTCTACTGCGGCACCTATTCCGCTCCCGGCAACGACGTAGGATGGTTCAATATCGTGACGACCGCGGCGGGGACGATGAGCGGGGTGGCGCACTCGATCAACGCGCCGAGCAAAAGCAGCGTGACGTTGACGGGCACCGCATCCGCCACCACGCTGACCTTTACGTCGAGCGACGGCGCGACGGCGACCGGCACGCGATCGGCCGACGGCTCGTCACTGGCGGGCACGTTCGCGCAGAGTGGCGGCGGGAGCGGAACGTTCCAGGGAAACACCAGCGAATGCGGCGGCGCGACGGGTCCAACGGGTGCAACCGGTGCAACTGGTACGAGCGGCGGAGGGTCCACGGCGCTCACCGTCGCGGGACGGTGGGGAGCCTCGGGCTCCCAGCCGGCGGCGATGCAGGAGGCGCTGCTCGTGACGGGCACGGCGATCAGCGGCTCCGGGGCGATCACCGTGAGCATCCCGAGCTACACCGGAGATGCGTTCGTCATCACGTCCGGATCGTTCACAAATCCCAGCGTGACGTTCACGGCGTCGCTGGGGAGCAATCCGGATGGACATGGCGGCACATTCGTCGGAAGCCTGTCGTTCACCGGCACCGTGACGAGCGCGACGACGATGACGGGAACGCTGACGTACACGCCTCCGCGCACGGCGACGCAGATATTCGCCACCCAGACGGTGGCCGGAGTGACGTTGACGAAGTCCTAGCCGCGGCTACGTCGAACCGGAGTTGCGCAGGATCGATTGCACGACGTCGAGCACCGCGTGCGGCGATGCGGGTTTGAGTATCACGTCGTCGAAGCCGGATTCCAGCAATTCCTGTTGTCGATTCGTGATGAACAGGCCGGTGAGCGCGATGATCGTGACTTGCGGCGAGGCCGGCGTGGCGCGAATTCGCTTCACGGCTTCGACGCCGTCCAAGATCGGCAGGCCGATGTCCATGAGGATCACTCGCGGCCGGCTCTCCGTCGCGAGGCGCAGCCCTTCGGCGCCATCGCGCGCCGTGATGACGTCGATGCCGGCGTGCTTGAAGAGCGTCGAGTAGATCACGCGAGTGTCTTCGTCGTCATCCACGAGCAGCACCGCCGTCCGCTCGAGCGTCATGCGCGTCACCTCGGCTCCAAGTTCGCCGCGACTCCATCAGCTCGAACGTCAGTTCGAACTTCGTGCCACGAGCACCAGATCGCCGTCGTCCCGGGGCTCGAACTGCATCGAGCAGTGACGCGCACGGACGAAGGCCGATCGCCGGCAGCGCTTTCCTCGAAAGTGGTACGAAAGAAGTGCTCGGTCGGGGAACGTTGCAGCGCGCCCGGCGCACGTAGACTCCTGCGCGAGAAGGACCTCGCCAAGGAGATGAGTCATGCGTGCCATAGCCGGGTATTCGCGTAGAGTCGTCGCCATCGCCGCCTGTTGTCTCTGCGCGGTCGCGGGCAACCGGGCGCTCGGCCAAACATTACGGGGCCAGGCGGCCTTTGGCGGTTGGCAGAGCGACAAGCCCGGAGTGAGGCGCCTGCTCACGCCGCAGGATTTGCCGGGCATCTCCGCCGCCACCTTCGGCACCGCGCAGGTCGTGCGAATTCCCGCAGGTGGACAGCCACAGGTACCGGCCGGTTTCGTGGTGGAGCGGGTGACGCCCGATTTGCCAAACGCCCGAGTGATTCGCGTCGCACCGAACGGCGACCTGTTCATCGCCAGCAGCATGTCCAATACCGTCAACGTATATCGCATCCCTCCGGGCACCGCCACGCCGCAGAGGCACACGGTGTTCGCCAGCGGACTGCGGCAGCCGTTCGGCATCGCGTTCTATCCCGCGGGGCCGAACCCCCGCTGGGTGTACGTCGCCAACAGCGACGGACTGGTTCGCTTCCCCTACAAGAATGGCGATCTCGTCGCCACCGGACCGGCGGAACGCCTCGTCTCGGGAATTCCGAGCGCGCATCACTGGGCGCGCGACATCGTCTTCTCGCCGGACGGGAACCGGGTGTACTTCTCCGTCGGCTCCGGCTCGAACGCCGCGCAGGACATGTTTCCCGTTCCGCACCTGGTCATGACGCCGGAGCCGCGCACGATCGACAGCCTGGCCGAGTGGTTGAAGATCAGGCCGGCCGGCTCCGCCTGGGACACGGAAGAGCTGCGCGCGAACGTCCTGTCGTTCGATCCCAACGGCAAGGACATGAAGATCGTGGCGACGGGCCTGCGCAATTGCTCGGGGCTAACGATCCAGCCGGCCACCCAACAGCTATGGTGCATCGTCAACGAGCGCGACTCGCTCGGCAACAACACGCCGTTCGACTACGCCACGCACGTCGTCGACGGCGCCTTCTATGGATGGCCCTGGTACTACATCGGCGCACACCAGGATCCGCGGCAGGCAGGGAAGCGGCCCGACCTCAAGGGCAAGATCACCGTTCCCGACGTCTTCATGCAGGCCCACTCGGCGCCCTTGCAGATCGTCTTCTACCAGGGCGGCAACTTTCCCGCCGACTACAAGGGAAGTGCCTTCGCCACGATGCACGGGTCGTGGAATCGCGCGAACCCAACGGGCTACAAAGTGGTGCGCTTGATATTCGACGCGGCCGGCAAGCCCACCGGCGAGTATGAGGATTTCATGACAGGCTTCGTGGTCTCCGACTCCGCGGTGTGGGGGCGGCCGGTCGGCGTGGCCGTAGCGCAGGATGGGTCGCTGTACGTGAGCGAAGACGGCAACGGCACGATCTGGCGCGTCAGCTATCGAGGCGGCGGTCGCTCGCGCTGAGGGAGAGCCGACGGATGACCGGGGCTCGCCGAACGTTGCGCGTTCTCGCCGCGCTGCTCACCGGCCTCGCGGGATTCATGGCGTTCAACGTGTTCGACACGGTCTTTGGTGTTCCCGAAGCGATCGTCGGTCTCACGGCGTGGATCGCGCTGACGGTGTTCGTGTTCCGGCGCTCACCGCCGGCGGAGGAGGAACCCGATGCGTAGTCTCGATCCGCTGATCCTGGCGCGAATGCAGTTCGCGTTCACGGTGAGCTTTCACATCATCTTCCCGACGATCTCCATTGGCCTGGCGCTGTTCCTCGTGATCGTGGAAGCGCAATGGCTCCGGACGGGCGACCTGGTCTATCGGCAGATCTACCGGTTCTGGCTGAACATCTTCGCCATGAGCTTCGCGATCGGCGTCGTTACCGGGGTCGTGATGTCGTTCCAATTCGGGCTGACCTTTGCGAAGTTCGCGCAGCTCGCCGGGCCGGTCATTGGGCCGCTGATCGGCTACGAGACGCTCACGTCGTTCTTCCTCGAGGCGGGATTCCTCGGGATCATGCTGTTCGGCGAGAGCCGTGTGGGACCGAAGCTGCATTTCTTCGCGACGTGCATGGTCGCGCTGGGTACCACGCTCTCGACCGCGTGGATCATGTCGGCGAACAGCTGGATGCAGACGCCCGACGGCGTCGCCTGGGACCAGGGGAGACTCGTCGTCACCGACTGGTGGAGGGTCGTCGTCAATCCGTCGTGGCCGGTGCGGCTGCCACACATGCTGTTGGCGGCCTATCTGACGGCCGCGTTCCTCGTCTCCGGCGTCAGTGCGTGGTATCTCTTGCGCCGGCGCGAGACCGCCTTTGCGCGGCGAACGCTGTCGCTCGGAATGGGCGCCGCCTGCATTCTCATCGCGGTGCAGGTGTTCGTGGGAGATCGCGTGGGCACCGTGCTCGTGAAGTATCAGCCCGCCAAGCTGGAGGCCGCCGAGGGGTGGTGGGACAAGCAGACGCCTTCGCCGACGCCCTATCTCTGGGTGATCGTGCCGGATCAGGCGCACCAGCGCAATCGGTTTCAGATGGGCACCCCCTACATGGCCTCCGTGTGGCTCACGAAAAGTTTGACGGGCACCATCGGCGGCTTGAGGAACACGCCGGTTGCCGATCAGCCCAGGATGGTGCTCGTCTTCTACAGCTTCAAGCTCATGCTCGCGCTCGGGATGACGATGTTCACGCTCGCGGTCATCTCGCTGTGGCTGCGGTGGCACGGCCGGCTCTATTCCGCGCGGTGGTTCCTGCGCGCACTGGTGGTGATGACGCCGTCGGGTGTCATCGCGACGCTCGGCGGCTGGTACACGGCCGAAATCGGCCGGCAGCCGTACGTGATCAACGGAATGATGCGCACTGCAGACGCCGTTTCTCCGGTGCCGGCCGGAACGCTGTTCGGCACGCTGATCGCGTTCGTCTGCGTCTACGCGGTCTTCTTCCTCGCGTTTCTCATCTTCACATTGCGCCTCATCCATCGCGGTCCGGTGGGCTTACCGGCTCACGCGTTACCCTCCGGCTCACTGAAGCGTGACCTTCGGCCCGAGATCGCGGGTGTGCAGCCGTACCTCTCCGGCGCGGAGTAGCTCAATGGACTTGCCGCTGCTGTCGGGCCTTTTCCTCTGGTTCGCCCTCACGATGTACGTCATGCTCGACGGCTTCGATCTCGGCGTCGGCGCGCTCCTGCTCGCACAAGGCGATCAGCGAGTGCGCGACCGGATGGTCGATGCGATCGCGCCGACGTGGGACGGCAACGAGACGTGGCTGATCATGGCGGCCCTGACGCTCCTGGCGGGATTCCCGCGGGCCTACGGCATTCTCATTCCCGCGTTCTCCATCCCGGTCCTCCTCATGTTGCTCTCGCTCGGGCTCAGGGGAGTGTCTTTCGAGTTTCGTCACAACAGCACGACCGCCCGCCGGCGGTGGGACGCCGTGTTCGCCGGCGGCTCGCTCGTCGCCGGGTTGGCGCAGGGTCTCGTCATCGGAGGACTCATCCAGGGCGTGGACACCGATCTCGACTCGTTCGGCGGAAGTCCGCTCGACACGTTCAGCCCCTTCTGTCTCCTCGCCGGACTGACGGTCGTCGCGGGCTACGCCACGCTCGGCGTCGGCTGGCTTCGGCTCAAGGGCGACGATGCGACGCGAGCGTTCGCGAGGAGGCATCAGCGGTGGCTTCCGCTGGCGTTTCTCGGACTGGCGATCGTCGCCGGCGCGATCGCGGCCACCACGCAGCCCAACCTGGCTGCCGCATGGCACGCTCGCCGAATCGCGCTGTCGCTCTGTCTTCTCGCCTTCGCTGGATGCGCGCTGGGCGTCGCGTGGTTTGCCCGTCGTGACGACGGCGATGCGGGGCGCGGATTCGGGTTGTCGCTCGCGATGATGTTCAGCGCGGTCGCGGCGCTCGGTCTTTCATTCTTCCCGAACGTCGTGCCGTTCAGACTCACACTCTGGCAGGCGGCCTCGCCGCCCTCTACCCAGGAGTTCCTGCTCGTCGGCGCTCTCGTGGTGACCCCGGTCATTCTCGCGTACACCGCGTACGCCTACCGGGTTTTTCGAGGCAGGACGCCGGCCGCGGGATGGTACTGATGCGGCGCGTGAGATCCGGGGATTCGCTCAATCGTTGGCTCTGGTTCGCGGCCTTGTACGCGGCGGGGGTCGGCACGTTGGCCGTGGTGGCGGGCGGCGTTCATGCGCTGCTGAAGGTGTTCGAATGAGAACGGGGAGTAGTGCGCGATGAGCACGGGCGTGATGAAGGCGCTGCGGTTTGCCAGCTTTGGAGCGCCGTCGGTGTTGCGGATCGAAGAGATCGCGATTCCGGAGCCGGCTGCCGGGGAAGTGCTCATCCGCGTGAAAGCCGCGGCGATCAATCCGAGCGACTACAAGAACGTGGCCGGACACTTCAAGAACACGACGCTGCCGCGAACGCCCGGCAAGGATTTCGCGGGTATCGTCGTGAAAGGGAAGCACGGCGAAGGTGAAGAAGTTTGGGGCAGTCCGCCAAAACTCGGCGTTGCTCGTGACGGGTCACACGCGGAATATGTCGTCGTCCCGGCGGCGACGGTGTCGCTCAGACCGAGCTCGTTGAGCATGGCGCAGGCGGCGGCGATCGGGCTTCCGTTCGTGACGGCCTGGGCATCGGTGGTGGATGCCGCCCAAATCCAACCAGGCGAAACCGTGTTGATCGTTGGTGCCGCGGGCGCCGTGGGACAGGCGGCTACGCAGATCGCCGCGTGGAAACAGGCGCGCGTCATCGGCGCGGACATCATATCCGTTCCGATGCCCGGTACGGAGTCGGTGATCAATACCGCGACCGAAGATCTTCGTGAGAGAATCATGCAGCTAACGGCGGGGAGAGGAGTCGATGTCGTACTCGACGCCGTCGGCGGTCCGATGTTCGAGCCGGCGTTGCGATCGCTGCGGTACGCGGGCCGCCAGGTCGCCATCGCGAGCGCGGGAGATCCGCGCGTCAGCTTCAACCTGATCGACTTCTATCACAATCGCTCGCGCCTGCTCGGCGTCGACAGCAATGGGCTGACGCCGCGACAGGTCGGCGAGATCACCGACCAGCTCCGTCTCGGCTTCGAGGTGCGGGCATTGACTCCGCCGCCGATCGAGATCGTTCCGTTCGAGAGAGCGGTGGATGCCTATAGCCGGGTAGCGGCCGGCGAGGCGAAAGCGAAGCAGGTGCTCAGCTTTGATTAGAGCTCAATTTCCGGGAAACGCGAACAGCCTTAGCACGGAGTGCACGGATACGGCACCGACACAACACCGTGCCACGTCGCGCAACGAGCCGTGAATCTTTCTTGGATACGACCGCTCGGGATAGGACACTGCGCATCCCGAGCGGTGGTTGTCGGTGTCGTGTCCGTGCAGTGCCCGTGCAGTCCGTGCTAATGCCGTTCAACCATCTGACGACGGAGTACCGTAACATGCGACTCGTGAGCCAGGCGCGCATCACGCTCGTGGTGGCGGGAACCGGCGCGATCGTTCTCGCATGCGGTGGGCGCGGTAGCGAAGGCGGCGATTCGCGCGCGCGAGCGGACACGGCGACGGCCGCCGCAAGCGGGACAGTGTTCCGGGTGAGCGCGCAGCCACTCGCCCCCATTCCGCCTGACGACTCGCTCGCTCGGCCGAAGCCGGTTCACCAAGTCGGGTTTCCCGCGGCGCTCACGCGCGCGGCGATACCGAGCGACAATCCCCAGACGCCCGAGAAGATCGCGCTCGGCGAGGAGCTCTTCTTCGACGGCCGGCTCTCCGCGAATGGAACGGTGGCGTGCGCAAGCTGCCACGACCCGCGACTCGCGTTCACCGACGGCCGGCCCGTCTCCGTCGGCATCGGCAACCGTCTCGGCCAGCGCAATGCGCCAACGGTGCTGAACGCGCTCTACAACAAGTTTCAGTTCTGGGACGGCCGCGCGCCGACGCTCGAGGCGCAGGCGGCTCTGCCGATCGTCAATCCCGTCGAGATGGGGCAGCCGGTGCTCGACTCGGCCGTCGCGCGCGTCGCGGCGGTGACGGCGTACCGGGATCAGTTCCGCCGCGTTTTTCACCGTGAGCCGAACGGAGTCGATCTGGTGCGCGCCATCGCCTCCTACGAACGGTCGCAGATCAGCTTCGATTCACCGTTCGACCATTTCATCGCGGGGGACTCGAACGCCATCGACGCCTCGGCCAAGCGCGGCTGGGTGCTGTTCAACACGCGGGGGCGCTGCAACAAATGCCACGCGTTCACCGACACGACGAGCCGACCCACGACTTTCAGCGACGACACCTTTCACAACATCGGCGTGGGCATCCTGCGAAACCGTGTCGTTCCGCTGGCGCGCCAAGCCCAGCAGCTCGTGAAGCAGGGCGACACGCTCGCCATCGACCAGGCCGCCATCCTCTCGCCGATGTCCGTCCTCGGACGCTACCTCGTGACGAGAAAGGATTCCGACATCGCGTCGTTCAAGTCGCCGGACCTCCGCAACGTGATGGTGACCGCGCCGTACTTTCACGACGGATCGTTCGCCACACTCTGGGACGTGCTCGATCATTACAACAAGGGTGATGGAA
Source organism: Gemmatimonadota bacterium (assembly GCA_028287235.1). Lineage (GTDB taxonomy): Bacteria > Gemmatimonadota > Gemmatimonadetes > Gemmatimonadales > Gemmatimonadaceae > JAQBQB01. The sequence continues at coordinate 39,557 of JAQBQB010000017.1, read as the reverse complement.
TAGCGGACCCCTGGCTCGACGTGGACATTCAGCCGCTGGCGCTCCACGAACGGGACCTCGACGACCTCGTCGCCCTGATGGCATCGCTCACGAGTCCGGCCTACAAGGATCTCGCGGCAAAGGAGCTGGCCCGCCAACGCCGACTCTCACGCACGTCGCGAACGCAGCGCGACACGGTGCGAGCCTTTGGTCCGAAGGCCGTTCAGCCCAAGCCGCCCAGTCCCTGATTCGAAGCGCTCGCGAGCGCTTCGCGCACCGCCGGCGCGACGCGGGTGCCGAGCAGCTCGATGGCGCGCAAGAGCTTCGCCTGAGGGAGGGAGGCCGCGTTCATCTGGAACGTGACGCGCGAGATGCCGCCGAGCGCCTCGCTATGGCGAACGATCTTCTCGGCGACCTCTTCGGCGTTGCCGATGAGCAGCGCGCCGTCAGTACCGCGCTGCGCGTCGAACCCTGCGCGGGTGACCGGCGGCCAGCCGCGCTCCTTTCCCACGTCCGTGAGGGCACGCGCATAGCCGGGATAGAAGTCGTCGGCGGCTTCCTGTGTCGTAGCCGCGACGTAGCCGAGCGAGTGCATGCCAACCTTGAGCCGATCGCGCGGATGGCCGGCTCGTTCGCCCGCTTCCCAATAGAGGTCCACGAGCCGGCGGAAGCGCCGCGTGTCGCCGCCGATGATCGCGACCATCAACGGAAGTCCCAGCGTTCCGGCGCGAGCGAATGACTCCGGCGTTCCGCCGACGCCCAACCAGATCGGCAACGGATTTTGCATCGGCCGCGGATAGATCCCCTGACCCGTGAGTGCCGGCCGATATCTTCCTGACCAGTGCACGCGCTCGTTGTCGCGAATCTCCAAAAGCAAACCGAGCTTCTCGGCGAACAGCGCGTCGTAGTCGTCGAGGCGAAAGCCGAACAGCGGAAAGGCCTCGATGGACGACCCGCGGCCGACGACCATCTCGGCACGGCCCCGCGAAAGCAGATCGAGCGTGGCAAAGCTTTGAAAAACCCTGACGGGATCGGCCGCGCTCAGCACGGTGACCGCGCTCGTCAGGCGTATTCGCGTCGTTCGCGCCGCCGCTGCCGCGAGAATGACGACCGGCGCGGAGTCGAGGTACTCCTTGCGATGGTGTTCGCCGATTCCAAAGACGTCGAGCCCGACCTGGTCGGCATGCTCGATCTGCTCGATCAGGTCGCGAAGACGGTCCGATGGGCTGACCGACCGACTCGTCTCGTCGTAGGCAGCCGCGAAGCTATCAATGCCGATTTCCACTGGTCGTTCCCCCTGTCCTGTTCGGATTGCCGTACAACTGTGGCGACTCGGACCGGCGAGAAGTCTCGCCGCCGTGCGCTAATAGAAAGATGTGATGGGCGTCCATGCCCCCGGGGCTAGCCTCGATGCCGTCTCTCGGCGTTCTGACCCAGGGCAAGAAGCTCGACGACTATGTCTTTCTTGGTCCGGCGCGCATCGCTTCCATTTGCGGCCGGCGGTGCCCAGACTCTCTATTCCTCTGATCCGCTCCGGCGACCACAGAAGTGATATGATACGGGACACGAATCCACAGGCGGGGACGCGATGACGATGAACCAGTGCAAGCACTTCGATCAAATCCACCCGACCGAGCCGCGCACCCCCACCGGGTGCGAGGAGTGCCTGAAGACGGGCGGCCAGTGGGTGCACCTTCGGCTGTGCCTCAGCTGTGGCCATGTGGGCTGCTGCGACAATTCGCCGAGCAAGCACGCAACGGCGCATTTCCATGGCACGCATCACCCGATCATTCACAGCTTCGAGCCGGGTGAAGATTGGGGCTGGTGCTATGTCGACCAACAGTTTTTCGAGCCGATGCCGACGTTCGGCCTCGAGACGCTGGCGCACCCGTAGCGCGAGACAAGGTGCAGCGATCCGATTCCGGCTCCAACCGAGACTGATCATGCCGACCACGCCATCGAACACCGGGTCTCCGACCGCTCCGTTCACGCCTGCGACGACCATCACCGATCACGAGGCGCGGCAAGTCGACCGGGCAAACGAGACCGGGCTGCAGCCCGTCGTCTTCGTCCATGGTCTGTGGCTGCTGCCAAGCAGTTGGGACCGATGGGCGGCGGTGTTCGAGACTGCGGGCTACACGGCGCTGACGCCCGGCTGGCCCGACGATCCCGAAACCGTCGAAGCGGCGAACGCGCATCCGGAAGTGATGGCGCACAAGACGGTGGGCCAGGTGGCCGATCACTTCGGCGTGATCATCGGCCGGTTGAAGCGCAAGCCTGCCGTCATCGGGCATTCGTTCGGCGGCCTGCTTGCGCAGATCCTCGCGGGGCGCGGGCTGGCGTCGGCAACTGTCGCGATCGACCCCGCGCCATTTCGCGGCGTGTTGCCACTCCCACTCTCCGCGCTCAAGTCGGCGTGGCCGGTGCTCGGCAACCCGGCGAATCGAAATCGCGCCGTGCCGCTGACGTACGAGCAGTTTCGCTTTGGGTTTGCCAACGCCGTGAGCGAAGATGAGGCGAAAGAGCTGTACGCGACGTTCGCCGTACCGGCGTCGGGTGCGCCGCTCTTTCAGGCCGCGACGGCGAACCTCAATCCGTGGACCGAGGCAAAGGTGGACCACGAGAATCCCGAGCGCGGCCCGCTCTTGATCGTCTCGGGCGAGAAGGATCACACCGTGCCGTGGGCGATCGCGAACGCGTCGTTCAAGCAGCAGCAGAAGAACCGCGGTGTGACGGAGATCGTCGAGATGCCGAACCGCGGGCACGCATTGACGATCGACAGCGGGTGGCGCGAGGTCGCCGATACCGCGCTGGCGTTCGTCAAGCGATTCGCGTAGCGATGCGGTCGGCAGGCATGAAGCGCCGCATCCACGCGAGCATTGTGATGTAAGTCCAAACCTGCCTGACGCGCACGTCAGCGTTTTCACGTGCGCGAAACGTGGTATGAGTCTAGCAGTCGTGAGGGGCGTCTTTTTCCTCACCAGACGTGCAGCAGATTGTTTTCACCCTCGTGTCGTTCGAAGGAACCGATCCATACTCGCAGGCCGGCGGGCTCGGCGTTCGCGTATCCGGATTGGCCCGAACGCTCGTCCGCATGGACTACCAAACTCATCTCTTCTTCGTCGGCGATCCGTCGCTGCCAGGCGAAGAGCACACCGACGGCGGCCGGCTCACGCTCCATCGCTGGGCGCAGTGGATCAGCGCGCACTGCACCGGAGGCGTGTACGACGCCGAAGAAGAGAAGGTTCGCGATTTCACCCGGTCTCTGCCGCAGTACCTGCTCGATCGGGTCATTCGCCCCGCGCTTACGGCAGGGCACCTGCCCGTCGTTCTCCTCGAAGAGTGGCAGACGGCCGAGTGCGCTTGTGCATTGAGCGACCTCCTCGCGGCGGAGGGCATTCGAGACCGTGCCGTGATCTTCTGGACGGCGAACAACTCGTACGGCTTCGAGCGCATCGATTGGCAGCGGCTCGCCGCGAGCACCACGGTCACGACGATCAGCCGCTACATGCGGAGCATCATCCGCTCGCAGGGCGTCGACGCGCAGGTGATTCCGAACGGCATTCCGCCGGAGCTGCTCGAGCGGGTGGCGCGCGGCGGCGAGAATTCGTTCAGCCGGTTCGGCGCGCGGGACGCCTCGGTGAGCCTCTTCTTCAAGATGGCCCGCTGGGAGCGCGAGAAGGGATGGACCCAAGCGCTCGGCGCCGTGGCCGAACTGCGGCGGCGTGGCCGTACGCCATTGCTCGTGGCCCGCAGTGGTGGGCCGAGTGCGAGCGCCGACGGCTTGCTCGAGGCGGCGACCGCCCGCGGGCTTCGCGTCGTGGAGATTCGCGAGGAGGCGGCGCTGGCAGGACAGCTCATCGCCGCGCCGCAGGCGGGCGTGCAGGTCGTCAGTCTCAAGTTCGCGGTGACGACGCCGCTCGCGCGAAATCTGTTCGCGGCGTCCGACGGAGTGCTCGCGAACTCGGTGTACGAGCCATTCGGCTTGGTTGGACTCGAGGCGATGGCGGCGGGCGGTATGATCTTCACGGGCGGAACGGGAGAGGACTACGCTGTGGATGGTCGCAACGCGGTTGTCCTTCAGACGCTCGATCCCGTCGAGATAGCCGCTCGATGGGAAGAGCTGAACAGCATGCCGCAACGCGCGTCGCGCATTCGCCGCGCGGCGCGCAGCACCGCTCGCGAATACAGTTGGGATCGAATCGCGGCGGTGCTTCTGGAGCGCGTTGCCGCTCAGGCGGCGAGACAGATGGACAGGCCGCCCGCGATCGCGACCGCGCCGGCGACTGGTCAGGCGGCACTCGCCGCGTTGGCGCTGTCGTAGGCGACTCCCGTCGACAGCCGGCGATTCAACCTGACGCCAAACTGACACGCGGCGCCATGAGCATTCTCAAAATGTTCCTCCGCGCGCGCGCCGAATGCGCGGACCGTCGCCGCCGCGAACGGGTATGACTAAGAGAAGCAGTGAGCCGCGCGGGCGGTGCGCCAATTGCCATGTGAGCGAAGGCAGCGCCGTGAATGACGTGCAGTCGCGGCAACGTGTTCGCATATCGCATGGAGGATCGACCAATGAAACGCATCCGGGTGTTGAGTACGGCGCTGATCGTTCTCGCTGTTGGCGGATCGACCGCCGCTCACGCGCAAGACAGAGGAAAGCGGCCCGATCAACAGGACAAGCACGGCCAGCAGGATCAGCATGCTCAGCAGGACCAGCACGGCCAGCAGAACCGCGTGCCGCCGCAGGAGCAACAGCGCCGTATCCAGGAAGAGCAGCAGCGGAACAATCAATACCGCCAGCGGCTCGATCAGCAGGCGCAGGTCGTTCGCCAGCAGACGGATCAGCTCCAGCAGGAAAAGCGCGCGGCGCAATTCCGCGCGCAGCAGGAGTACGCGGCGCGGATCCAGCAGCAGCAACGCCAGCAGGCGCAAATCCAGAGAGACCGCAACTACGCGAACGATCCGTACGTCAACACGCCGCACAACTACCGCTACAACGTCGGCGGCACGTATCACCAGACGAACCAATACGGCGTCGAGGTGCTGCGGCAGGCGGTGAACAACGGCTACGTGGAGGGCGTTCGCGCCGGCCAAGCCGACCGTCAGGATCGGTGGCCGGCGAACTTCCAGAACTCTCCGGCGTACCGCAACGCCGACTACGGCTACAACGGCAACTACGTCGACCGCTCGGACTACAACTACTACTTCCGCCAGGGCTTCCAGCGCGGCTACCAGGACGGCTACAACAGCCGCTCGCAGTACGGGAGCTACTCCAACGGCAACGGGTCGATCCTCGGCAACATCTTGTCGACGATTCTCGGATTGCAGACGATCCGGTAACGCTCGTCGGACGTGATCGTGCTCGGCTGCATGCTACGGGGTTACATCGCTGCGATGTAGCCCCGTAGTCGTGCCAGCATCCGCGCGTCCGTCGCCGTTGGATCGGTGCCTTTCGGCGTCTCGATGACTTTGGGCACGCGCGCCAGCCGCGCATCGTTCATCACATTTCGAAACGCGACGTCGCCAAGCGACCCTTCGCCAATCAGCTCGTGCCGGTCGCGCCGCGAGTTGAACGGTGTCTTGGAATCGTTCAGGTGCATCACGCGCAGCCGCGCGAGGCCGAGCACGTCGTCGAACTGGCGCATCACGTCCTCGTACGCGTTGACAAGGTCGTAGCCGGCCGAATAGGCGTGACAGGTGTCGACGCACACGGCGACGCGTGCACGGTACGGCTCCGGAATCGCGTCGATCAACTGCGCGAGGTCCTCGAACGTTGCGCCGATCGCGGTGCCCGATCCCGCCGTGGTCTCCATGCAGAGAATCGTGTTGCCCGGCGCGCGCGACAGCGCCTCGGTGATGCCCTCGGCGTTTCGCTGAATGCCGCTCGCGCGATCGTCGATGTAGTTGCCCGGGTGCGACACGAGATAGGTGAGTCCCAGCGCCTCGCACCGTTTCAGCTCGCCGACGAACGACTCGATCGACTGGCGTCGCAACGTTTCGTTCGGGCTGGCGAGATTGATCAAATACGAATCGTGCGCGATGGTGTCGCGAATGCGCGTTTCGCCCATCGCCGCGCGGAAGGCGCCACATTCCGCGTCCTCGCAGTCACGCTCGGCCCAGCGGTTCGCCATCTTCGTGAAGATCTGCATCGCCGTGGCACCGATCGCACGGCCGCGCGCGGGCGCCGCATGCGTTCCGCCGGCGATCGACACGTGCGCGCCGAGCAGCACGTCGTCGTCCCACACCGGCGCGACCCAGTTTGGATCGTTGGCGCTGTCGGTCTTGGCGTTGAAGGCGGGCTTCTTGGGCGGACGGGTGACCGTGGAAGCGGGAAGGGAGGGCTTCTTGGGGGCGCGCTTCTTCAGCGGCGCCTTTTTCGCCGCCGATTTCTTCACCGGTGCTTTCTTCGCCGGCGCCTTCTTCTTCGCGGCAGACGGTTTCTCGTTCTTCCCGCGTCCTGCGTTCCCGCGCTTAGTCGAACTCCGCCGACTTGCCATGGAATGCCTTTCCGCAACGCGGACAATGAATGGGGCCGGTCTCCTGGAGCGCGTACTCGAAGTCGCGCCCGCACGAGCACTCGGCGTCGAGCGTCTCGTGTCCGCAGATGACGCAGAACGCGTCCTCCGGCTCGTACGCTCGGAAGCGCCCGCACACGGTGCAGCGTTTGGTGACCTGCGGTGTCATACGACAAAAGCTAACGCGATCGGCAGCGCCTACAACCAGTCTCAAAACCGGATGTCATCGCGGCGCCGTCGACGCGAGACTAGCGCTGGTCCCGCAGCCACACGGCCGGATCCACCGCAGGCGTTCGGCCGTCGCCGCCGCCATGCCGGATCTCGAAATGCAGATGCGGCGGATAGTCGGGATCCGAGATGCCGACGCCGCCGATGACCTGGCCCTTCGCCACCGTCTGCGCCTGCTTCACGTCGGACCGCGAGAGGGAGCCGTAGATCGAGTAGTCGCCGCCGCCATGATCGACGATCACCGTGAGCCCGTAGGTGCCGAGCTGGCCGACGCTCACCACTTTGCCCGCGGCCACGGACCGCACGCCGGTGTTCGCCGGCGCCTTGATCCCGACGCCGTTCCAGCGAATGGTCGTGTTGCTCGCGGTCTGCGCCTTGCCGAAGGTGTAGAGAAGCGATCCGTCGACCGGCCAATCGAGCTTGCCGTAGTCGCTCGTCTTGATCGTGCTGGCCGCACGCGCGGTAGCGGGACGCGCGCTCTCCGCCTTGCGGCGCTCGGCCTCGAGCGACGCGATCGCGCCGGTGAGCTGCGCCTCGGTCTTCTTGAGCTTCGCCAGGCGGTCTTCGGTCTGCTTCGCCTGCTGCTTCGTGCGCGCGAGACTCGACTGCTGCTCGCGCTCGAGCGCGCGTAACCGCTCCTCTTCGCGCTGCTTGTCGCCGCGGTTTTCCACGAGCACGTTCTGCAGCGTCACGAGGCGGTCGTGGTCGCGCGTCACCTGGTCGCGGAGCTGCTCCACGCGGTTGACGAGCGAACGGTCGCGCAGCGCGAGCAGGTGCAGATACTTGTAGCGCGCCACGAGCTCGCCGAACGACCGCGCCGAAAGCATGGCTTCGGTGGAGTAGAGCGCCCCGCGCTTGTAGATGTCCGCGAGGCGGCGGTGCAGGGAAGTCTTCTTCGCCGCGAGCTCGGTCTCGGTGTGAGTGACCTTTGCCGACGCGTCGTCGACTTCGGCCGTGATGGCCACGAGCTGCGACTCGAGCGTCTTGACGATGCGCGCCGTGGCGTCGGCGCGACGATCGAGGTTGGTGACTTCTTCGTTCAGGTCGTGGACACTGGTCTGCAGATCCAGCGCGCGCTTCTCGAGCTCTTCGCGCTCGCGGCGAATGCGCTCGAGCGTGTCACGCTGGGCCCGGATGCGCGCGTCTTGCGCGCGCACCGGTGCCGCGTGCGCGACGAGAATGACAGACGCCAGAAGCATCCACCGGCGCCCCACGCTCATACCCGTCGCAGATGCCGTCCGACCGACACGGCGCTGCCCATCAATCCCATGAGCGCGCCGAAGATGACGCCGAGGGTGGCGAGGCGGCGGTCGAAGAAGGCAGTCTCGAAGTGGAGGTATTGCTCGAGGACGCGCATGGCGAGGTACGTCATCACGAGGGCCAGGAACCCTCCGAGGACACCCTTGATCGAGCCCTCGATGAGGAACGGCCGCCGAATGAAACCGTCGGTCGCGCCGACGAGACGCATGATCGAGATCTCGCGGCTGCGCGCCAGCACCGCCATGCGGATCGTGGCGCCGATGATGATGATCGCGACCGCGGCGAAGGCGAGGCCGAGGGTGAGGCCCGCGACGCCGGCGATGTTGCGCAGGCGATAGAGCTGCGTGATCCACTCCTCACCGAAGCGAACGTCGTCCACGAAGTCGTAGCCGCGAATGCGGTCGGCCACCGTGCGCACGGTGGCGGGATCGCGGAAGCCCTGCTTGAGATGCACGTCGAGCGAGGCGGGAAGGAACTGGGACTCGAACACGTCCTTGAACTCACCGAGCTCCTTGCGCGCCCGGTCGAGCGCCTGCTCCTGCGTGACGACGTCCACCCGCGCGACCTCGGGAAACTTCGCGATCTCGTCGCCCGTCGCCGTGATGCGCTCCACGGTCGTGCCCTCGGCGACGAAGGCGCGGATCTCGACGCGCTCTTCCACCTGTTGCAGTGCGTTCCTGATGTTGAGCGCCACGAGCCCGAAGAGGCCGAAGGCGAAGAGCGAGAACGCGATCGTCGTGATGCTCAAGACGCTGAGCAGCGGCGCCCGGCGGAAGGCCGTGAGCGCGGTGCGGAGGGCGAGCATCAGTCGGCCTCGACTTCGATCTTGGGCGCGTCGGCGGAGTCGAACACGATCTCGCCGTGATTCAGCTCGATGCAGCGATAATCCGTGCTGCGTACGAGCTGGAGATCGTGTGTCGCCATCATCACGGCGGTGCCCGAGGCGTTGATCTCGCGCAGGAGCTGGAAGATGCCGCGGGTGGCGCGCTCGTCGAGGTTGCCGGTGGGCTCGTCGGCGATGAGGACGAATGGATCGTTCACGAGCGCGCGCGCGAAGGCCACGCGCTGCTGCTCGCCGCCGGAGAGCTCCTTGGGAAAGGCGGTCGCCTTCGAGGCGAGGCCGACCTGGGTGAGGGCGCGCGCCACCTTGTTCGGAATGTTCGCCGCGGGCGTGCCGATCACCTCGAGCGCAAAGCCGACGTTGGCTTCGGCCGTGCGATCCTCGAGAAGCTGGAAGTCCTGGAAGACGATGCCCAGGCGGCGGCGCAGCTTGGCGACGTCGCGACGCTTGATCTCCAAGGAGCTGTAGCCGCTGACGCGCACCTCACCGCTCGTGGGGCGCTCGTCCATGTACAGCAGCTTGAGAATGGTGCTCTTGCCCGCGCCGCTGGGACCGGTAAGAAAAACGAACTCACCCTTGGCGATGCGAAAGCTGACGTTGCTCAGCGCGGACTGGCCGGCCGCCGCCCGCGGGTAGCTCTTCGTGACGTTGTTGAAGCGAATCATGTGTGCTCTGAAGATGGACCGGTTGGGAGATGCTGCGGTCCATCACTGCGGACGGCCGAACGAGGTGGATCGTCACGGCCAAACCGCCGGCCGGACTGGCGCGGCCGGGGCAGGCTACTCGATGAGGCGCCTGGGGACGTGCTCCACCTTCGCCGCCGTGCCACACAGCTCCTCGAGGCCTTCGTCGGTCATCTCGGACCAGCCTTCCGGAAAGGGAGCGAGCCGTCGCTTCTCTCCCGTCGTCTCGAAGCAGAGCCAGCCGTGCGAAAAGCTTCCGGCGAGGGGGACGCGAAACTCCTTTCGCCCCCGGCGCTCGACATCGGGTTGTGCCGTCGTGGGGGCGGTTGGGTCCGCTCGTCGCTCCGCATACTCGGGCTGCACGGACCATACGGCCCACTGCCGGCCGCTGCCGTCGCGGAATTCTCGATGCGCCATTATTCGCTCGTCAGTCGGCCGGCGACGCGTCGGACGGAGCATCAGCCCAGTGCCACGCCGGCTGTGACATGATGGTGTCGAGGATCGCCTTGAGCAACCCGATGAGCATGGGCCCGAGCAGGATGCCCACCAACCCGAACGTGTAGACGCCCGTCACGAGCGCGACCAGCATCCAGTAGAAGTTGAGCACGTTCGACTTTTGCGCGGCGATCTTCGGCCGCAAGAACGTCGAGATGTAGATCGTGTTGAAGAAGAAGCCGATGACCACCATGGCGACCGCCTTGCCCGGCGAGTTGGCGAAGATCGCGAGCCAGGCCGCCACGGGCACGTACACGCTCCACGATCCCACGATCGGGAAGAAGCCGATGATGAACGAGATGATCGCGAGCACGCCCGAGAGCGGTACGCCGAAGATCAAGTTCATGCCGAGAATGATCAGCGACTTGACCGTCTGGGTGAGCACTGTGGAGTAAATGGCGCCGTACAGCACGCCGCGCACGTTGGACTCGAGCGCGGTGGACAGCTCGCCATACCGCGGAGGTATTCGGCCCCGCAGGTACTCCATGATGTTGTCGGCGTCGCCCATCACGTAGTAGGCGGTAAAGACGAAGATCGTCGCCGCAATGGCGATGCTGGCCAGCGTCGCCCGCAGTCCGCTCAGGATGTTCGTTCCGTAGTTCGACGCGACGAGCACGTAGTGCTTGACCGCGGCGCCGGTGTTCACCGACTGGGCGAACGGCAGCTTGTGCAGCGACGAGTCGATCTTGTCCGCGATCTGGTCCTGGTGGGTGCTGACGTAGGTGGCGACGTCGGCGATCTGCTCGTAGCTGTACACCGTGAGCGCGGCGATCGGCACGATGAGCAGCAGCAGCGTGAGCGTGGACGCGACGATGTTGCTGCCGACCTTTCGCTGCAGCCAGAGGAACACGGGGCGCATGAAGGTCGCGACGATGACCCCGAGGATGGCGGCGATGATCACCGTGCGCACCATCCACAGGAACAACACGACGATGACCACGAACAGGACGCTCGTGACCATCATGCGGCGAACTTCGGGCAGGGTAAGCTCGGCCAGCGTCGGATTGACGCGCCGCTCGAGGCGGCGTCGTTCCGGCGCGACCGCGATCGGCTCGGTCATCTAGTGGAGTGCCTGTTCGAGATCTCGGATCAAGTCCTGAGCACTTTCGATGCCGATGCTCAGCCGTAGGAATCCGTCGGGGATGCCGGCATCCGCCCGATCGCTGGCCGAGAGATGGGCGTGCGAGGTGAACCGGGGCTCGGAAACAAGTGAATCGACGCCTCCGAGGCTGGGCGCGTGGCGGATGATCTTGAGCTTGCGCAGGAACCTCTCCGCCGCCCGGGCGCCCCCCGCCAGCTCGATCGCCATCATTCCGCCGAAGCCATCCATCATCGCCTTGGCGATCTCGTGATCCGGGTGGCTGGTGAGGCCGGGGTAGTGCACCCGCCCAATCTCCTCCTGCTGCTCCGCGCACCACTCGGCCACCGCCATGGCGTTCTCATTGTGCCGCTTGATGCGAACGTCGAGCGTCTTGAGGCCGCGCTCCAACAGCCACGCACCGAAGGGATCGGGGGCCTGGCCCCAGAGCATCATCTTCTGGCGCACTTCCTCGATGTACGGGCTCGTGCCGCAGACGACGCCGCCCAACACGTCGTGATGGCCGTTCAGATATTTCGTGGCCGAGTGAATGACGACGTCGGCGCCATGCTCGAGCGGACGGAGGTTGATCGGACTGGCGAACGTCGAGTCGACGACGAGCGCGATGCCGCACTCCTTGGTGATGTAGCTCACCGGCTGCAAGTCGAGCACGCGGCAGGTGGGATTCACCGGCGACTCGAGGAAGATGGCGCGCGTCTCCTTCCGCATCTCCTTGCGCCAGATGCGCGTCTCGAGCGGATCCACGAGCGACACCTCGATGCCGAGCGAAGTGAACTCTTTCGTGAGCAGCGCCGCGGCGCCGCCGTAGATCCAGGCGCTCGCGATGACATGGTCGCCGGGGCGGAGCAGGGCGAGCAGCGCGCACGCGGTCGCGCCCATGCCGCTCGACAGGAGCACCGCCGCTTCGGACCCCTCGAGCGCGGCGAGCCTGCGCTGCACCAACTCCGCATTCGGCGAGTTGCCGAAGCGCGGGTAGCGCAGGCCGTCCGCGGTGCCGATCTCCTGAAGGAAATTCACCGATTGAAAAAGCGGGTGGACCACCGGTGAATCGGACTCGCGCGCTTCGCTGCCCGCATGCACGGCGATCGTGGCGAGATCGGCCGGTCGATGGGTGCGTGCGGTCACGTGTGCTCCTCTCAGCCGAGCGCCGTGGGGCGGCGCGCGCGAGTGTCGAGATCGGGCTTGATCACCTTCACGATCTCCGAGGGCCGCGCGCCGGTGATGTCGCGCAGGAACACGTCGCCGAGCCGCATGCCGGGGTCGATGCGGACCGTCGCCAGCTCGTGGCGCTTCGGTCCGTACACCCAGGCCAGCTCCCCGTCGGTGAGGAGCCGCGAGCGTGCGTCGTCGGGATTCATGACGACCATGGGGCCGCGCTCCGGATCGTCGCGCTTCGTCGCGATGAGCGCCGCCACGCGCAGCGGGCGCTGAATGCCCTCCTCCTTAGCCACGCGGACTGCCGACGGCTACGTACTGGCCGTCCACCGGCATGAGGACACGCAGGCGACAGAGCGCGCCGAGCGCGCGCTGCGCGTCGTCGGGGGCGATGTCGAGCTCCGTCGCGACGTCGGCCGCGTCGACGCGGCCGAGCCGGTACGCGGCATTCCAAGTGCGGCGCTCGTCGTCGCTGAGCACGCCGATCACGCTCACTTCGCCGTCCGCCTCGAGCGCGAGCGCGAGGCCGTGCCGCTCGAGCACCGCTTCGATCGCGTCCGAGTGGTGCTCGGTGACGCCGCGAAAGAGGAAGTACGCATCCTGCGGCGGATCGTCGGCCGCGTAGCGCAGCAGCAGCTTGGCGACCACTTCATCGGCGCATGAGAAATCTATCATCGACACCTGCGAGAAATCGATGATCGTCAGCGCGCGCGCGCCCGACTCGCTGAGGAGCTGCTCGATCTGCCCGCGCACCGCGGCGCCGGTGCTGCGCGTCACGAGGTTCGAGTAGAGGTCGCACGCGAGCGTCTGGCGCAGCACGCTGCTGATGTCGATGTGGTTCATCATCGCTCCGACGGCGCCCCCCCAGCGGTTACGGCTTCAGGAATGATGACCTGAACCTGGGCCCCTGGGAATGGCGCGAGCCCTTCGGCGAGCGGAACGTCGTCGTCCCAGCCGGGAACGATCGAGATGCGTGCCGTGCCGCTGCGGACCGAGAGCTTGCCATTCCACCGGCCCACGTAACTTCTCGCTCCGGCGAGCCCCTGTCCGCGACTCCGGTCACGAAAGCGGCTCACGCCGCGAATGACCGCCTCCTCGAGCGCGGCGGCGTCGTCCCACCGCGCGCTGGGCAGGTGACCGGGCGAGCTCTCGAGCGACTTGCGAAAGCCGAGGCCGGCGTCGGACACGGCGATCACGACGACGCGCCGGCCCAGCCGCTTGGTCCACCGGTAGCTCTGCACGGCGACCCAGCCGCCCTGGCCGGCGTGCTCGAGAATGTTCTGGCACACCTCCGAGAGCGTCATCGTGAAGCCGATGATCGCCTTCGTCTCGAGCTTCAGCTCGGCCTGGATGATCTGCTTCGCCCGCTCCTGCACGCGTCCGACGAGCTTGTGGATGTCGTCGGTCCTGGCGATCGGCGTGATCTCGAGCAGGGCGTTCGACTCGCCGGCGTCGCGCTGCTTGGGATAGCTCCCGTGCAGGTCGTACAACGACTCGGCGTGATGGAAGAACGACGCGCGCGCCCAATAGGAGGCGGTGTCGTCGAGCTCGGGAACGGCGAAGGCGGGCCGCTCGGTGCGCGTCTGCGCGAGCGTCAGCAGGGCGGTGAGCCCGTACGGCGACGACCAGCGCGTGTGGCGTGCGTCGACGAGAATTTTCGCGTCGGGCGCCAGGGGCGCCAACTGCTCCAGCACCTGTTCGAAGGAGTGGTCGTCGAGCGAGGGTGGAACAGTGATGACGGTCGTCACGTGAGGCTGATCTTTCCGCGAAGATGATTGGCCAGACCAGTCGCGCCGCGATGGTCGACGTTGCGCGCCGCGGCGCGATGCGCGGCGAGGATGGCGGCGTTCAAGTTATCACCGGCGAGCAGCCGGGAGAAATAGGTTGCGCCCCAGACGTCGCCGCATCCGGTGGGATCGGTGCTGCCGAGCGACTCGGCGGGCACGAGGGAGGTGCGCACCGGCCCGAACGATGCGCCGAGCGGACGGGCTTCGCGAAGATCGTCGATGCGATCGAAGTCGGGCGCGGCGAAGTACACCGCGCCTCGCTTGCCCAGCGTGACGACGAGGCTGCGCACGCCGGCGTGCAGCGCGGTGGCGGCGAGCGCCATGGGGTCGGGCGCCAGCATCGTCATCTCGTCCTCGTTCACCTGCAAGAGGTCGAAGCAGCCGCACCATTCGCGAACGTTCGCGATGGGCCGCAGCGTCCGCAGTCCGGTGGGTTGGACGGCCCAGGCGAGCATGTGCAGGTCGCAGTAGATCGGGCCGGAGAAGTGCTGCCGGATGAGCATCGTCGTGTCCAGGTCGAGCTCCCAGCCGCTGAGGAAGTTGACATACAGCGCGTCGAGCTTCGCCGCGTCGAGCACTGGCTTGAGGCCGGACCAGTTCCATCCGGGCACGCCTCCGGTGAGAATCTCGCTCCGACGCTCGTCGTCGTAGTAGCGCAGCTCGACGCGGCTGTTGGGATAGGGCACCTCGATCGCCGCGGCGTCGGGCGCGAGATGCTCGAGCGTCGAAAGGAAGTGCGCGGCGCGCACCGCGAGATCGTCGCCCACCTTGATGATCGGCACGATCTCCCACTCGTCGGACAGTGCGGCGTCGAGACCACTCAACGCGTAGGCGATGCCGCCCCACTCCTCGACCGCGGGAGACAGCGGGTCGCGGCCGTAGATCACGTCCCAGACGAAGGAGCCGATGACGCCGATGCGTTTCTTGGTCATGACGGCACCTGCGACCGCTGTCGAAGCCCCCACCGCCGATGTCTCAGAGCGCCCCGAGATGCTGCATCTTGAACGTCGCGACGGCGCCGACCACGCCCGCGGTGCCCGGCAGCTCTCCCGGCACGATGCGCGTGCTGTCGACCGCCCGCCGGAAAGCGCGGCGGCGGACCTCGGCGTTCAGCGGCGTGAACAGCGCGTCGCCCGCCTGGGTCACGCCGCCGGCCACGACCACCACGTCGGCGTTGATGATGTTGAGCAAATTGGCAATGCCGGCGCCGAGGTAGCGCGCGGTGTCACGCACGATCTCGTTGGCCACGGCGTCGCCCTGCTGCGCGGCCTTGTACACCGTTTCGGCGGTGATCGAGTCGAGCTTCCCCCCGACCATCGACGGGAGGAGCGACGCGGTCTCCTCGCGCACGAGCACCTCGCGCGCGCGCGTGGCGATCGCCGGTCCGGACGCGTACGCCTCGAGACAGCCGTAGTTGCCGCACTTGCAGTGGCGGCCGTTGAGATCGATGGTCGTATGCCCAATCTCGCCGGCAACGTCGGACGAGCCGTGGAACAGCTTCCCATCAAGGATCAAGCCGCCGCCGATCCCCGTGCCGATCGTCATGCCGATGACGTTCGTGCCGCCACGCGCCGCGCCCTGCCACCACTCGCCCACCGTGGCGCAGTTCGCGTCGTTGTCCAAGGTGGCCGGCAGATCCAGCCGCTCGCCGATGCGATCGCGCAGCGGAAAGTTCCGCCACCCCAGATTCGGCGCGACGATCACCAGCCCGTTCTCGCGATCCAACGGTCCCGGAGCGCCGATGCCCACACCGAGGAAATCCTTTCGCGACGCGCGCTTGATCTCCATGGTGTCGAGAATCACTTCCTCGATCAGCCCCACGATGCGATCCGCCACGCCCTCGGCGCCCAACTCGGCGCTCGTCGGCGCCGAGCGCACGGCGAGATGCTGCTCGCCGTCGGCCGACATCGCCCCCACGACGATGTTCGTTCCGCCAAGGTCGACGCCGATGATGTACTGTTGCCGTTTTTTCGCGGCCATTCAGCAGGTCCTTGGAAAGGGATCCCTCGTCATCCCGTTCGCGGGCTGACGCTAGAGGAGCTCGCGAGCCATTCGCGCGACGACGTCCGGTGTAATCTCGCGCATGCAACGCCAATGTCCCAAGGGGCAGCGCTGCGGACCGTGCCGGTCGCACGGGCGGCACGTGAGCGCGTCGTTCCCGGCCACCGCCGCTCGTTCGGCGAGGGGTCCGAAGCCGAATTCAGGTACGGTCGGCCCAAAGACGGCGACCGTGGGCGTATTCATCGCCGACGCGAGATGCAGCGGCGCCGAATCGTTGGTCACGAGCAGCGCCGACCGTCCGATGAGCTCCGCCGACGCGAGCAGCGGAAGACGCCCCGTGGCGTCGATCGCCTGACCCTTGGTTGCGCCGACGATCTCGCGCGCCAGCTCGCGGTCGGCCGCTCCACCCACGACGACGACCTGTCCGAGAGCACTGAGCTCGTGCGCCAGCTCGGCGAAATAGGGCCACCGCTTCGTGGCCCACACGCTACCGGGCGCGAGCGCCACGAGCTGCGCGCCCGCCGATGACGGACCGAGCACCTCGTCGACCTGTGCGCGCTCGATCATGCCCGGGTACAGGTGCGGCCGAATCTGCGCGCGCGGCGCCTCGGCCAGCGGGTCGCGCGTGGCGAGCGACAGGAGCTTCGCCGCGTGGTGCGTTCCCTCGATCGGCGGAATGCGCGTCGTGTAGAACAACCGTCCGGCCGACGACGCGAAGCCCACGCGCTCGCGAATGCCTGCCGCCAGCGTGAGCGCGCCGCTTCGCACGGAGCCCTGGGCGAGATACGCGCTGTCGTACGTGCGAGCCCGCAGCCTGGACGCGATGCGCCGGAACCCGCCCACGCCGCGATCGGCGCCGCGCTTGTCGTACACGATGATCTCGCGCACCGCCGGGTTGTTCGCAAGCAACGTCGCCCCCGCCTTCGTCGCGAGCACGTCCACCGGTCCGGCGCGGGCGAGATGGGCGATCAGCGGTGTGGTGAGCACCATGTCGCCGAGGAAGGACGTCTGGACGACGAGTGAAGGCATGACTCCGTGCGAATTCAGAGAGATCCTTCGCTGCGCTCAGGATGACACGGCGCGCGTCAGTCCACCTGCAGGACGGCGAGGAAGGCTTCCTGTGGAATCTCCACCGAGCCGACCTGCTTCATCCGCTTCTTTCCTTCCTTCTGCTTCTCGAGGAGCTTGCGCTTGCGCGAGATGTCGCCGCCGTAGCACTTCGCGAGCACGTCCTTGCGGAGCGCCTTCACCGAGCTGCGCGCGATGACCTTGTTGCCGATCGCCGCCTGGATCGCGACCTCGAACAGCTGCCGCGGAATGAGCTCCTTGAGCTTGTCGGCGATCTTGCGGCCCCACTCGTACGACTTGTCGCGGTGGATGATCACCGAGAAGGCGTCGATCGGATCGCCGTTGATCAACATCTCGAGCTTCACGAGATCGCTCTCGCGGTAGTCGAGCATGTCATAGTCGAGGCTCGCGTAGCCGCGGCTGATCGTCTTCAGCTTGTCGAAGAAGTCGAGAATGATCTCGCCGAGCGGGAACTCGAAGTCGAACTCGACGCGCGCGGTATCGAGGTACGTCATGTTCTTGTAGACACCGCGCCGCTCGGTGGCGAGCGTCATGATCGGACCGATGTAGTCCGACGGCGCCATGATGCGCGCCTTGACGTATGGCTCCTCGATCTTGGAGATGGTGCCGGCGTCGGGGAGCTTGGCCGGGCTCTCGAGCAGCTCCATCGTGCCGTCGGTGCGCCAGACGTGGTACTCCACGCTCGGCACGGTGGTCACCAGGTCGAGATCGAACTCGCGCTCGAGCCGCTCCTGGACGATCTCCATGTGCAACAGCCCGAGGAAGCCGCAGCGGAAACCGAAGCCGAGCGCCGTGGACGTTTCCGGCTCGTAGTTTAGAGAAGCGTCATTGAGCTGGAGCTTCTCGAGCGCGTCGCGGAGTCCCTCGTACTGGGTGGTGTCGGTCGGGTAGAGCCCCGAGAACACCATCGAATGCACGTCCTTGTAGCCGGGCAGCGGCTCAACGTCGGGCTTCGACGCGTCGAACACCGTGTCGCCGGCGCGCGTCTCCTTCACGGTGCGCACGTTGGCGACGACGAACCCCACCTCGCCCGGTCCGAGCGATTCCGTCTCGACCTGGCGGAGCTGGTTGTAGCCGACTTGCGCGACTTCGTACGACAGCCCGGAGCCGGCGGCGAAGCGAATGTTCATGCCCGGCTTGAGCACGCCGTCGATGACGCGCACGCTGGGCACGGCGCCGCGGTAGCGGTCGTAGTACGAATCGTAGATCAGCGCGCGCAGCGGCGCGTCGGGATCGCCCTCGGGGGCCGGCACGCGCTTGACGATCGCTTCCAGCAGCTCGGGAATCCCGAGTCCTTCCTTGGCGCTCACGAGCAGGATGTCGTCGGGATTGGCGCCGATGAGATCGTGCACTTCCTGCTTTCGGCGCTCGGGCTCCGCGCCGGGGAGATCGATCTTGTTGAGGATCGGAATGATCTCGAGCCCCGCGTCGAGCGCGAGGAACAGATTCGATAGCGTCTGCGCCTGGATGCCTTGCGACGCATCCACCACGAGGATGGCGCCCTCGCAGGCGGCCAATGAGCGCGAGACCTCGTACGTGAAGTCGACGTGCCCCGGCGTGTCGATGAGGTTGAATTCGTACGCTTCGCCGTTCTGCGCGTTGTAAGTCATGCGCACGGCGTTGAGCTTGATCGTGATCCCGCGCTCGCGCTCGAGGTCCAGCGTGTCGAGCACCTGCGCCTTCATCTCACGCTTTTGGAGCATGCCGGTGGCTTCGATCAGCCGGTCGGCGAGCGTGGACTTTCCATGATCGATATGAGCGACGATGCAGAAATTGCGGATGTGATCGAGCTTCAAAGCAGACTCAGCGCAGACGATGACGACAGGAACAACTCGGGAACAACTCGGGAACTACTTGTGCCATCGGAATATAGCGACCGTCGACCGCCGCGAGCACGAATGGAGACCTGGGCAGAACGGCGAAGGCCGCGCACCGGGGTGCGCGGCCTTCGTACGACATGAGCACAACGTCATTGGCGCGAAGCGCTTAGTGGCGCGCTCAGCGCGTTAGTGACGCGCCTCGTGATGCGACGCCTTGGTCGGAGCGCTTGGCGTCGGTGCCGGTGCGCTTCGCGGAGCGACTGCGGCCGCCGGCGGAGCCTGCGGCGTGGCGCGCGGTGCCGGCTCGCTTCGAGGAGTCGGGCGAGCACGTGACGTCATCGAACCGTCGTTCCCATTCTCGAGGTGGCGTCCGGCCGTCTCCTGGATCGACGGACGCGAGCGCGGTGAGTTCGCGGGGAACTGCGCCTCGAGGCGGGGCGAACGGCGCACTGGACCCGTGCTCGCCTCGTCGTTCGTGATCAAGCCACGCTGGCGATATTCGGGCGAGAAATTCCCGCGCTTGGGCCGTGCAGTCTCGGCGGACGCGTCGCTGTTGGTGCCCGGCGTCGGCATCCGGAGCGTCGGCACCGGTGCCGGCACGCTGGGCGGACGACGATTGATCGCGTCGAACGCGTGGGGGCGGCCCTGCGGAAGGCCGGGCCCTTCGGCGATACGATAGCCGCCGAACGTGGAACCGAAGCCGCTGAACGCGCCGCCCTGGCGATAGCAGTCGCCGCCCGCGTCGTAGTAGTAATTCGTCCCGCGCGACGTGAAGTCGTGTCCAAACCGGTAGAACGAGTCGTAGTAGCTCGCCGAGCCGTAGCCCAAGCCCAACGCGAACGGCGAAGCTGCGAAGCCAAACGGCGCCGCCCCGAGGCAGTAGCCATATCCGTACGCGTTCTGCGAGCTGTAGGTGCCGGCGGTCGACATCGTCGAGTAGTAGCGCGCGAACTTCACCGTGTACGCTTCGCGGTTATCGCCGGCGAGCAGCGACGCCAGCTCGTGAACCGCGGGACGCGGATCGCGGAGGAAATCCTGGTCGGCGAGCTCGAAGGAATCCCACCGTCCGTCGTTCGTGAAGCGATCGAAGCGCATGGGCCGCCACGACGCGATCGCGAAGAGCACGCCGAGTCCACCATCATATGAGTCGCGCGCGACGTCCGCGCCGCGATACAGCAGCTGGTTCTGCGCGCGATAGCGATACTGATCGGTGAAGCCGGCGAAGAATTCGCCGGTCTGGTACGACTTGTCTCCCTTCACGAAGCCGTCGTCGCCGGGGCTCGCGGGGAAGACGATTCGGAGCACGCCGTCG
Source organism: Gemmatimonadota bacterium (assembly GCA_028287235.1). GTDB lineage: Bacteria > Gemmatimonadota > Gemmatimonadetes > Gemmatimonadales > Gemmatimonadaceae > JAQBQB01. The sequence goes on along the minus strand of JAQBQB010000017.1, from coordinate 19,296 downwards.
GCGTCGATCTGGCCGATCAGGACGTAGGCGTCGTCGTCGAGATGGAAGTTGCCGCGCACGCGGCGGCTGCCGGCGAAGCTGGTGAAGTCCGCCCTGATCGACAGGCCCGGCCCTTCGCGATCGGCGAGCATCTGCGCGATCACGGAATCACGCTCCGTGGCGCTGAGCGTTCGGGACTGCGCGCGGGACGGAGAGCGCGGCGACGCTGCGTCGTATCGAGACGAGCCAGTCGTTCCCTGCGGCATGGTCGCGCAGGCGCCAGCAACAACGAGAGCACCGAACCCGAGAACCCGAATCCGCTGCATACAGCGTCTCCGAAGAGTGTGTGTATACAAATTGGTGGACAGAAGCAATCCTGTCAAGATCCCTTAGTGGGGCCGGGCGTAAACTCGCTATTACGGTACGGCGCGTGGCGCATCGGCAATCGTGATTGAGCCACCAGCACGCGTGGTGTCAGATTATCTTTGGCCGTTCCCTATGGAAAGCACCCGCGCCCCCCGCGCCGACCTCTTCGACCCCGCGAGCCTCGCAGCGCTCGGTCGGATCGAGATTGTCGCCCGTTGGATCGTCGATGGTTTCATGTCCGGTCTCCACCGGTCGCCTCGCAAGGGGTTCTCGGTGGAGTTCGCGGAGTATCGCCCCTATCAACCTGGCGACGATCTGCGCTACATCGACTGGAAGATCGCGGCGCGCTCCGATCGGTGGGTGGTGCGGCAGTACGAGGAGGAGACGAACCTCCGCGCCAGCATCGTGCTCGACGTCAGCCGGTCGATGGCCTGGAGTGGGAACGACATGCGCGCCGTGGCGCGCGACGTCGTGGCGGTCGACCGGCTCACCAAGCTCGCGTACGCCGAACGGTTGACCGCGGCGCTCGCACTTCTGTTCTTGCGCCAGCGCGACGCCGTGGGGCTCGTGCGCTTCGACGATCACATTCGCTCGTCGGTTCCGCCGCGCACGCGGAACGGGCAATGGCGGCGCATCGTCGCGGCGCTCGAGGAGCCGGGAACCGGCCGCGCGTCGAGCGCGCCGCAGGCGCTGCACCAGGCGGCGCGGCTGATCAACCGGCGCGGGCTCATCGTGTTGATCTCCGATCTGCTCATGGACGTGGCCGACGTGGAATCGGCGATGCGCGGGCTGCGCGCCGCGGGGCACGACGTCACGGTGTTGCACATCATGGATCCCGCCGAGCGCGAGCTGCCGTCGAGCGGGGAAGCGCTGTTCGTCGATCCGGAGAGCGACCTCACCGTGCCGGCGAGCGTGGCCGACGTCCGCGTGGCCTACCGCAACACCGTGGAAGAGGTGATCGGCGAGTGGCGAACGATGTTCGGGTCGCTGGGGATCGGGTACGAGGTGGTGTCGACCGACGCCCCCTTCGGCGTGCCGCTCCGCCGCGCCTTCGCGGCGCGCCAGCACCAGCCCTAAGGCCCTCCGAGCCATGAGCTTTCTCGCGCCGTTCTATTTGCTGCTCACCGGCGCCGTCGCCGTGCCGCTGCTCATCCATCTCATGCGCCGGCGCATCGGCGCGCGGGTGGACTTTCCCGCCGCGCGGTACCTGGCGCGCGCCGAGAAGGAGCACAGCCGCACGCTTCGTATTAGAAATCTCTTATTGATGCTCCTGCGCGTCCTCGCGCTGTTGGCGATCGCGATTGCCGCCGCGCGGCCCGTGGCCCGGTGGGTCGGGTCGGGGCACGCGCCCACGGCGATCGCCATCGTCATCGACAACTCGCTCAGCTCGTCGAGCGTAGTGAACGGCAAGCCGGTGCTCGACCAGTTCAAGAGCATGGCGCGCGACGTGGTGGCGAACGCGACGTCGGCGGACCGGCTGTGGCTCGTGACGATCGATGGGCGGGTGTCGGGAGGAAGTGCCAGCGTCCTGCGCGACGAGATCAACCGCGTGGAACCCATCGCCGGCGCGGGCGATCCCGGCGGCGCGCTGACGCGCGCGGCGAGCGTAGTGCGCGGCGCGGGACTCGAGGCGCGGCAGATCGCGCTGCTCACCGACGGCCAGCGCACGGAGTGGCAGCGCATGCCGTCGATCGCCGACGCGCAGGTGCTGCTCTACACGCCGCAGATCGCGCCGCCGGTGAACCGCGCCGTCACGCTCGCCGAAGCGCGGCCGGTGCGCTGGACGCCGCGCGGCGCCGTCGCGACGCGCTTTCTGTCGCGCGATTCCACGACCTACCGCATCACGCTCAGTGGCCGCACGTTCGCGCGCGGTACCGCGGCGCCGAACGAAGAAGTCGTGGTCCGCGCGTCGCCACCCGAGCGCGGATGGATCTCGGGTACCGTGGAGCTCGAGCCCGACGAGCTGGCCGGCGACAACGTGCGGCACTTCGCCGTGTGGATCGGACCGGCGCCGGGCGTCGCCATCGCGCCGTCGGCGGGACCGTTCGTCAAGAATGCCATCGACGTGCTGCGCAGCACGGAGCGCGTCGTCGACGGACACGACATCACCGTGGTGCCGGCCGACGAGCTGACGTCGCTGCCCGCGCTCATCGCCGCGCCAACCGATCCGGTGAAGCTCGGTGCCGCCAACCGCGCGCTCGAGCGTGCGGGCGTTCCCTGGCGATTCGGCACGCGTCGGCCCGGAGAGAGCACGGCGCGCGGCACGGGCTTCGACGGCGTCACGGTGTCGTCGCACTACGATCTCATCGCGCAGGCGGGCGCGGCGGCGGATACGCTCGCCGTGGTCGGCCGCGACGCGTGGATCGTCGCGGGACCGCGCTACGTGATCGCCGGATCGCCACTCACACCGGACGCGACGAACCTCCCGGTGCGCGCGTCGTTCGTTCCGTGGCTCGGCAGCGTGCTCACCGAGCGACTCGTCGGCGAGCCGGGGCAGGCGATCGCCGCCGAGCCGGGGGCGCACCTTCCTCGACCGCGCTGGGCCGACGCACTCGAGATGCCCGACGGGCAGCGCGTGCCGCTCGGCGACGCGGTCGACGTGCCGCCGCGCGCCGGCACCTATTTTCTGACGCGCGCCAACCGCCGCGTGGGCGCGATCGTCGTCAATCCACCCCCCGAGGAATCGGTGCTCGATCGCTATTCCGCCGACGAGTTGCGCGGCCGCATGCACGCCGACCGCACGCTCGTCGCGCCCGACGTGGCCGCGTGGGCGTCGATGGCGTTTCGCGCCGCGGCGCGCCGCTCGCTCGTGGAACCGGCGCTGATCTTCGCGCTGCTCATGCTGCTCATCGAAGCATTGGCGATCGGCGCCCGCAGCCGTCGCGTGGCCTGATGGCACTCGACGCACTGCTCGACGCGGTCGAGCGACTTCCGGCATTCAATCGCGTTTTCAACACGCTTCCGGCGCCCGGCCAACGGTTGGTCGCCGGCGGGCTGCCGGGATCGGCCGACGCGGCGCTCGTCGCCGCGCTCGCCCGCCGGCTGCCGACGCGCTTCTTCGTCGTCGCTACCGAAGGCGTGGGCGACGCCGAGCGCTGGCTGGCCGATCTACAAACGCTCATTCCCGAGACGTCGATCGCGCTCTATCCGGCGCGCGAGGGTTTCGGTGAAGCCGAGCCGCACATGGAAGTGGCCGGCGAGCGGGTCGAGACACTCGAGCGGCTCACGCGCGGCGAGCTGCAGATCCTACTCACCACGGCGCGCGCGCTGTCGGAGAAGACGCGCATGCCGAGCGCGCTGCGCGAGCTGCGCGTGGAGCTGCGCAAGGGCGGCACGCACCGGCTCAGCGAGCTCGCGGCGCATCTCGAGGCGATCGGCTTCGAGCGCGTGCCCATGGTCGAAGACGTCGCCCAGTTCAGCATTCGCGGCGGCATCTTCGATGTCTACAGTTTTGGAATGGCCGAGCCGGTGCGCGCCGAGTTCTGGGGCGATACGATCGAGGATCTGCGCCACTTCGACCTCGTGACCCAGCGCTCCAGCCGCGCCGTGGACTTCGCGCTCGTGCTGCCGGTGGACGGCCACGTGCGCGAGGACGCCGGCGACTTCGAGCGCGGCTCGATCACGTCGCTCTTTTCGCCGGACACGCTCCTCGTCATTCCGCGCGGGTCGCACATCGAGCCGGAGCTCAAGCGCACCTGGGACGACGCGCAGCATCACATCGAGCTCGCGCGCCGCCGCGGCGAAGACGTTCCGTCGCGCGACGAGCTGTTCGAGAGCCCCGAGGTCACCCTCAAGGCGATCCGCCGCCTCGGCACGATCAACGCCGTGGACGAAGGCGAAGCCGAGCCCGACATCGTGTTTCCGATTCGGCCGCCGGAAGCGATCGATCGCGACATCAAGCAGCTCAAGCGCCTGGTGCGCGACGGACTGCCCACCGTCATCCTCTGTGACAACGAAGGGCAGGCCGAGCGTCTCGACGAGCTGTTGAGCGACGAGTATTCGGGTCCGTCGCCGGCGGCGTTGTCGATCGGAGTGTTGGACGGGGGATTCGTCGTTCCGGGAAGCGGGAAGGGGGACGCGGGAAGAGCGACGTCGAGCTCCTCGCTCGGGCTTCGCATTCTCACCGACCACGAGATCTTCCGCCGCGAGCGGCGGATTCGTCGCGCACGCCGGTACATCTCGGGAACGGCGGCGCTCGACACGCTGTCGCTCAAGAACGGCGACTACGTCGTGCACCTCGAGCATGGCGTCGGCATCTATCGCGGCATCACACAGATCTTCGTGGGGCAGAGCACGATCGAGGTCGCGGTGGTGGAGTACGAGGGCGGCGACCGGCTCAACGTGCCGCTGTACCGCATCGACCAGCTCGAGAAGTACCGGTCGTCCGACGACATCTCCGAAGATTCGCCTCCGCCGCGGTTGCACCGCCTCGGCGGCAAGCGGTGGGGGCAGCAGCGCGAACGCACGCGCATCGCGATTCAGGAGATGACGGTCGAGCTGCTCGACCTGTACGCGCGCCGGAAGATCTCGACGCGTCCACCGCACGTGCCCGACACACCGTGGCAGAAGCAGCTCGAGTCGGCCTTTCTGTTCGAGGACACGCCCGACCAGCGCACCGCGACGACTCAGGTGAAGGGCGACATGGAGAGCACGCGCCCCATGGACCGCCTGCTCGTCGGCGACGTGGGCTACGGCAAGACGGAGATCGCCGTGCGCGCCGCATTCAAGGCGGTGCAATCGGGACGACAGGTAGCGGTGCTCGTGCCGACGACGATTCTCGCCGACCAGCATGCGCGTACGTTCAGCGAGCGGCTCGCCGACTTCCCGATTCGCGTCGCCGCATTGAGCCGCTTCCAAACGGCGAAAGAGCAGACGGCGATCGTCGCGGAGCTGAAGGACAAGAAGGTCGACATCGTGATCGGGACGCATCGGCTGCTGAGCCCCGACGTCGAGTTCGGGGATCTGGGGCTCATCGTGGTCGACGAGGAGCATCGCTTCGGCGTGAAGCACAAGGAGCGGCTCAAGCAGCTCAAGCTGCAGACGGACGTGCTGACGCTCACCGCCACGCCCATTCCCCGCACGCTGCACCTGTCGCTCGCCGGCTTGCGCGACATGACGCTGATGCAGACGCCGCCGCGCGACCGCTCGCCCGTGCTCACGTACGTGGAGCCGTGGGACGACGGCTTGATCGACGAAGGCATCTCGCGCGAGCTCGATCGCGGCGGGCAAGTGTTCTTCGTCCACAACCGCATCGAGACCATCCAGGCGATTGCCGACCACATCCAGCGAATCGTGCCGCGGGCGCGCATCGCGGTGGCGCACGGACAGATGAAGGAGAAGGAGCTCGAAGCGCACATGCACTCCTTCGTGAGCGGCGAGATCGATGTGCTCGTTTCCACCATGATCGTGGAATCGGGCCTCGACGTGGCGAACGCGAACACGATGTTCGTGAACCGCGCCGACAATTTTGGGTTGGCGCAGTTGTATCAACTCCGAGGGCGCGTGGGCCGCTCTCACCGCCGCGCATACTGCTACCTCATCGTGCCCGATTCGGTCGACCCCGACGCCGAGCGCCGCTTGCAGGTGTTGGAGCACCACACCGAGCTCGGCGCGGGCTACCGAATCGCGCTCAAGGATCTCGAGATGCGTGGCGCCGGCAACCTGCTCGGCGCGGAGCAGTCGGGGTTCGTGCACGCCGTGGGCTTCGACATGTACCTGCGCATGCTGGAGGAGACGGTGCGCCGCCTGGTGTCGGGCGACGCGGCGCCCAAGATGGTGCCGTCGGACGTCACGATCGACACCCCGAATTACCTGCCCGACGACTACGTCGTCTCTCAGGACGCGAAGATCGACATCTACAAGAGACTCGCGCGCTTCACCGACCCCAAGGACGTGGAAGCGTTGCGGACTGAGCTACGCGACCGGTTCGGTCCGATCCCGGCTCCCGGCGAGGCGATGTTGGCGCTGGCGCAACTGCGGATCATTGGCGGTGCCATGGGGATAGAAGGAATCCTGGTGCGTGGTGACGAGGCTCGTATTACCTTTAGAGATTCTGCCGCGCCCCGTGTCAAAGGGCTCTCGGCGGCCTTTCACGACGTGCAGTTCCAAGCGGAGGTCCGCCGAGCGGTTCCGCTGTCACTCAAGCTTACCCGCCTCGGCGGCGCCCCGATGCTCGACGGACTCGTCCGCGCGCTTCGAGGTTTGGTCAGTTAGACCCTCCCCCTCGACCCCAGACCCTGGTTTAATGCGCTCTCGTTCCCTCGTTGGCTTCGCGGCTGTCTGCACCATCCTGGGTGTGGCGGCATGTGGCGGGCTGAAGGACGCACTCACCGCGCACGTGGACGTCGTCGCACGCGCCGGCTCGCAGGAACTTTCCGTCACGCGTCTCGGTGACATGCTCGGCGGCGCCAAGATCCAGGTGCCCGTGACCCGCGACAACGCGGCGATCCTCACCGACATCTGGACCGGCTACCAGCAGATCGCCTACGCCGCGGCGCATGGCGATTCGCTCAAGGATTCCAAGGCGATCGATCTGGCGCTCGCGCCGATCATCAACATGCAGAAGCTGCAGCGCTTCATGGACTCGGCGAGCAAGACGTTCAAGGTCGACTCCGGCAGCGAAGCGGCGTACAACCAGGCGGGGGGCGGACTGCTCGCCGCGCGCCATATCCTGCTCGCGTACAAGAACCAGGGCGTTCCGCCCTCGGCCGCCGAGAAAGATTCGCTTCGCAAGCGAGCCGCGATGGTTCGCGCGCAGGTGACACCGGCCAACTTCACCGAGCTGGTGAAGAAATACAGCGGCGATCCGAGCGCGGCGCAGAACAACGGCAATCTCGGCGTCTTCCAGAAGGGTGTGATGATCCCGGCGTTCTCCGCCGCGACGGCCGCGCTCAAGCCCGGCGAGATCTCGCAGCCCATCGAGACGAACTTCGGCTTCCACATCATTCAGCGGCTGCCCTACGCCGACGCGCAGAAGGATTTCTCCGCGCAGTACTCGCAGGCGGCCAAGCACATCGCCGACAGCACCTACATGGCGCAGCTCGAGACGGGCGCGAACGTGCAGGTGAAGGACAACGCGGCCGCGGCGATCAAGGGCGCGGCGAAGGATCCGGGCAAGCACCGCAAGGACAACACGACGCTCGCCAGCTACAAGGGCGGCAACCTCACGGTGCAGAACTTCCTCGACTGGATCGAGACCACGCCGCCGCAGCAGCAGATCATGCAGCGTATTCCGCAGGCGCCGGATTCGGTGCTCAAGCCGTTCATCAAGCAGATCGCCACGCAGCAGGTGTTGCTCGCGCGTGCCGACAGCGCGAAGATCGACGTCCCGGCGGCCGAGCGCACGAACATGTACAACGAGATCGGCAACCTCGTGACGAACGTCTGGGGTGCCCTCGGCGTCGATCCGAAGCAGCTTGCCGACAGCGCGAAGAGCACCGCGGAAAAGGAGCGTCTCGCCGCCTCGCGCGTCGACGCCTATCTCGACCGCATGATGGCCGGACAGGCACAGCCGCTGTCGCTGCCCACGCCGCTCAAGAAGATGCTCGACGCCAAGTACGAGTCGTCGATCAACTCGGCCGGTATCGATCGCGCGTTCGAGCGTGCCACGAAGGTTCGCGCGTCGGCCGATTCGGCTCGTGCGGCGAACCAGCCCAAGTCGCAGATTCCGCTCCCCGGCATGGGTGCGCCGGCCGGTCCGCCGCCGGGTGGTGCGCAGCCGCCGGCTGCACAGCCCACGCCTGCTCCCGCGCCCGCTCCGAAGCCGCCGAAGCCGTAAGCTCGTTCATCATCAGAGGGCCAGGCTCCCCCCGCCAAGGGGACGGATCCCTGGCCCTCGCCCGTGGGTATCCCGTCGTATGAAATCCATCTTCGCTTCGTCCTTGCTGGTCTTTGCCGCCGGTGCGCTGCACGTACTGCCCGCGCAGCAGCCGGCCGCCGTGACCTCGCCCGTTCCGCTGGATGCGATCGTCGCGATCGTGGGCGACCAGCCCATCACGCGCTACGACTTGCGCGAGAAGGTCTACGAGAAGATCCAGCGCGGCACTCCCGCCCCGGCGGACAGCGCCGCCGCGTCGGCCATGGAGCGTGACGTCCTCAACGACATGATCGAAGAGGAGCTCATCATCCAGAAGGCGAAGGAGCTGAAGATCGACGTGCCCGACGCGGACGTCACGCCGCAGGTGGACCGTCAGGTGCGCGCCGTTCGCTCGCAGTTCACGACCGACGCCGAGTTCCGCGACAAGTTGGCCAAGGCCTCGCTCGGCACGCCCGAGGAGTATCGTCGCTATCTGATGGAGCAGTTCCGCCGCCAGATGACGCTCGACCGCGCCATCCGCAAGCTGACGACCGACGGCAAGATCATTCCGATCAACGTGACCGAAGCCGAGGTGAAGGCCGAGTTCGCGCGGAGCAAGGACTTTCTGCCGAAGAAGCCCGCGGCGGTAACGTTCAAGCAGATCGTGATGGCGCCGCAGGCGTCACCGCCGGCGAAGGAGATCGCGCGCGTGCGCGCCGAGTCGCTGCTCGCGCAGCTCAAGTCGGGCACCGATTTCGAGAAGCTCGCCAAGCGCGAATCGATGGATCTCAAAACGAAGGAAACGGGCGGCGATCTCGGTTGGGCGCGGCGCAACGACAACCTGCCGGAGTTCGAGCGCTGGCTGTTCGGCACGCCGTATCTCGCCGCACTGGCGCCGGGTCAGTTGAGCCCCGTCGTGGAAACGCCGTACGGCTTCCACATCATTCGTGTGGACCGCGTGCAACCGGGCGAAGTGAAGGCGCACCAGATCCTCATCGCGCCCAAGATCGACTCGGCCGACGTCGCGCGCACGGGAGTGCTCGCCGACAGCGTGTCGAAGCTGCTGAAGAGCGGCGTGGCGTTCGACACGCTGGCGAAGAAGTACCATGACTATCCGGGCAAGGAAGAGACGAGCATCGCCACTCCCTATGCGCGCGACAGTCTGCCGGCCACGTACCAGAAGGCGTTCACCGGCGGAAAGCCTGGCGACATCTCCGTCTTCCAGATCCCAGGCTCGGCGACTCGTCCCGACGTGCCGAAGTTCGTGGTCGCGCAGTTGTCGACGGTGACCGAAGGCGGCGAACAGACGATCGACGAGCTGCGGGCGGCGGTGCGGTCGGAGCTCGCACAGCGCGGAGGCATTCACCGCTACGTCGAAACACTGCGGAAGCAGGCGTACGTCACGGTGCGGCTCGATCCCACCGTGGTGAGCGCGAAGCCGTAACGGCGGAGGCGTCGTTTCGTGACGCTCCACTCGGGTCGTCGGCCGCGGCTGGCCGTCACGCTCGGGGACGTGCGCGGCATCGGGCCGGAGATCATCATGAAAACGGCGGCGTCGCGCGAAGTGCGCGCCGCCGCCGATCTCGTTTTCGTGGGTCCGGCGAATGCCGGCGTCGACGTGGACGAGCGAACGGGATCGTGGACCGCCGCCGGCACCGCAACGGCTGCCGCTGCCGACGCCGGTCGCTTCGCCGGCCGCGCGATCGAGCGCGCCGTGGCGTTGGCGCTCGAGGGCGCGGTGGACGGGATCGTGACGGCGCCGCTCGACAAGGCGGCGCTGCTCGCCGGTGGATACTCCTATCCCGGCCACACCGAGATGTTGGCGACGCTCACCGGCCGGCGCGTGGCGATGATGCTCGCCGCGACGAAGCCCACCGCGGGCGCGACCAATCCGCTGCGCGTCGTCCTCGCGACGACGCATCTCGCGCTGCGCGACGTGCCTACGGCGCTCACGGCTCGCGCGATCGCCGATGCGGCCGCCGTCACGCGCGCCGGGCTGCAGGAGTGGTTCGGTATCGCCGAGCCGCGCATCGCGCTGTGTGCGCTCAATCCGCACGCCGGAGACGGCGGCCGGTTCGGGCGCGAGGACGACGAGCTGCTGCGCCCCGCGGCCGACGCGGCGGGAATCGCGGGGCCTTTTCCCGCCGACACGGTGTTCGTGCGCGCGATGCGCGGCGCCTTCGACGCCGTGATCGCGCCCTATCACGACGTCGGCATGACGGCGATCAAGGTGGCGTCGTTCGGCGGCGCGGTGAACGTCACGCTCGGGCTGCCGTTCCCACGCACGTCGCCCGACCATGGCACGGCGCTCGACATCGCCGGGCAGGGAATTGCCGACGCGTCGAGCATGATCGAGGCAATTCTACTCTGTGCGCAGATCGCGCGCCGCACGGCGGGCGCGCGGGCAGTGGAGGTCTGATGCTCGGAAGGAAGCTCGTCGCGCTGTCGCTGCTGGCTGGAATCGCCTCGACGAGCGCGACCGCGCAGTCGGCACCTTCGGCGCCTTCGGTCACGCAGGCGTCCGTCACCGTGCCGTCGAATGACGACATCGTGGCGCGCATCATTCGCGAAGGGACGCAACGCTCGCAGGCCGATTCCAGTCTGCAGTACCTGCTCGACGTCATCGGCCCGCGCCTCGCCGGCACGCCGGAGATGCGCCGCGCCAATGAGTGGACGCAGAAGAAATTTCGCGACTACGGTTTGGATAAGAGCGAGCTCGAAGGATTCAAGTTCGGCGTGGGTTGGACGCGCGGCCCCATGACGCTGCGCATGCTCGCGCCGCAACGGCGCGAGCTGATCGGCGCGTCATGGGCCTGGACGCCGGGCACGAACGGTCCGCGCGCCGGCGACGTGGTGTTGATGGACGCGCGCACGGAGGCGGAGTTCAATCGCCGCTTCAAGGGGAAGCTCGCGGGCAAGTGGGTGCTGGCCGGGCCGTCGTATCCGGTCTCGAATCCCGACGCCACTCCCTCGGCGGCAGACGCCGCGCGCCTGGATTCTCTTCGTGCGTCGCTGCAACCGCACTCCGATGAAGAGCGGCGCTTCATGCCCGCTCGCGCCTGGGTATCGGCGCGCGACAAAGTGGCCGGCGTGATTCGCGACGGCGGCAAGGAGTTCGGCCTCCTCACGATGAGCGGCGCGCCCGACGCCATCTCGCCCGTGCCGGAGATCGTGATCCCGAACGAGACGTACACGCAGTTCGAGCGGCTTCTGCGCCGCGGCGAGCTGGTGCGCATCGAGGCCGACGTCACGAACTCGTTCACGCGCGACACGCTGCAGCAGTACAACACCGTCGCGGAGATTCGGGGGAGCGACCACCCCGAGCAGGTCGTGTTACTCGGTGCGCATCTCGACTCGTGGGATCTGGGCACGGGCGGCACGGACAACGGCACGGGCGCGGTGGCCGTGCTCGAGGCAGCGCGCATTCTCGAAGCGTCGGGCGTGCGCCCCAAGCGGACGATTCGCTTCGTGCTCTTCGGCGCCGAGGAGGAAGGGTTGTTCGGCTCTCAGGCCTACGCCGCCGCGCACGAGAAGGATGCCGACAACGTTCAGGCGGTACTCGTGCTCGACAACGGGACGGGACGAATCACCGGCATGGCGCTCCAGGGCCACGAGGAGCTGCGCGACATGTGGAAGTCGATGCTGCAGCCCGTTGCGGGGCTCGGACAGCTCGTGGTGCGAACGGGAGTGAAGACGGGGACCGACCACCTGTCGTTCGTTCAGGACGGGATTCCGAGCTTCAACTACGATCAGGCCACTTCGGGATACAACCACACGCACCACTCGCAGGTGGACGACTACAAGCACACCATTCCGGCCGACGTGGCGCAGGCCGCGACGATCATGGCCGTGAATGCGTGGCAGCTCGCCGACATGAAGGAGTTGCTGCCGCGCGGGCCGAAGCGCTGACGTCATTGCGAGCGAGCACCGCGCCGACGTCATCCTGAGCGAGCACCGCGAGCGAAGGATCGCTTCGCGAGGACAGCGATCCCTCGCTTCGCTCAGGATGACATCGACGCTTCGCGCAGGATGACATCGACGGTTCGCGCACGATGACATCGACGCTTCGCTCAGGATGACATCGGCGATTCGCTCAGGATGACCCTGTTTGTTATTTCTCCCCGCGCTCCTTCGCCCGCCGATCGCCGGCGGAGTGCAGGTCTACCGCTAGCGACTCGATGCGGCGGCCATCCATCTCGCGCACGGTGAACACCGCGCCGCCGGCCGACACGCGGTCGCCGACCACGGGAAGCCGTCCCAGCGCGCCGAAGATGTAGCCGCCAATCGTGGTGTAGTCCTCGTCGGGCACGTCGAGACCGAACCGTTCGTTCAACTCGCCGATGTTCGTGCCGCCGGGCACGATGACGAGATCCGAGCCGTCGCGCGCCGGCGCTTCGGGCGGCTCGTCGTACTCGTCGAGAATCTCGCCGACGATCTCCTCGAGGAGATCTTCCATCGTCACGAGACCGGCGGTGCCGCCGTATTCGTCGAGCACGATCGCCATGTGCTCCTTCTGCCGCTTGAAGTCGGCGAGCACCTCTTCCACCTCCCGCGAGCCGGGCACGACGTGCACGGGACGCATGATCGACGACAGCGCGAACCCCAACGGCTTGGCGCGCAGCACCGGGATGAGATCCTTGGCCAGCATGAGGCCCACGATGTTGTCGATCGTGTCCTCGTACACCGGATAGCGCGAGCGCCCGCTCTCCTCGACCAGCGCGAGCGTGTCGTCGAGTGAGGAGTCGATGGGCAGGGCGTCGATGTCGGTGCGCGGCGTCATGACGTCGTACGCGTTCTTTTCCGAGAACTCGAACACGCCCTCGAGCATGTTCGCGTCCTGCGTCTCGAGCACTCCCACCTCCTGGCTCTGCTCCACCAGCATGCGGAGCTCCTCGGGGGAGTGCACGTTCTCCTCCGGGTTGGCCGGCTTCTGCCCCACGGCCCGGAGGACGATCTCCGACGTCTTGTTCAGCAAGGACGCGAAGGGCGTGAGCAGCCACGCGAAGGCGAGGAGCGGGGGCGTGAGCCAGCGCGCCACGTTCTCCGGGTGCGACAGCGCCGCGCCGCGCGGAATGAGCTCGCCGAACACCACGTGAAAGAAGGTGACGATGGTCAAGGCGATCGCCGCCGCGATGCCGACGCGCACCGACAGGTCGAGCGCCACCGGCACCGACGTGAGCATGTCGGCGAAAAATCCGCCAAGCGACGACTCGGCCAGCGCGCCAAGGGCGAGGCTGGCGAGCGTGACACCGAGTTGGCTCGCCGAGTAGACGCGGGCGAGGTTTCCCGACGCGCGGAGGGCGAGCCGCGCCTTCCAGTCCCCGGTTCGCGCCATCGACTCGAGGCGGGTTCGCCGAGAGCGAACCAGCGCGAATTCCGCGGCGACGAAAAATCCGTTCAGGACCAACAGAACGACGATGGCGATCAAGCGGGGAAGCACGCGTTGAATCTAGGCGGCCTCGTGGCTAGCGTCGATGCTTACGATTCAGCCGGGAGTGACGACACTTTCGTATGTCCAGCACAGGAATCCCATGAGCGAGTACCGCATTGAAAAGCTCCGCCGTCCGGTCAAGGTCGCTCTCGTGGGCGGCGCGACCCTCGACGGAGACATCTTTCTCCAGCCGTCGGCGCGGTATCGGACTGGCCCTCAGGAGCCGGCGGAGCTATTCAACGAGGAGGACGAGTTCGTCCCCCTCGCGACCACCGGTGACGAGCTCGTTCTGCTGGCCAAGGCGCAGATCAGAACGGTCGAGTTCGGTGCAGGTTTGACCGATACTCCGTTTGCCGAAGTCGCGGGTGCCGCGGTCGACGTCGTGCTCGCAGACGGCTCGGTCGTCGCCGGCGAGCTGCGGATGGAGATCCGTGCCAGCCGGCCGCGGTTGTTAGATTTTCTCAATGAGGATTCTCAGCGCTTCCTCACGCTGCGCTCGTCGTCGTCGCTCTGCCTCGTGAATCGCCGGTTGATCGCCCAGGTCCGACACCGCCGGTAGTCTCCGCATCCCGACAATGGCTCAACTCGATCGCCTCCTCGCCGTCATGGCAGGACACAAAGCCGGAGTGCTGACCCTGGAGGAGGGGAACCCAGCGCGGGTCCAGCTCACGGGCGCCGGCGACTCTCGGCCGGTAACGCGCGCGCCCCTCACCGGCGCACAGATCGTATCGCTCCTGCGCGAGGTGGCGCCGCCCGACTCGACGGTGCATCTCGAACGCGCCGAGTCCGCGAGCTTCGTCTACGTGTCGCCCGAGGGCTCATTCTCGACGAAGGCCGAGTTGACCGACGGCCGCTGGCGCGTTCGGATCGGCGCCACGGAGACGCCGGCGCTGTCGCTCGTGACCGACGCGACCGACTCGACACTCGCTCCTCCCGCGATGCCGGCGCCTGCCGTCGCAGCCTACGGGATAGACGGGGACATCGTTGTCACCTCGCCCGCGCTCGAGCGTATGGACCAGCTGCTTCGCGCCGCGGTGGCGATGGGCGCGTCGGACCTGCATCTCCGCTCGGGCGAGCCGCCCATTCTTCGCCTGCAGGGCGTGATCAGCCGCCTCGCCGACGAACCGCGGCTGCGTGCCGACGAAGTCGCGGCGTTGATCGACGCGACCATTCCGGCGACCAATCGCGCCGAGCTGGCGGCGCTGAACGACACGGACTACGCGTACGAGATTCCCGGCTGCGCGCGCTTTCGCGCCAACGCGTTCAAGGACCGCACTGGCACGGCGGCGGTTTTCCGCCGCATTCCACCGGCGGTGGTGACGGTGGAGGAGCTCGGACTCCCGACGGAGATTCAGCGCCTCTGCGCCCTGACGCGCGGACTGGTGCTCGTGACCGGTCCGACCGGCTCGGGGAAGTCCACGACGCTCTGCGCGCTGGTAGACCTGGTGAACCGCACGCGCAGCGATCACATCATCACGATCGAGGACCCGATCGAGTTCGTGCACCCGAGCCAGCGGTGCGTGGTGTCGCAGCGCCAGGTGGGAATGCACACGCGATCGTTCAAGGCCGCGCTCCGCGCCGCGCTGCGCGAGGATCCTGACGTGGTGCTCATCGGCGAGATGCGCGATCTCGAGACCGTCTCCATCGCGCTGGAGACGGCCGAGACGGGCCACCTCGTGTTCGCAACGCTACATACGACGACCGCCGCGATGACGATCGATCGAATCATCGATCAGTTTCCCGGCGACCAGCAGGAGCAGATTCGCGTGATGCTCGCCGACTCGCTGCGCGGTGTGATCTCGCAGACGCTGCTGAAGAAGATCGGCGGCGGGCGCGTCGCGGCGCGCGAAGTGTTGTTCAATACGCCGCCCGTCGCGAACCTCATTCGCGAACGAAAGACCTTCCAGATTCAGTCGATCGTACAGACGTCGAAACGACTCGGTATGGTGACGATGAACGACGCGCTGCTGGAACTGGTCGAGGGGCGGCAGATCGATCTGACGGAAGCATTTACGCACGCGGCGGACAAGCCGAACTTTCTGGTTGCGCTCCGTGCGAAAGGGTATGACGTCTCGGCGCTGGAGAGCGACATGACAACGGCGCGCGCGTCGGGGTCGGTGCGGGTCGTATAGACAGTTCGGGGCGGCGTCGATAGGCTGCCCTGCCGGGATGATTCCGTCGTTTGCACACGGATCGCGCGGAAACTGCCGCGGAAAAGAGCCGGATCGCTCCGAGTGCATTGAAGGCTCCGGTCGCAACGAGCCCGGACGGCCAACTTATTGGGAACCGACGCTCGGGATGCCACGAGTAGCGTCCCGAGCGTCGGTTCCAAAGAAAAAGTTCGTCCGGGCTCGTTGCGCGAGGAATTTTCGCTCCTAACGGAGCGATCCGGCAGTTTCCGCGGCAGTTTCCGCGTCATCCGCGAACAAAACGACGGAATCGTCCCGACAGAGCGGCCTGCCCTCGCCACGCATCCGGGAAACCCGCAAAATAGAAACAGCGCGCCGTGGTCCACTCGGCGCGCTGCGAGATCAACGAAGTAGCGAGTTTCCTACAACGAGCTCGCTCTTTCTAAGTTCGGGTGTCGTTCTGGGACAGTCCGTCGGATTGCTCTCTCGAGCTCGAAAGCTGCGATTCGTCTCCGTTGAGCTCTCCGCGGGCCTTGGAGTATTCGTCCCGCTCGGCGTAGCCATAGCCGCCGAGCACTTCTCCGCCGCGCATGTAATCGTGCCCGTATCCGCGGCCGTGCGGGTAGTGAGCCGACGCGGCGTCTTCGGGTTGGTTCATGGAGCCACCTCCTGCGATTGGCGTATTGGACCATCTCACCCAATAACTCGCTCTCTTCATCCTATGGCCGTTCGGGGCGCGGCGAAAGGGTGACGCGGGAGTTACACGGGTGACGCCTGGGGCCGCTATCCGTCGCTTGTATGTAAGTGCCTCGATTCGCTATACTTAAAGGCTATGGACATCCGGAATATTGCGATCATCGCACACGTCGATCACGGCAAGACCACCCTCGTCGACAAGATGCTTCGACAGGGCGGCGCCTTTCGAGATAATCAGGTCGTCGCCGAACGGGTGATGGACTCGAACCCGTTGGAGCGCGAGCGGGGCATCACCATCCTGGCGAAGAACACCGCCGTCAACTGGCATGGGACGAAGATCAACATCGTCGACACGCCGGGGCACGCCGACTTCGGCGGTGAAGTGGAGCGCATCCTTCGCATGGTCGACGGTGTGCTGCTCGTCGTCGACGCGTTCGACGGACCGATGCCGCAGACGCGCTTCGTGCTGCGCAAAGCGTTGGCCCTCGGCCGCACGCCGATCATCGTCATCAACAAGATCGACCGCCCCGGCGCCGATCCGATGCGCGTGCACGACGAGGTGCTCGATCTCTTCATCGAGCTCGAAGCCGACGACACGCAGCTCGACGCGCCGGTGGTCTACGTGTCGGCGCGCAACGGCACGTCGACGCTCGACATGGACCAGCCGCTGCAGGATCTGGTGCCGCTGTTCCAGACGATCGTCGACCGCGTGCCGTCGCCGCCGGTCGACAACGAAGGGTCGTTCCAGATGTTGATCTCCACGATCGATCACTCGCCGTATCTCGGACGCCTCGGCATCGGCCGCATCGAGCGCGGCACCGCGCACGTGGGCGACGTCGTGGCGCTGTTGCCGCTCGACGAGAGTCAGAAGCCGACGCAGTCGCGCATCACGCGGTTGTTCACGTTCGACGGCTTGGATCGCGTGGAAGTGCAGGAGGCGCAGGCGGGAGAGATCGTGTCGCTCGCGGGCCTCGATGGCGTCGAGATCGGGCTGACGATCACGGACGTCGCGCATCCCGAGCGGCTCGAGGGCATTGCCGTGGAGGAGCCGACGATCTCGGTGGACTTCATCGTCAACAACTCGCCCTTTGCCGGCCAGGACGGAAAGTTTGTGACGTCGCGGCAGGTGCGTGAGCGGTTGTATCGCGAGCTCGAGCGGAACGTGGCGCTCAAGGTGGAAGACACCGATTCGACGGATACGTGGACGGTGTCGGGACGCGGCGAGTTGCATCTCACGATCCTGATGGAGACCATGCGCCGCGAGGGGTATGAGTTCCAGGTGTCGCGCCCGCGTGTCATCACGCGCGAAGGCGCGAGCGGTGAGCGGCTGGAGCCGTACGAGGAGCTGGCGATCGACGTGCCCGAAGAGTATCTGGGCACCGTGATCGAGAAGATCGGACCGCGCCGCGGCGAGATGTTGGAAATGAAGAACCCGGGGCAGGGATTGGTGCGGTTGTTGTATCGCATTCCGGCGCGCGGCCTGTTCGGCTATCGCTCGGAGTTCCTGACCGACACGCGCGGAACCGGGATCATGCATCACCGGTTCCTGGACTACGGCCAGTGGGCGGGACCGCTCGCGGGCCGGACGCGTGGATCACTGGTGTCGATGGAGGGTGGCACGATCGTCGCGTTCGCCCTCGCAACGTTACAGGAGCGCTCGACGTTGTTCGTATCACCGGGTGAAACGGTGTACGAAGGGATGGTGGTCGGGGAGAATTCGCGTCCGGGCGACATGGACGTGAATCCCACGCGCGAGAAGAAGCTGACGAACATGCGGTCCAAGTCGACGGACGAGAACATCTCGCTGGAGCCGCCGCGGGAGTTGACTCTGGAAGCCGCCCTAGAGTATATCGAGGACGATGAACTGATCGAAGTGACGCCGGTGACGGTGCGGTTGCGGAAGCGTTTCCTCAGTTCGTCGGATCGAAAGAAGTTGTCGCGCGAAGCCAAGCGTGAGCGTGCGTCGGGCTGACCCGACGCGAGCGGCGCTCGCATCCGGGTGATGGTAGTCGTAGCAGATAGCGGTTGCGCGGTTGCGTAGGTTCGCACGTCCCTCGTTCCATCCTCACCCCAGCTCTGCAAGGAGAACCGAGCAATGTCGGCCAAGTTCGAGTCGTCGGCCCTGTCGCTGTCGCCGCGCGAAGATGACGATCTCGACGACGAACCTCTCGACGACGAGGACCTCGACGACGAGGAGGATGATGACCTCGACGACGACGTCGACTTCGACGACGACGATGATGATCTCGACGACGATGAAGAGGACGACGACGATGAGGACGAGGACGAGGACGACGACGAGGAGGATGAAGACGACGTCGAGAACGAAGATGACGAGCTCGTGGATCTCGACGACGAGTACGACGGCGTCGATGAAGAGGAACGTCCCCTGCGGCCTGGTCGTTACGAGGAGTAGCGACGAACTGGGGCTACGGGATCGGGTGTAGGGTCGGTACGTCGCGCCGCTGGCGCGCCAGCACACCGTCGCTCAACGCCAGAGCCGAGACCTGACACGCTGCTTTTTTGCCCGGTTTCTCCCTTGAATTCGCTCGATCGCTAGTTATACTTCGCGTTCCCCCGGACTGGGGGAACGCAATGAGTTTTTGGAGTTGTGGGTTCGACGCTGTTTGATAATCGAGTGTGTGATCGTGCGATGGCTCTTGTTGATCCGCTGCTCTCGTGGGTAGCGGGGAGAGAACAATTCACGAATACATTGATTCCGGACGTTAGTCATTGGACTGAATGACACTGACGTCTGATGACGAGCGTTTCGGAGAGCTAATTCGAACAATCCATTGGAGAGTTTGATCCTGGCTCAGGACGAACGCTGGCGGCGTGCTTAACACATGCAAGTCACGGGGGCCCGCAAGGGCAACCGGCGAACGGGTGCGTAACACGTG